>CAZWWX010000001.1:0-6412 GCA_964637775.1 uncultured Caryophanales bacterium
TTAAGTAGCTCTGTTCTCTCATCCATCTCACCCCCTCTCCTGAGTTGAGCTTTTTTCTTAATACATTTATATTCTAAAGGGGCCGCGAGCAAGTAAACCGAGGACCACCTGTTAGAAACGCAGAAACAGCAAAACAGAACAAACCACTCGTGTATTTTGCATCAGCGCTCCGTGAGAAGAGCGCGGATGCAAACCGCCGGGGAAATAAAATTAAAGATAACTTGAAATTATTGGAAATAAATGATATTAATTAGCTTTTATGTCTTAAGTTAAAAAGCCGTGGTATAATGTTAGTATTAATGGATTAATCTTACGGAGGGTCATTAGTATGGTTGACGATAATAGAGTAAAAATAAATAAACAAATATTAATGTGGGCTATTGAGGAATCTAAAATTGATTTTGAAGAAATAGGGCACAAGTTTATGGATATTGATTTATGGATTAACCAAGATAAAAGACCAACTTTTAGGCAACTTGAGGAATTAGCACGTTACTTAAAAGTACCTTTTGGTTATATGTTTCTTGATGAACCTCCACAAACGGATTTAATTCAATCTGAATTTAGAACAATTGGAAATAAAGTACCGCAGATTAGCAAAGAGCTAAAGGATACAATATATAACATTAGTAGAAAAAAAGATTGGCTAAGCGACTATCGTAGGGAAAATGGTTGGGAAAAACTAATACCAGATAATTTAGTAAAACTTGGCGAGAGGGATGTAGATACAATCTGTAGAGCTTCCCGAGATTATTTAGATTTAAATGAGTATTGGTACAAAGACCACCAGGACAATATAAGTGCTTTTAAGTACTTAAGAAAAAAAATTGAAAAACGTGGGATTACTGTAATGCAGAATGGAATAGTAGGCTCTAATACCCACCGCAAATTAGATGTAAGTGAGTTTAGAGGATTTTTACTTTATGACGATATTGCTCCGTTTATTTTTATCAATAGTAACGACAGTGTGACTGGGAAAATTTTTACACTTATTCATGAGTATATTCATTTTTTATTGGAAGAAGATAATATTTTTATAGATAAAGATTTTAGAAGCCCGTATGCAATGGAAAGAAAAATAAATAATATTTCTGCCGAGTTGTTAATGCCTACTTCCCATGTGAAAACGTTATGGGATGCGAAAGCATTGAAAATAGATCAAATTACAAAATTAAGCAAATTGTTTCACGTTAGTGAAATTGCATTTGCAATCAAACTTAAAAGCATGAATATTATAGGTCAGGAATTGTTTGAAGAAGTACGCCAATTAACTACAGAAAGGTTAGAAAAAAGTCAAAAAAAACTAAATGGAGGAAATTACTATAATAATAGTGTATCTCGTTTAGGAGATAGTTTTATACATGTAGTAATAGAAGGCACTGAAGCAGGGTATGCTAGTTATGCACAAGCATTTCGACTACTTGATAATTCCATAAAAACATATGATTATTTCAAAGAGGAATTTATAAATTATGGAGGCTAGATATATTGTTGATACTAATATTTTTATAGCGGCTCACAGATCTATATATCCTTTTGATATTGCTCCAAGTTTTTGGTCGCAACTTATAAACAAAGGTTCAAGTAATATATTAATAATAAAGGAAGTACAAGAAGAAATACTACGTGGAAAAGATGAATTATCGGATTGGTATAAGAGTAAGAGTTCTAATTTTATTGTATCTATGCTACCTAGTTCGGATGTAATTGATGCTTATCGTAGAATAATCAATTCAATAAATATAAACAAACAATACAAGGAATCGGCAAAGTACGAATTTGCTATGTTAGCGGATTCATGGATTTGTGCCTATGGTTTAGCACTTAAACTGCCTATTGTAACGTTAGAAAAATATCAAACGGATATAAAAAAAGCAGTAAAAATCCCTAATGTATGCAAAGAATTTGGAATAAAATATATTGACTTAATACAATTCATGAGAGAGATAGACATTAGATTATGAAAGCTATCACTTATCTTTCTGGACATATAATCTTAATATGGAACTAAATTCCTATGTTTCAGAATAGAGGATAAAAAAATAGAGAATATTATATTATCTTGTTATAAGGAATGTTCGCTTGTCGAATTATTTTATTTGATTCCAGAAAAACTTTTTGAAAAGTTTCTTGTCGAGCCCCATGAACATATTATGATATAATTATAATAGTAATTACTGCAATCCAAGGGAGGCAACCATATGAACAAAAAGATTAAAATCATCTCTATCCTTATAATAATCACGCTTCTTGCCGCTGCGACTGTTTACGCAGCCGGACCCGGCTCTACTGAGGATCCGCTTGTTACCAAAAGCTATGTCGATGAGCAGATTAGACAGTTAATCGGCACAGGTACCGGCGGTGGCGGTGGCGTTGTTGAGCTTGTTGTAGAGGAACTTAAAGTCGGTCAGATCCTAATCGCAGGTGCAGGTACTGAATTCATTCTTCGCGGTGGTAAGGCTACAGCCTATGGTGATGGCGCAAATGGTATTCCTAATCTTACATCAGGTGCAGACATCAAGATTGGTAATTCGATACCGCTGAACCACCTATTATTGTTCCCGCGCGATGATGAGCGTGGTATTAAGATTACTGCCGGTCCGGCATTCGTTATGATCCGCGGACCATATTCCATCCGGTAGCTAAGGTATATAATGCTTTAAGGGTATATAATGCTTTAATGGCACAAAAAAATAACAGCTGATATATATTTTTCGAACGTCTTAGCAACTCGTTGTGGTAGTGAGAAAGGTATATATCAGCTGTTATTTAATTATTATCGATTATCGCGATTATAAATATACTTCTCCAACGCTTCAAGCCGCCTCAACAACTCGCGTTGTGTATCCTCAGCTGATGGCCGCTCGTCAACTAAATCACGAATCGACGGCAACTCTCGTTGAGCAACCGGCTGTGGTCGTCTCGTCGGTTCACTTGGACGCAGCAAATCCTCATCAGGTCGCGGCGCCGGTTGTGGTCGCACGATTGTCTGCGTGTGTTGTGCTGTCATCGTTGCGCTCATCGCAGCGCTTGTTCCCCCGCCCCTTTGTTGAAGTTCGCGACGTAGTGAACGGTTCTCCTCCATCAATCTCGCAAAATCTTGGATTACCTGATCAAGGAACTCATTGACCTCGTCCGCATTATAACCATGAAAAGAGCGCTTAAACTCTTTTTCAAAAATCTCCTCCGGTGTTAACATCTAAATCCCCCCTTGGTTACTATACATCTTTGTGTTAAGAATATCACATTACGTTGTTTAATTAAAGTCAATTATTCGCGTGAAATTCCCGCACGCTTTAACTCTATTGACTTTAATATTAGATTATTCTAATATATGTCAGTAAGCAAAATGTTTAGGAGGTATAAGAGTGACAGAGAAATTAAGATCTTTTCTATTTACATCTGAATCAGTAACGGAAGGTCACCCCGACAAAATGTGCGACCAGATTAGCGACGCAATTCTGGACGAGATATTGGCGGCGGACCCGAATGCGCGGGTTGCTTGTGAGACGGCGATTAGTACGGGTATGGTGCTTGTTGCGGGCGAGATTACGACCGGCTGTTACGTTGATATTGCGAGAATAGTTAGGCAGACGGTTAAGGAGATTGGCTATACTCGAGGCAAATACGGCTTTGATGCTGATACTTGTGCTGTGCTGCTATCAATAGATGAACAATCACCGGATATTGCGCAAGGGGTTGACCGCTCAGAAGAAGAAATCGGTGCCGGTGACCAAGGTTTGATGTTCGGATTCGCCTGCACTGAGACGCCTGAGTTGATGCCGTTACCGATATCGCTCGCGCATCGTTTGGCGCGCCAACTAAAAGTAGTGCGCAAGACCAAATTGCTAAGCTATCTGCGCCCGGACGGTAAGTCACAAGTTACTGTTGAATATGTTGATGGTGTGCCCAAGCGGATTGATACGGTTGTTATTTCAACGCAGCATCATCCTGACGTTGCACCTGAGCAATTGACCGAAGGGGTTAAGAAATATGTTATCGATCCAATCTTGCCGGAAGGGCTGGTTGATGAGAATACAAGATTCCTAATCAATCCGACAGGCCGCTTCGTTATCGGCGGTCCGCAAGGCGATGCCGGTCTAACCGGACGTAAGATTATCGTTGATACCTATGGCGGTTATGCTCGTCATGGCGGCGGTGCTTTTTCCGGTAAAGACCCAACAAAGGTTGACCGGTCAGCTGCCTACGCCGCACGTTATGTTGCGAAGAATATCGTCGCAGCAGGTCTCGCCGATAAATGCGAGGTACAACTGGCATACGCGATTGGTATTGCACAACCGGTTTCGATTAGCGTTGATACTTACGGAACAGCGAAGATTGCCGAGAGCAAAATCGTTGAGATTATCAAGGCTGAGTTTGATCTCAGTCCTGCGGGCATTATTAAAGCGCTCGATTTGCGTCGCCCGATCTACAAGCAGGTGGCTGCATATGGCCATTTTGGTAGGAGTGACTTAAATCTTCCTTGGGAACGACTTGATAAAGTAGAAATTATTAGCAAATATTTGTAAATAAGTGTATAATATTTTTCATATATAGAGAATTTAAATTTAATGTGGATGGGATTAGGCTGCTGAGTGTTTGAAGAGTAGTCTATTTCGCATATACAAATGGGAGAAATGCTTATGCAGGGGGTTTACTCTAAGTGGCGTTCGCAATGGCGCAAACTTGTTGGACTGGCGGTTTTTACATTAGTTGCGATTATTATTGGTGTCTATATCTGTGTTACTCAACTGCCGGAACTTAATCTTGATGAGCTGCGAACACTCTTAATTTATTTGGGCATACTGATTGCGTTGAATAGTGTGCCAATTAAGATTGGCAATAACCATATTACTTTCAGTTTTGCGCTGTCGTTTATGGCTTTCCTTAAATATGGGCTGGCGATCGAAATTTTGTTGGTTCAGTTAGCATTAGTTATTAGTGCATTATTTACTTTACGTGGTCGTAAGCTTGATCGGATAATCTTCAATCAGGGGATGCTCCTCTACATGTCGGTTATTCCGGCGTTTGTTTATTTAGCCGTTGGCGGTGAGATCGGTTTTACCGCCGGTCAGATGAGCAACATGTTGTTGCCGATTGGTCTTTATGCAATCGCCTATCTATTGGTAAATAATATAATTATGACATTTTCGCACTTAATTATCACTGACAAGGAACACGAAGTGTGGGGCGAAGAGGTTCTCTGGGATCTGTTAGCTTTTGTTATCTCGCTTAGCTATGGCGTTGTTATGTATATTGCGAATAACACATTCGGCTTCCATGCGCTATTAATAATTTCATCGCAATTTATACTGATCGCACTGATGGTTAGGTTTTATTCTTACTACAAGCAGTCTAATCTGCGAATTAAGACAGTTAATCGGCTTGTGAGTGGTTTTACATCGGAACTTGATTTGAAACGCACTATATTGGCTTTACAATCGGCTTTGCAGGATTTAATTAAGTTCGATTACAATAATATTTACATAATGCAAGGCGATAAGCTGAAAGTAGTATTTGCCAACTATGTTCAAGATAGTGGGGAAGTGGATGAATTCGAGGATAACAATTGTCTGCTCGACAAAAAGATGATGGAGCAAGTCTTGATTACAAAGCATCCGGTAATAATTGATGACCCGGTGCAATTTTTTAAGGAAGAGAACCTTATCTGTAAGCGACGGGGTAAATCTTTTATGTCGCTACCACTCGTATTCCGTGATGAATTGCTTGGCGTAATTAATATGGCGAGTTTGGCAAAGGAGAATTTTTCCAAGCGGGATATTGAAATCCTGAGCCTGTTCGCTAATCAGGCCGGACTGGCGATTAAAAATGCCGCAACTTATAAAGCGGTTGAAGATAAGAGTCTGCTCGACGAGTTGACGGGGATCTATAATTATCGTGCTTTCTTGGATATTCTGATGCGGATGTTGGAAGAAGCCGATTACCGAAAAGAGACGATTGCATTGTTGATGCTTGATATCGATTTCTTTAAGGATATTAATGATGTGTATGGCCACCAGGCCGGCAATCAGGTGTTGCGCGAATTGGCGCAGTTGTTGATGCAGATGACTCGTAAAGAGGATATTGTCGCCCGTTATGGTGGCGAAGAGTTTACGATTATTATTCCGAATGGAACAGAGCAGTTGGCTTATGATGTAGCTGAGCGGATTCGCAAAAAGATTGAGAATCACACCTTTGCGTTGACGGAAGCATTTATTCGGACTAACAATGTTGATATTAAGCTAACGGTTAGTATTGGAGTTGCGACTTATCCGGTGCCGGCTGCGATGATCAATGACTTGATTCGTTTCAGTGACCGCGCCCTCTATTACGGCTCGAAAAAGCAAGGAAGGAACAAGGTCTCAATTTATACCGGTCATGAGATTGATGAGTGAGAATTGATTGGATTTAT
>CAZWWX010000001.1:6512-201505 GCA_964637775.1 uncultured Caryophanales bacterium
AGGTCTCAATTTATACCGGTCATGAGATTGATGAGTGAGAATTGATTGGATTTATGATGGATTATGATGGATTATGATGGATTATGTGATTTATGACGATTTTTGATGATTTAATGAAAGAAACTAGTGAAACTATAACTAATGAGCATGTAGCAATGCAAGAATATGTCTCCCGACTCGCGGGTAGGCGGCTGCTCTGGAGTGAATTAGTGCATTATATGCAGCAGTCGGCGGCGCAGGAGGCGCATTCGGCGGAGCAATTGTCGGCGCAGCTGATCGAATTGGTGCAGCACCTATATCAGCGGGACCTGGTGGAAATCATTGAGGCTGTCAGTGTCAATGCTGTCAGTGTTAATGAGACCGGCCGGCCCAGATGCAATCGCTGTGGTGGTACTGAACAGGTCTATATTAGAGAATGCGCAACCTGCAATCAACTCTGTGCGACTTGCGAAGAGTGCTTGAATCAAGGTCGTGCCAAGACCTGCACTCCACTGATTTATTTTAAACCCGATATATTAGCTGATAGGCAGGGTTTGCTCACTCGCGAACTTGACGCGGAAAGGCTAATCGACAGGCCAGGCGTCAGCTATTCCGTCGCCCAACAAGCGGCACTTACCTCGATTGAACGGTTTATGCACAGTAACCGGACACATTTCCTACTCTGGGCTGTTACCGGCGCCGGCAAGACTGAACTCTGTTATCCGGCGATTAGCTATGCGCTCTCCCGTCACCACAAGATTCTTTTTGCCGCACCCCGCAAGGATGTAATTCGAGAACTTGCTACTCGCTTTAAACGCGACTTTCCCAACACGAGAATCTCTGCTCTTTTTGCTGAAAGTGAAGAGAAATGGCAAGAAGCCGACCTTTATCTGGCGACTGTGCAACAAACCTTGCGATTTTATATATTTTTCGATCTTGTTATTATTGATGAGTTGGATGCTTATCCTTACCACAACAATCAACACCTCCAAAATTTCATTGACCGTGCAGCGCGCCAGAATGCTAAGCGCATCTTGATGAGTGCTACACCTCCGCGGGAGTGGGTGCGCGCGGTTGAGAGAAGAACGATAGATTTTCACCTGCTTCCACTGCGTTACCACGGATGTCCGCTTCCTGTTCCAAAAACATTCATCACGAAAAATTATCGAAACCTAATCGCCAAGTTTATACGGCAAGTTAGCGATTGTGCCGGCTGTGGATTAATCTTTGTTCCGCAGATTGCAGCGATTGCAAGTTGGCAATGCCATCTTGAGGACTGGTTTCCGGAAATCAAGTGGGTGGGCGTTTATGCAGCCGCCGATAAGCGCGATGAACATGTTGAACAATTCCGAAACGGTGAACTACAATTCTTGCTGACCACCACGATTCTTGAGCGCGGTGTTACTTTTGCGAACCTGCATGTTCTCGTGCTTGATAGCGCCAATCATATCTGGGATGAATCTACTTTGGTACAGATTGCCGGTCGTGTCGGCCGGAGCGCTGACTACCCGAGCGGGTTGGTCTGGTTCGCCTCGCCTTATCTCACTAAACCGATGAAGGCCGCTATCAAACAAATTAAAAGGATGAACAATTATGCCGGGAAAAATCCTAAACCGCGACTTTTTGCAAGCAATCATTAATCCGCAGTCAATTTGCCCAATCTGTGGGACCACTAAATCACAACTCCTAAACACAGGTATTTGTGTCGGTTGTACCGAAACGCTGATTAAACCAAGCGCCCCATATTGCGAACGCTGCCACAAGGTGCTTGCTACTGACAGTTATGCCGCCGGCATGGACGCTTACGGCAACCTTATCTGCGCAGATTGTGAGCGTTATCAGACACGACATTTTAGCTGCAATCGCAGTGCTTTTCTTTATAATGAGCCTGCGCGAGAGCTAATCGAACTGTACAAATACTTCGGCAAGGAGAGTCTTGCTAAGCCGCTCGCCAAATTGCTCGCTGAAACCTATCGGGAATATTATAAGCAACTTAATATTGATTTGATTAGCTCCATACCGCTACACGAATCGCGTCTCAGAGAACGCTCGTTCAATCAGGCGAAACTGCTCGCAGTCGAGCTGAGCCGTTTCACCGGTATTCCTTATGCTGATTTGCTTGTGAAAAAGAAAGCCACTGCCAAATTGAGCCAAGGCACTCGCAGTGAGCGTTTCCGCCAGCTGGAGCACAGCTTTGAGTTTGTTGGAGCGAGTATCAGCGGGCTCCGCGTTCTTTTGATAGATGATATTTATACAACGGGTGCAACTGCTGAACAGGCGTCAAGCAAACTCGTTTCCGCAGGTGCTGCGGAGGTGCTACTCTTGACTTTGGCAAGGGCTTATGAAAAATAATGCTTGCATTTTATTTTACTCGCCTATATAATACTTTTTATACGAAAATGAGTAAATATTCATATTAGTATATAATTATACGAAAGAACAATTTGAGGGGGAGTAATAATGAAAAAGTTTAGAGTTCTATTAACAATACTGATCGCTGTTGCGCTTGTGTTTACGCTATCAGCTTGCGGCGGCACTAAAGAGCCTGCGGGCGATAACGGAGACGGCGACAAAAGTCCGGTAGAAAAAACATACGTAGTAGGCACGGATGCTGCTTATCCTCCAATGGAGTATATGGATGGCAATGATATCGTCGGTTTCGATATTGACCTAATCAAAGCCGTTGCTGAAGCAGCCGGCATCAAAATTTAAATTGAGCACACCGGTTGGGATCCATTATTCAGTGGAATCGATAACGGTTCAGTTGATCTCGGTATTTCTTCAATCACGATTACTGAAAAACGTAAAGAGAGCTATATTTTCTCTGATCCATACTTTGAGGCAACTCAATTGATTATGGTCAAAGAGGGCTCAGGCGTTACTAAGCTTACAGATCTTGCCGGCAAGAAAATCGGTGTTCAAACTGCAACTACCGGTAACTTCGTTGTTGCTGATACTTTTGGTGATACTTATGAAGGTATCCACGGTTATGATGATACACCGGCAGCTGTAGATGACCTATTACTTGGTCGTCTTGACGCGGTTGTTATCGATAATGCTGTTCTGCAAGAATACTTGAAAGTGGTTGCGAAAACAGGCTATGAACTGGTCCTTGATCCGGATTTTGAAATTGAGGAATATGGTATTATCGCGAAAATTGGTAATGAAGATCTAATCGCTAAAGTAAGCGCAGGCTTGAAAAAAATTAAGGCTGACGGAACTTATGCTAATATTTACGATAAATATTTTGCTGAATAAAATAGCATGCTGATAGTGTGCTAAGGCACCTAATCAAGAAAAATAAATATGCTAATAATAATGCGCAACAATCTATTATAGTTGCGCATTATTCTGTTATAATAAAAATATAATTTACTTTTGTATTGAAATAGACTACGATTGCATAAATACACTATTTTTGAACCGTAATGAAGGAGAGAGATAATTGACTTCGTTTATTGATACACTTACGTTAAATATAGGTGTTGTAATTCAATACAAAGAGCTGTTTTTCCGCGGAGTAGTGAATACAATCTTGTTAACTGCAACCGGCCTTTCGATTGGTCTTGTGCTTGGGTTAATTCTGGGTATTGGCAAACTTTCCGGCCGTAAAATTTTTGCTGGCCGTCAGGGCTTTATGTGACAATCTTCCGAGGAACGCCTCTCTACATCCAAATATTAATTGTGCATCTGGTCTTGATTCCGGCGATTTTCAAAATGGTCGGAACACCGCCACCGCCTGCGCTCGTATCAGGTATCGTGGCGCTGTCGCTAAACTCTGCCGCTTATATAGCGGAGATTTTCCGTGGCGGTATCAAGTCGCTTGACAAAGGGCAGACGGAAGCCGCACGTTCACTGGGAATGACTAATGCGCAGACGATGCGCTACATAATAATTCCGCAAGCATTCAAACGGATGCTACCGCCACTCGGTAATGAGTTCATCGCCTTGCTGAAGGATTCATCGCTACTTGCGGTTATCGCTGTTAATGAATTGTCCTATGCTTCGACGATGGCGTATAAGGCAACCTTTGTGCGGCCGGGTCCGCTGATCACGGTGGCGTTGCTTTATCTGTTCTTAACTGTGATGCTCTCGTTTTTCGTGAAATACTTGGAGCGGAGGTTTGAGACAGAATGATTAAATTAACTAATGTGAAAAAGAACTTCGGCACGCTTGAGGTTCTAAATGACATATCGCTAACGATTAGTGAACAGGAGGTTGTCTGTATTATCGGGCCCTCCGGTTCGGGTAAGAGTACTTTATTGCGTTGTATGAACTTGCTCGAAGGTATTCGCGAAGGGCAGGTCTGTATGCTTGGCAAGGATTTAACAGATCCGGCGACCGATATTAACGAAGTTCGCACCGAGGTGGGGATGGTGTTTCAACATTTCAACCTTTTCCCCCACAAAAGCGTAATTGAGAACATAACGCTGGCGACGATTAAGGTTCGTAATTGGTCAAACGAAGAGGCGGAACGCAAGGCAATGATTTTACTTGAGAAGGTTGGTTTGCTTGATAAAGAAAAAGCCTACCCTGATTCGCTGTCCGGCGGACAGAAGCAACGTGTTGCGATTGCCCGCGCTTTGGCGATGGAGCCGCGCGTGATGTTGTTCGATGAACCGACGTCGGCGCTCGACCCCGAGATGGTCGGCGAGGTGCTCGAGGTTATGCGTAATCTGGCACGTGAGGGGATGACGATGGTTGTGGTGACGCACGAGATGGGTTTTGCGCGTGAAGTGGGTGACCGCGTGTTATTCATGGATGAAGGCAAAATCGTCGAGGAAGGTAAACCGCAGGATCTGTTCACCAATCCGAAACATGAGCGGACGCAGTCATTCCTCAGCAAGGTTTTATAGAGATATTAATTTTCTTCAAAGTGAAGAAAAATCAATAAAATAAAGGAGGAGTTCAGCATGAGATATAACATTCGCGGAGAAAATATTTATATTACTGAGGCATTGAAAGAATACGTCGAGAAAAAGGTAAGTCGGATTGAAAAATATTTTGATACTCCCCCAACCTCAGACATCAACGTTACACTGAAGGTAGTAAAAGGTGTGCATATCGTCGAGGTTACAATTCCGATGCAGGGGCTTTTGGTTCGTGCGGAGGAAGCAAACGAGGATATGTATGCGGCAATTGATTTAGTTTCAGCTAAGTTAGAGCGCCAGATTCGCAGACACAAAAACAAAATCAACAAGCAACATCGCCAACGCGGTGGGTTGAGCAACCTGTTCGTTGAGGAGGCTCGCAATAGTCTCGAACGCGACATTGAAGCAGAAGAAGATATCCAGGTCGTTCGAACTAAAAAGTTCTTTATTAAGCCGATGGACGTGGAGGAAGCGGTAATGCAGATGGATATGTTAGGGCATAGCTTCTTTGTCTTCGGTAATATGGAAACCGAGGAGATGAATGTAGTTTATAAACGCAAGGACGGCAAGTATGGCTTGATTGAGCCGGAAGTGTTTTAGGTGTCAGTGTTAGAAGCGATGCCGAGTGCAACATATGAATAGCAGACTTACGAATAGCAGATTTACGAATGGCAGATTTACGTAAACACAAAAGACGATGAGTTAGCTCATCGTCTTTATTTATGTTCGGGCGCATCAACTTCGATGCTGCCGGTAACTGTCTTAAGGTTGATGTTATAGCTTCCGCTGCCGATCTTGGCGCTTTTTTCAGCACCGACAAACTGATTGGAACTTGCAACATCAACCCAATTGATGTTGCCGCCTATTGAACCAACATTAACCTTCGCAGCAATTAACGCATTACTATCCGCGGGTAAGAGCAGGTTAATTCGTCCGTTCACAGTTTGTGCTTGTATATCGGATGCAAGTCGATCAAGTTTAACGTCAACACGTCCGTTGACCAGATCTAAATCAAGCTTTCCTTGAATATTTTCAATCGTGATGTTTCCGTTCACTAAATCAATGTCAGTCATCATCTCATTAGGGACATTCAGTTTGAGATTAAGTATTGGTGCTGTCATTGTTAAAAATCCGATACTTACTTTGCCGGTTTCCTTGCTATAAGCGATTTGCAGTTCATCACCGCTGATTTTAGCGGTAAGATTTTGAGCTACATCGAGTTCTGCTGCCTGTTGATTGGCTGCCGATACTGTGACTGTGCCGGTCAGCGTTACCCGATCAGTCTGTGTGCCGACAATTTCCAGACTGCCGTTAGTTATATCGACGGAGATTTTATTAGTACCTGCCGGCAACATAATATTCTCATTTAGATTAACCTTGAAGCGCAAGGTGTTGTCAACCGACTTTTCTCCCGAGTTCACTATTTCATGGAAACGATCAAAATTCGGAAACTGAACATAATCAAACATCAGGCTAAAGCCGAGAGCTACCGCCAGGAACAGTAGGATTAGGACAATACTTGCAACACTAACCTTGACCTTACCTTTAGCAAAAAGGGAAAATATCAGAACCTCTAACCCCAGTAGTATTAGTATGATTGGTATTCCGAACTTAATAATCGGTGAAAAATTTATTTCTGTAAATAATCGTAGCAGAAGGATGACGCCCCCAGCCAGAAATAATATTCCCAAAGTAATCCGTCCGACTCGCCATTCGCGCATTATTTTCGACCTCCTATCAGATTTATCGCTAACAACCTTTGTTGCTTTATTTATACAATGTTTGCAAAAAAGTTACAAGTAATTTCCGACAACATATCCTATACCACACAACGCGAAATGTGATAAAATGTATAGCAGTTAATATGAGAGGGGTACTTTGATGTTAAATACTATTAAAAAGGCGTTCGGTGATTTGAACGAACGCGAGTTAAAAAGAATAAATAAATATGTTGACCAGATAAATCAGTTAGAGCCGGAGACACAAAAGCTCTCAGACGCTGAATTACGCGCTAAGACCGATCTTTTTCGTGAACGCCACCAACAAGGCGAAACTCTTGAAAAATTGCTTCCAGAGGTATTTGCGGTCGTTAGAGAGGCATCGGTGCGCGTGCTTGGACTGCGCCCCTTTGATGTGCAATTGGTAGGTGGAGTGGTGCTTCACGAAGGTAATATTGCCGAAATGAAAACCGGTGAAGGAAAAACGCTTGTTGCGACGTTGCCTGCCTATCTAAATGCGCTTGCCGGCAAAGGTGTACACGTCGTTACAGTGAACGAATACTTGGCTCAGCGTGACAAGAACACGATGGGGCAGATTTTTGAGTTTCTCGGATTGACTGTAGGGCTTAATCTAAACAGCATGTCGCCTGCTGAAAAACAAGCAGCTTATGCGGCAGATATTACCTATGGAACGAACAATGAGTTCGGTTTTGATTACCTGCGCGATAATATGGTATTGTTTGCTGAAAATATGGTGCAGCGGCCACTCAACTACGCAATCATTGACGAGGTTGACAGTATTTTGATCGACGAGGCACGGACACCGCTGATTATTTCCGGTAAAGCTGCCAAGTCAACTTCGCTCTATTTCTCGGCTGCCCAGTTTGTGAAGCGCTTAAAACCTGAAGATTACAAGATGAATGAGACGGAGACCACTGTTAACTTGACAGAGTCGGGTGTGGCGAAGGCTGAACAAACATTCGGCGTTGAAAATTTGTTCGACCCAAGCAACATGACGCTTCATCACCATATTAATCAAGCGCTAAAAGCGCGTGTCCTGATGAAACGCGACCGTGATTATGTGGTGCAGGACGGTGAAGTAATTATCGTTGATGACTTTACCGGCCGTTTGATGCATGGTCGTCGTTATAGTGATGGGCTTCATCAGTCGATTGAAGCCAAGGAAAATTTGAATATACAGAATGAAAGTATGACGCTGGCAACGATTACGCTCCAGAACTTCTTCCGGATGTATCAAAAGCTGTCCGGAATGACCGGTACCGCTAAGACTGAGGAAGAGGAGTTCCGAGGTATTTATAATCTTGCGGTTGTTGAGATTCCAACCAATAAGCCGATGATAAGGGTCGATCACCCGGATGTTGTCTATAAAAACGAAGAAGCGAAATATACTGCTGTAGTGCGCGAGATTGTGGCTCGCTATCATAATGGACAGCCACTCTTAGTCGGCACGGTTTCGATTGAACATTCGGAGTTGCTAAGCGATATGTTGAGTGCTTGTGAAATTCCCCATAGCGTACTAAATGCGAAGTTCCATGCCCAAGAGGCGGAAATTGTTGCTAAGGCCGGTCAGAGAGGCAACGTTACGATTGCTACCAACATGGCGGGTCGTGGTACGGACATCGTGCTGGGTGACGGTATTGCTGACATAGGTGGTCTGCACATAATCGCAACTGAACGACATGAGAGCAGACGAATCGACAACCAATTGCGCGGTCGTTCCGGTCGTCAAGGAGACCCGGGTTCGTCGCAGTTCTTCTTGTCTTTGACCGATGATTTGATGCGCAAGTTCGGTGGCGAATATGTGATGGGCTTGATGGATCGCCTCGGTATGGAAGATGATCAGCCGATTGAAAGCAAAATGGTAACGCGCGCAATCGAGAACTCGCAGAAAAAGGTCGAGGCGAATAACTTTGACCTGCGTCGTGTCGTTTTACAATATGATGATGTGATGAACGTTCACCGTAGCGTAATTTATAGCCAACGGGCGGAAGTGTTAACGAGCGAGAATCTGCGTGAGCCGATCATGGCGATGATTAAAAGTTATATTGACCGTCTGGTAAATTACTATATGCCGGATGAAATAATTCCTGAGGAGTGGAATTTGGCAGAACTATTGCATGAGGCTGAACGAACATTCCTGAAATCGGGTACCTTTACCGAGAAACAGATCTGGGGTAAGGAGCCTGAGGAAGTGCTTGCGCTTTTTGATCACGAAATCGAGAAGCAATATGCGGCGCGCGAACAAGAACTCGGCGAACAGATGCGAGAATTCGAGAAGGTTGTCGTACTGAAAGTAGTTGACAGCAAGTGGATGGACCACATTGATGCGATGGATCAGTTGCGTCAGGGTATTCATCTGCGTGCTTATGGGCAGGCTAACCCACTTGTTGAATATCAAAAAGAAGGTTACGAAATGTTCCAGATGATGATTCAGGGCATTGAAGAAGAAGTAACCACTAATATCATGAAAGCTGTTATCAGCAGCAAGCTTGAACGTGAAGCGGTAGTCGAAGCAGACAGTGTCAGTTCAAGCGATACACCCGCTAAAAAAGTACCGGTGACCGCCGATAAAAAAATCGGTCGAAACTCGCCTTGTCCTTGCGGTAGTGGCAAAAAATATAAACAATGCTGCGGAGCGAATTAATATGATCTATTTGGCTGAAGCGAAAGATGAGTTAGCAAAACTACTTGGGCGAATGGATAAGATTAAAGGCTCTATCGACGTTGTTGGCAAAAAGGAGCGAATCGCCGCTCTTGTGGAGCAGATGAATGCGGCCGGTTTCTGGGATGACCAGAAGGCGGCACAGGTTGTAATCTCGGAGATGAACCAACTGAAGGATTTAGTTGGCAGACTTGAAGCGTTATACGAGGATCTTGGTGAACTTGATGTACTTGCAGATTTGATTACGGAAGAGTTAACTGACGAGACGGTAACCGCGGTTAACAAGGAAATTGTCGATGAGTATATTAGCAACCTTAACGAGTTCAAAAAAAGTATCGATAAGTTCGAGCTGTCTCTGTTACTATGCGGACCCTATGATGGCAACAATGCTATTCTTGAGATTCATCCGGGAGCCGGTGGTACGGAGTCGCAAGATTGGGCAGAGATGCTATTACGAATGTACACTCGTTGGGCAGATGACAAAGGCTACAAAGTTGAAATGCTCGACTACCATGCGGGCGATGAGGCAGGCGTCAAGAGTGTAACATTGCTGGTGAAGGGTGTTAATGCATACGGTTACCTGCAAGCAGAAAAAGGAGTTCACCGTTTGGTGCGGATATCACCGTTTGATGCTTCCGGCAGACGACATACTTCGTTCGCTTCAGTTGAAGTGGTGCCGGAGTTTACTGACGAGATTGAGGTTGATATTAAACCAGATGATTTAAAAATAGATACTTACCGTTCAGGTGGAGCCGGTGGTCAGCATGTAAATACGACTGACTCGGCTGTAAGGATTACCCACCTGCCAACGGGGATTGTAGTGACTTGCCAGGCAGAGCGTTCACAGCTGAAGAATCGGGAACGTGCGATGACAATGCTTAAGGGTCGCATCTACGAGAAGCAATTAGCGGAACAGGAAGCGGCTGCCGCAGAAATGCGTGGCGAACAAAAGGAAATCGGCTGGGGCAGTCAGATTCGTTCTTATGTTTTTCACCCTTATTCAATGGTGAAGGATCACCGGACGAATATTGAGGTTGGCAATGTGAATGCGGTAATGGACGGCGAGATTGATTCGTTTATTGATGCTTACTTGCGGAGTCGAGTAGGGTAAGATAGTTGTGCGGATACGGATAGTTTTTTGCGGATATTTTTTCGTGGCGAGATAAAATAAGATGACGGAGGAATGAAGATGACAATTGATGAGCAGAAGCTAACAGCGCTTGAACAGCAAGCTCGGAAGATTAGGTCTCATATCGTGCAGATGGTAGCAGAGGCAGGATCCGGGCATCCCGGTGGTTCGCTGTCAGCAGCTGATATTCTGACTGTTCTATATTTTAACGAGATGAACATTGACCCGGAGCGGGCGGATGATCCTAATCGCGATCGTTTTGTGCTGAGCAAGGGACATGCCAGTCCGGTTCTCTATGCAACTTTGGCGGAGAAGGGATTCTTTCCGGTTGAAGAGTTATTGACGTTTCGTAAAATAAACTCGCGACTGCAGGGGCACCCAAGTCGCAAACATGTGCCGGGCGTTGAGATGAGTACCGGTTCGCTGGGGCAAGGTCTGTCAGCGGCGATTGGTATGGCATTGGCGGCGCGCGTGGATAAGCGTGATTACCGCGTGTATGCTCTGGTTGGTGATGGCGAGATGCAAGAAGGTATGATCTGGGAAGCTTTGATGGCGGCTGCGCATTATAAGCTGGATAATTTGACAGTTTTCTTGGATTATAATCATCTGCAGATTGACGGCTACACGGCTGACGTCATGAATATCGACCCAATCGGCGATAAGGTGAAAGCGTTTGGCTGGAATGTATTGATGATTGATGGACATGATTTGCCGGCTATTTCCCGGGCAATCGCAGAGGCGAAGGTGACTAAGGGTCAGCCGACATTTATTATCGCTCAGACCGTTAAAGGCAAAGGTGTTTCGTTCATGGAAAACAAGGCGGAGTGGCACGGCGTTGCTCCGAACTTCGAACAAAAAGTAGCGGCGCTTAGGGAACTGGAAGGAGGAGATATCAGATGAGTATGGCGACGAGAGATGCTTATGGTAAGGCTTTGGCTGAGCTCGGTGGGCGCAATAAAGATATCGTGGTGCTTGATGCAGACCTTTCGCGTTCGACGAAAACCGGTGATTTCTTCGACCTCTATCCGGAGCGGTTCTTTAATATTGGGATTGCAGAAGCGAATATGGTTGGAATTGCGGCCGGTTTTGCTACGACGGGTAAAATTCCGTTCGTGAGCACTTTTGCAATCTTTGGAACGATGCGTGCAGCAGACCAGGTGCGGAACTCAATCTGTTATCCGAATTTAAATGTGAAGTTGGCGCTTACGCACGCAGGGATTACCCTTGGTGAAGATGGTGCTTCCCATCAGACGGTGGAAGATATATCGGTAATGCGGACTCTGCCGAACATGACGGTAATCGTGCCGGCTGACGGTGAGGAAGCAAGGCAAGCTGTTAATGCGGCTGCTGAATATGTTGGTCCGGTCTATCTGCGCTTAGGGCGTCCGAAGGTGCCGGCTGTTTTTGATAGTTCATATAAATTTGAGATAGGCAAGGGTGTTGTCGTTCACGAGGGCGACGATGTGACTGTTATTGCTTGCGGCATAATGCTTAGCCCGGCTCTTGAAGCGGCTCGCGAGTTGGCCGATCAAGGTGTTTCTGTGCGCGTAATCAATATGCCGACGATTAAACCGATCGACCGCGACTTGATTATAGCGGCGGCGCGGGAGACAAAAGGCATCGTAACCGCTGAAGAGCATAGCATTATTGGCGGACTTGGCAGTGCCGTTGCTGAAGTTGTCAGTGAGAGCGTTCCAACAAAGGTGCTCCGTGTCGGTGTGATGGACACTTTTGGTGAATCGGGTAAGCCTGATGAGTTGCTTCAAAAATATGGGTTAACCAAGGAACATATTGTTAGTAAGATAAAAGAAATTATTTAAGTTTAAATATAAGCTGAACAACATTTATTTTCCATATTACAAAGCGGCGTCTGTACTCGCCGCTTTTTGTCATTAGGTGTAGATGATAAAAGCGGCTCATAAGGCCGCGCTTGTGCAATATGTAAAAATAAATATTGTTTAGTTTTTTGTTGTATTAAACATAATTTCTTTTATTTACTAATGGGTGAGTAGGGGTTGTGAGTAGGTCTGCAAGAGAAAATGGGTATTGAGATAAAAAAAATACGAGATGGCAACATTTATTTTGTCCTGTTGCAAAGCGCGGCCTTATGAGCCCTGGCGGCGAGTAGAGACGCCGCTTTGCAATAGGGCAAATAAATGCTGTTATAAAATTATATTAAAAGTTTTTGTTGACAATATGAATATTTATCATATAATGTTGTATTAATATAAGTTGTTGGTGAGCGCAGTTGAACTTGCAAGCAACCATAATAGCAAATTGATGAAGGAAAGAGTAGGATTACGAGGTTCGCAAATAGAGAGAAAGGCGCATGGTGAAAGCCTTTCCAACCGATATTCTGAAACCCATTCCCGAGAGTCTGTGACCAAGCAGAACGCTGATCCGCGTTAAAAGATTAGAGAAATAACTGTAGTGCATGTATAAATCGAGCTGAATTTATCGCTCTTTATACGCGAATGTGGCTACGGGAGTTTAAATTAAGGTGGTACCACGAGACTGTCGTCCTTAGACGATAGTCTCTTTTTGTATGTTTAGGGGCAAAAACTTCAAAAAAGTCCAAAAAACTTGCAAATAATGCTTGCAATTAGAATCTGGCGATGTATAATTATACCTATGTTTTTATAAATATAAGATAATTACAAATAACAAATATGCGAGGTGAGTTAGATTGATAAAGGTAGTAATCGTTGGTGCGACTGGTTATAGTGGATTAGAATTAATCAGATTACTTATACAACATCCGCAAGTTAATATACAAAAGTTATACGCGAGCAGCCAGGAGTACGAGTCGGTGACTGAGGTATACCCCCACCTAAACACCTTTATCGACCTACCCATCGAGCAAATAGGCGAGCCGACACCGGCGGACTTGCAAGAACTGAGAACTGACGCAGAAGTCGTTTTCTTGGCAACTCCGTCCGGCGTGAGTACGAAGTTAGGACCGCTTTTTCTCGAATCCGGTTTCAAGGTAATTGATCTGTCGGGTGACTTCCGAATCAAAGACCGAGCGACCTACCAAGAGTGGTACGGACTAACGGCGCCGGCTGCTGCTGACTTAGACAAAGCAGTTTACGGCCTAACCGAATGGTTCGCGGATGAAATTGCGACTGCGAACTATATAGCGAATCCAGGTTGCTATGCAACGGGTATCCTGCTCGGAATCGCGCCACTGCTGGCTGCGGGAGTGCAGATAAAGTCAATTATCGCTGACGCCAAGTCCGGAGTATCCGGAGCTGGGCGGGGAGTGAGCCGGGGGGTCCACTTTGCAGAGGTGAATGAGAATTTCAAGGCTTACCGAGTTGGCGCTCACAAACATATACCGGAAATTGAGGAAGTGGCGAATTCGCTAGTGAATCAAGCCCGCTGGGGAAGTCAACCGGGTGGTCAGCCGGGCAGTCAGCTGAAAGAGTCGGCTGACTTGAACAAGAGTGGTACGAGCCAACTAAACTATGAGAAGCTGATGATTGATATGGTTCCGCACCTGGTACCGATGACGCGGGGAATTCTTTCGACAATCTATGTGGATATGACGAGTGCGTCGCATGCAGGCGAACTGACGGAAGATCAACTGCGGTCAATCTACGAGAAAGCCTATGGTGACTCAACTTTTATCCGATTACTCGAACCGGGTAAGCTGCCGGAAACGAAACAGGTGAGTGGAACGAACTTTTGTGACATTGCACTACACCTCGACAAACGGACTAAGCGATTGATAATCATAACCGCAATCGATAATTTGCTAAAAGGCGCATCAGGGCAAGCAGTGCAGAACATGAATCTGATGATGGGATTAAAAGAAGAAACGGGGCTAATGTTTTGCCCGATGTATTTATAAAGATAGGAGGAAAGCAGATGCTAACAGAGTTTAAGACAATTGCCGGAGGTAACATAACCTCGCCGACAGGCTTCACAGCAGACGCGGTAAACGCCGGCATTCGGAAAAGCAAAAAAGATTTAGCGGTTCTTTACAGTGAAACAGCGGCTGTTGCAGCTGCTTTATATACACTGAATCAGTTTCCGGCAGCACCACTTACGGTGACAAAAGCAGTGCTAAGCGAAACGGAGACTTTGCAGGCAGTAGTCGTGAATAGCGGCAACGCCAATGCGTACACAGGTCAGCAGGGAATTGAGGATGCTTGGGCGACGATTGCGCTCACAGCAAAAGCGCTCGACCTTGACCCGAGCAAGGTAGCGGTTGCCTCTACAGGCGTGATTGGCGTAACCCTACCGATGGAACGGATTGAAAAAGGTTTAGAAGAACTTGCAAAGGGCGGTTGTGCTACTCAAGGCGGTGTGGATCAACGCAACCAAGGTGGAGCAGCTTTTAGCGAAGCGATTATGACAACCGACACACGCTCTAAGGAGCTGGCAGTCGAGATTGAAATCGACGGTAAGACGGTAACGATTGGTGGCGCTGCTAAAGGGTCGGGGATGATTAACCCGAATATGGGAACAATGCTCGCCTTTGTTACAACGGACGCAGCAATCGAACCGCAAGCACTGAATCATTTATTGCGAAGCGTGACTGATCAAACTTACAACATGGTGACGGTGGATGGCGATACTTCAACTAACGATATGGTGCTGGTGCTGGCAAATGGGATGGCCGGTAACCTGTCACTTAACGAGTATCATCCGGATTGGAACAGCTTTCAAGCGGCTTTCTTATATGTGAATCGTGAGTTAGCGCGAATGATTGCGGCGGATGGCGAAGGTGCAACTAAGTTAATCACTGTCAAAGTTGTTGGTGCGAGTGAACTAACGATGGCGCGCACAGTTGCGAAAAGGATTGTCGGCAGTAACCTTGTGAAGGCGGCTGTTTATGGCGCAGATCCCAACTGGGGACGAGTAATTATGGCAATCGGCAACAGCGGTTACGAGATAACTGAGGAGTTGCTCGATATTGCGATTGGCGAGGTGCAAGTAATCAAGCAAGGGGCTGTAACTGCGTACGATGAGAAGAAATTGATCAAGCAGTTAGAGCAGGGTGAGGTTCAGATCTTAGTGAACTTTAACCAAGGAACAGAAAAAGCTACGGCGTGGGGGTGTGATTTAACCTATGATTATGTACGAATCAACGCATCATATAGAACTTAATAAAAATAAAAGATTTAAAGCACTTTATCAGCAGGTTGTTGTGGTCAAGATTGGTGGCAGTGTGATGTCCGAGTTGCCGGACAGCTTTTATCAGGAGTTAGTTTACCTGATTGAGCATGGTTGGTTTCCGGTTATTGTTCACGGTGGTGGACCGTCAATCACAGCGATGTTGAAAAAGATGGGGATTGAATCAAGCTTTATTGAGGGCTTGCGCGTTACTGATGAAGAGACGCTTGATGTAGTGCAGATGGTTCTTAATGGCAAAGAGAATTCCGAAGTTGTTAAGAAACTTTATAAGGCCGGCGGCAAAGCAGTCGGACTAAGCGGTCTTGATGATGGAATGTTGAAGGCGGAGCAACTTGATCCGCGGCTTGGATTTGTGGGTAAGATTACGGATATTAATTTTTCTTTGTTAGAGCAGTTTTATCTGACCAAGACAATTCCGGTAATCAGTCCGCTTGGCATGGGTAGTGATGGCCAGATTTATAATGTGAATGCCGATACGGTGGCACAGGCTGTGGCGATTCATCTAAGCGCCAAGAAAATCCTGATGGTTTCCGATATTCCGGGAATTTATCACATGGAGAACGGTGTGAAGGAGATTTTGCACCAATTGACACCGGAAGACATTGAATGCCTAAAAACTCAATGTCAAGTGACCAACGGAATGATTCCTAAAGTTAACGCAGCGATTCACTGCTTGGAGCAGGGTGTTGAAGATATCTATATCATCGATGGACGCGTTGAGGGGATTATTCAGAAGATTTTCAGCGATGAGTTGGTTGGAACGAAAATTTGTAAAGCAGAGGTAGTGTAATGAAAGATATTATGATGGGAGCGAGCTCAACTGAGCAGCTTTTCCCAAATTACGGAGAGAGAGCGCTCAAGTTCGTGCGTGGCGAGGGTTCGTACCTTTATGACGAATTGGGCGTAAAATATTTAGACTTAACCGCAGGAATCGGTGTCTGCCAACTGGGGCACGCGCCAGCCGCCGTTAAGGCGGCGCTGGTCGAGCAACTGGATAAGTTGTGGCATACTTCCAATCTGCATCGAATCGAGCCGCAGGAGCGGCTCGCGGCGAAGCTCGCGGAGATTACCGGGCTCGACTGCGCGTTCTTCGCGAACAGCGGAGCTGAGGCGAACGAAGCCGCGATTAAGCTGGCGCGTCGTTACCAGCAACGCGTGCGCGGTGAAGATCGTTATGAGATCATTACGTTCAAGAAATCATTCCACGGGCGCACGCTGGCAACCTTAACGGCAACGGGGCAAGAAAAAGTACAGGATGGCTTTGCGCCATTGCCTGCAGGTTTCGTGACAATCGCCGCCGGCGATCTCGAATTGTTAGAGGCGACAATCAGTGACAAGACAGCAGCCATCATGTTCGAATTGATTCAGGGTGAAGGCGGCGTTATTCCAATGGAAGACGCATGGGTGCACGGCGCCGCACGGCTGGCGAAAGACCATGGACTGCTGCTGATTGTGGACGAGGTGCAGACGGGGATGGGGCGGACCGGTGAGTGGTTGGCATGTCACGGTTATGGGCTTGAGCCGGATGTGGTGACCTTGGCCAAGGGGCTCGGCAGTGGTTTTCCGGTAGGCGCTATGTTAGCCAAGGGCACAGTGCGGGATGCACTGGCGCCGGGGAGCCATGGGTCGACGTTCGGGGGCAACCATTTGGCGATGACTGCTGGGTTGGCAACGATTGCGGCGCTTGAGGAAGGCGATGTGCTGGCGAATGTGCGGCGGTTAGAGCCTTACTTGTTTGACCGGCTGCGAAGTGAATTAGCCGGACTTGATGATTTTGTTGCGGTTAGCGGCAAAGGCTTGATGGTTGGAATCACCTTTGCAAAACCGGTGGCTGATCTGGTAAAAATATGTCGAGACAAGCAGTTGCTCGTGTTAGTGGCAGGGCCTAATGTAATTCGCCTATTACCGCCGCTAAATATTACAGAGAGTGAACTTGCTTCCGGCCTCGATATTCTGATAGAAGGTGTAAAGGAATGGCTAATAAAGTGAAGGATTTCCTGACTCTGCTCGACTACAGTGCGACAGAGGTTGAGGAACTGGTAATCATGGCGCACAAGCTCAAGAGTTACCAGCAAAATCAGATAATCTATGCGCCCCTTGGGGGTAAAACTTTGGGAATGATTTTTGAAAAAGCATCAACGAGGACGCGGGTTTCGTTCGAGGTCGGTATGTATCAACTGGGCGGTCATGCACTCTTCCTTAACAAAGACGACCTACAGCTAAACCGCGGCGAGTCAATTAGCGACACAGCAAAGACGCTCTCCCGCTACGTAGATGCAATTCTGCTGCGGACCTGCAGTCACGATAGCTTGCAGGAGTTAGCGGATAACGCGACAGTGCCGGTAATCAATGCTTTGTCGAATTTGTATCACCCAACGCAGGCAATAGCCGATATGTTGACGGTTTATGAGCAGAAGGGCAAGTGGCGAGGCGTCAAGCTAACCTATGTGGGTGATGGTAACAATGTGGCACATTCGCTGATGATAGCCGGAGCAATGTTGGGAATGAATGTCACGGTCGCCTCACCGGCCAAGTACGCTCCCGACCGGATGATTACGGTTAAGGCGCTGGCGGCAGCCCAGGAGAATAATGGCAAGATTATCATTACTGAGGATGTGGAACAGGCGGTAACCGGTGCCGATATTATCTACACGGATGTCTGGTGCAGCATGGGTTATGAGGCGGAGAATGAGCAACGGTTGAAGGATTTTGCGAATTATCAGGTAAATGATAAGTTGGTCAGTCTGGCGAAGAAGGACTACACATTCATGCACTGTCTGCCGGCGAATCGTGGGCAAGAGGTGACGCCTGAGGTAATTGACGGTCCGAACTCGGTAGTGTTTGATGAAGCAGAGAATAGGCTGCACGCACATAAGGCAATTTTACTGAAACTGCTAAGTTAGTTGGGATGATGGAGAAGGACTTGAGAAAGTCTTAATTTTAGGGCATTAATGTATAAAAATACGAGTTTAAGAATAAATATAAAGGAGAATCAGCACAATGGCGGGAAAAGAAAAGATTGTACTTGCATATTCAGGAGGATTAGATACGTCCGTAGCAATCAAATGGCTACAGGATAATTATAATTATGATGTAATCGCGGTGGCGATTGATGT
This sequence comes from uncultured Caryophanales bacterium, assembly GCA_964637775.1. Lineage (GTDB taxonomy): Bacteria > Bacillota > Bacilli > Tepidibacillales > Tepidibacillaceae > CAYZPB01. The sequence goes on from CAZWWX010000001.1 coordinate 25,151, forward strand.
TGGTGAGGGTAAGGATCTGGAGTTCACAAAACAAAAGGCTTTAGACCTTGGGGCAATTGAATCACACGTGGTCGATGCAACGGAGGTCTTTGCGGATGAATATATTTTGCCGGCGCTGAAGGCGAATGCGCTTTACGAGGGTCAGTATCCGATCGTGTCGGCATTGTCGCGTCCGCTGATCACAAAGTTGCTGGTTGATATAGCGCGAAAATCCGGGGCAAGTGCCGTTGCTCATGGTTGTACCGGCAAAGGTAACGATCAGGTCCGTTTCGATGTTTCTTTTGCAGCTTTGGCGCCGGACTTAAAGATTGTTGCACCGGTGCGTGAATGGGGAATGAGTCGGGATGAGGAATTCGCCTATGCAGAGAAACATAATGTGCCGATTCCTGTCGATAAAGATAAGCCTTACAGCATTGACCAGAATATGTGGGGAAGAGCTTGTGAAGCCGGCATATTGGAGGATCCATGGGTCGAGCCGCCGGAAGACGCTTATGAACTAACCGTTGCACTAAGTGAAACGCCGGCTGAACCGGACGAGATTACGATTGATTTCGAGGCGGGTAAACCGATTAAATTAAACGGAGAAAAACTTAGCCTGGCACAGATGATACTAAAACTTAATAAGATAGCGGGTAAACACGGCATTGGCCGATTAGATATGATTGAGAACCGCCTGGTCGGTATTAAGTCTCGTGAGGTCTATGAAATACCCGCTGCTGCGGTATTAATTGCTGCCCATAAGGGACTTGAGTGTCTGGTCCAGACGCGTGATCTGATGCACTTTAAACCGGTAATTGAGCAGAAAATTGCGGATATGATTTATGAAGGCCAGTGGTATTCACCGCTCATGGAAGGACTTTTTTCTTTTGTAGAGGCGACACAAAAGGATGTTTCTGGTACAGTAAGATTAAAGCTATTTAAAGGGCATGCGATTGTGGTTGGCAGGAAGTCTCCGAATTCAATTTACTCCTACGAGTTGGCGACTTATGATGCGAACGACCGGTTCGACCACCAAGCAGCTCTGGGCTTTATTAAGCTGTGGGGCTTACAGACGAAGACCTACGCGGAGGTAAAGAGAGGGAAATAGGATGAGCAGTGAAAAACCTTGGGGTGGAAGATTTTCTAAAGCGACGGACCAGCTGGTTGAGGCTTATACGGCTTCGATCAGCTTTGACTATCGGCTGGCGGCAGAGGACATTGCCGGCAGTATTGCCCATGCACGGATGCTGGGGAAACAGGGCATCATCGAGCAGGCAGAGGCTGACCAAATTATTGCGGGGCTACGCCGGATTGAACAGGAGATAATGGCCGGTGAGTTTCACTATTCGGTTGCTCTTGAGGATATACATATGAATATTGAGCGACGTTTAATTGAGCTGATCGGTCCGGTTGGCGGCAAGCTGCATACAGCTCGCAGTCGCAATGATCAGGTAGCGTTAGATATGCATATGTATCTGAAAAAGCAGGTGAAGCAATTGGCTTTTCATCTGGCTGATCTCGTTAAAGCTTTTATCGCCAAGGCGGACGAGAACGTGCATGTATTGATGCCCGGCTATACACATTTGCAGCGAGCGCAACCAATTTTGTTTTCGCACCACATGATGGCCTATGCGGAGATGTTTTTGCGTGATCTTGAACGACTCCAAGATTCCTGGAAGCGGATTGATTTGATGCCGCTCGGTGCCGGGGCGTTGGCGGGTACGAGTTTTCCGATTGACCGCCACTATGTCGCGGAGCAATTGGGTTTCGAGCGAGTTTATAGCAACAGTATGGATGCGGTGAGCGACCGCGATTACATTGTGGAATTCTTGGCTAATAGTTCAATCATGATGATGCATCTATCGCGTATTTGCGAAGAACTGATTATCTGGATGAGCAGTGAGTTCGATTTTGTCGAGTTGGACGATGCTTATTGCACCGGCAGTTCAATTATGCCACAGAAGAAAAATCCGGATGTAGCCGAACTTGTCCGTGGCAAGACAGGGCGCGTGTACGGAAACTTGCTTGGTCTGTTAACGACACTTAAGGGGTTGCCGTTAACCTATAACAAGGACATGCAAGAAGATAAAGAGGGCATGTTTGACACGATCGACACGCTGACAACTGCGTTAATTCTTGTTAAGGGTATGATAGATACGATGAAAATCAATAAGAAGCAGATGAATAAGGCAGTCCAACAGGACTTCTCGAATGCGACTGACTATGCCGATTACCTTGTTGGCAAAGGGGTTCCCTTCCGCGAAGCGCACGAGATTGTTGGCAAGACTGTTCTCTACGCAATCGGCCAAGGAAAATACTTGCTGAATCTTGAGTTGTCTGAGTATCAGACTTTTTCACCTTTGATCGAAGAGGATATATATGAGCGGTTGATGCCGCTAAATGTTGTTGACTCACGCAATTCCTATGGTGGAACCGGCCGCGTGGCAGCGATGACGAATATCATGGAAGCGCAGGATCGATTGTTAGAGTTGGTTGACTTCTTCATTTAACCTTTTAGACCTTTATTTGCTTAGGGCTTTTGTAGTAAGATAGCAATATAGGGATTAATTGAGTTTTGGAGGTAAAGGAGATAACAACGATGAATGAGTTTCCAAACGTTCTGATGGATGACGCAACAATCAATATGACCAACGATTTACCGGTGGAGTCAAGAAGAAAAAAACAAAAGAAATATGACACTAAGTCAATAATTATAATAGTCTCAATCATTATACTATGGGGAGGCTTAATTTTTGCTGGGTATTGGTTTGCTAATTCGCTGAATGCTAAAAACCTGGCTTATATTGATTCGAAAATTGAGGAACAATTCAAGGAGCTTCAACCGAAGATTGATGCAATAAATGCTGAAGTTGATGATTTGAAAAATGAGTTACTAACGATTAACCAGATGCTTACTTCGACAGGTGAACTGTTAGATGGCACTGATACAAACAAAGTGGCTTTAGAACAACGGATTAATGAATTAAATTCACAACTTCGAGAATTACAAAGGGCGATAGAGAGGTTGCAAGATGCGGCATCTAATTAGGGTTATTAGTTTATTTTTCGCTTTGTTGCTCGCTCCCGTTCTTGGATTAGGCATCGCTTCTTATGTGACAGGTGCAACGCAGGATTACGCATCTGTTGGTATTAGCAATTTTCAAGGCGAGATTGATTCAGCTTGTGATGGTCTTCAATCATCGAATAGCTATGCGCAAGATACTCAGTTAGGGGTTTATCAGCTGTTCGTGGACGCTACAAGTGACAGTGAAGATTACAAATCCTATTTAAATCACATCAATGACATTATTGCTTCAAGTGTCTCGCAAAAAGAACAATCAGATATTGTGTTGGAACAAGTACTTTCCAACTTACTTGGAGATCCGATTGCAACTCATAAAGGTGCTAATTCGGCTATAAAAATTTACACATTAGATGGCGTGGATTATCGGGGTTATATGGCGAAAATAACACCATATAATTCAAGGGCCTTAAATATTGTTTTAGCTGAAGACAAGTTGATTAGCGAAGGTGAGAGAACAAGTGATGCTGCTGTGCGAACCGGTGGCATTTTTGCCGTTAATGCCGGCGGTTTCATGGGTTTATCTAATGGCTGTCTACAGCCGCTTGGTTTAACAGTTGTTAACGGAAAAGTTATGCAGTTTTCTACTGAAGAATCGCTTACCTTTGTTGGGTTCAATTCTAGCGGTAAGCTGGTTACTAAAAAATATAAATCGGAGGCGGAAATATTAGCAGACAGGATTAGACAAGGGGCTAGTTTTTCGCCAACCCTACTGCAAGATGGGAAAAAGGTTGCTATTCCTGCTAAGTGGGCAAATGATAAGCACCCAAGAACAATCATAGGCAGTTTCTCTAACGATGATATATTGGTTATTGTTATTGATGGACGCAGAACAGGCTGGAGTGAGGGAGTAACCTTAGAAGAAGTCCAGGATAAACTACTCAGCTTTAAGATTAAAAATGCTTATAATTTAGATGGTGGCGGTTCCAGCGTCTTTTATTATGATGGGAAAATATTAAATAAGCCGTCAGGTGGAACAGAGCGTCTGGTTACTACTAATCTGGTCGTTCTACCGTAGATGGGAGTGGCATAATGAAGCGAGAAATCACAACACAGAGCAGAATACGCGAGTTAGTATATGCAGCTTTGTTTGCCGGTATTGTTGCGGTGTTAGGTTTAATTCCACCCATTCCCTTACCGCTGGGAGTACCGATTACGTTGCAGACATTTGGCGTGATGTTGGCAGGTGGTTTATTAGGAAAACGCGTGGGCAGCATCAGTATGTTGCTCTTTATTCTGCTTGTAGCGATTGGTCTGCCCGTTCTGAGCGGCGGTCGAGGCGGTGTCGGTTTCTTGTTCGGTCCAACCGGGGGCTATATATTTAGCTGGCCACTGGTGGCATATTTAATTGGATTTGTGAGCGAGTTAAGACCGGGAGGATTGCACTTAGCTGGGCTGTTTGCAGTAAATATTGTGTTTGGTATCATGTTAGTTTACATCTGCGGAATTGCCTATCTGATGCTGATTACGGAGGTAAGCTTTAAGGCTTTGGTAGTGGGACATCTGCTATTCTTGCCGGGAGATCTATTAAAAGCACTGTTGGCAGCTTGGTTAGTTATTCGAATTAAAGCAACCTATCCACCGATAAATCGTCTAACTAAATAGAGAATTATGCAAGAAATAGGCATTTGCAGGGTTGTGCTTCTTTTTCACGGATAGTAAAATAAAAAAAAGGACATATATTGATACTGTGATGGAGTGTGATTAAATGATTAAAATGTATGATGTCTGGAAACGGTATCCTAATGGCGTAATTGCGCTAAATGGATTTAATGTAAACATTAATCGTGGTGATTTCGTCTATCTTGTAGGGCCGAGCGGTGCAGGCAAATCTACATTTATCAAGTTAATCTATCGTGAGGAGCGGCCGTCGAAAGGGCAAATCTTTGTTGACGGCATGAATCTTGATCGTATTAAGAGCAAACGAGTGGCGCAGTTACGTCGGAATATCGGAATCGTTTTTCAGGATTATCGGTTATTGCCGACGCTTACGGTGTCTGAAAATATTGCCTTTGCAATGGAGGTTCTGGAGAAGACTTCGGAAGAAATTAAGCGAGAGGTTCCCGATGTTCTTGACATGGTGGGATTGCGCGGCAAAGAAAATTCTTTTCCGAACCAATTATCCGGCGGAGAGCAACAAAGAGTTGCGATTGCGCGAGCGTTGATTAATCGACCGGCGGTACTGATAGCTGACGAACCGACAGGTAACCTCGATCCGCTTAATGCCTGGGAAATAATGAATGTACTTGAGAGAATAAATCTAAACGGAACGACGATCGTAATGGCAACTCATAACAAAGAGATTGTTAACCGGATGAAAAAGCGTGTAATAGAAATTGATCGCGGACAGGTTGTGCGTGATGAAGTAAAAGGCGGATATGATAATGCGTAGCATAACACTGAAACGACATTTTCGAGATGGCATTAGGAATATGGCACGGAACGGTTCGATGACCTTCTCTGCAATTAGTGCAGTGACGGTAACGCTGCTAATACTTGGCGTTGTGTTGACACTGGCGATGAATATTAATCATCTGGTCAATGAGATTGAAGAGCAAGTTGAAATAATTGTTGAGCTGGCAGATGATATAGATGATGAACGGCTTGCGGATATCGGGTTGCTATTAAATTCGTTTACGGGCGTGGAAGGCATTACCTTTGTTTCAAAGGAAGAAGGGCTGGAACAGCTGAAAGAACGGATGGGCGATCAATCATATTTGCTGGAGGGACTGGAGCAGGAGAACCCACTCTACAATATGTACATCGTGAATGTTATTAACCCGCAGGATGTACAGGTGATTGCTGAGAAAATTAAAGGTGTTGGCGACGTTATTGATGTCGATTATGGTGAGGGTTATGTTGAGAAATTATTCGCGATTACGACTTGGATTCGCAATATTGGAATAGTCTTTATTATTGGACTTGCTTTTACGGCGATGTACTTGATTTCCAACACTATCAAACTGACGATTACAACGCGCAGCAAAGAGATTGAGCTACAAAAACTGGTCGGTGCGACCAACGGTTATATTAGATGGCCATTCTTTATTGAGGGGCTGTTGCTTGGTGTACTTGGTGCGATTATACCAATCATCCTGGTGCTCGTCGGATATTTCTTCCTACTGCAGAAGGTGAGCGGTGATTTGTCGTTGGCATTCTTGAATCTGTTACCCTTCTATCCAATATCTTTGCAGGTGGGATTGATACTATTAGGGATTGGCGCATTTATTGGAATGTGGGGAAGCTTGATTTCAGTTCATAGGTTCCTGAAAATATAGAGCATGCGTTTAGATTGCTGCAAGGGCTCAATGGCAGTGTGAAAGGAGCGAAGAGTGATGCAACTTAAAAAAATTGTCTATAGCTTAATAGCATTGGTGCTGGTGTTTTCTTTCGTGTTACCGCCGGTCTCTGTTCTGGCTGAAAGTGAGTGGGATAAGCTTGACCGCGAGATTCAACAGTTGCAGCAACAGAAAGAAGCTTCACAAAAAGCTGCTGAGGATATCAAAAAACAGATTAGCGGTGCGAAGCAAGAGCAGAGCGTAATTCGCAAGGAATTAGAGGAGATCAACAAAGAGATTACCAAGTCAGAGCAGTCTCTGTTCAAACTTGAGCGGCAGATCGCTGATACGACGGTTGACGCAAAGGCAGCAGCCGAAGAACTGGAAGAAGCGGAAGGCCGAGTAGCAGATCGTGATGAATTGCTTAAGACGCGTGTTCGCTTGATGTATAAGAATGGTTCAGTTGGCTACTTGGAGTTGTTGCTGAATTCAACGAGCTTTAGTGATTTTATACAACGTTTTAATACGATGAAGAAGATTGTTGCTCAGGATAAGTCGATCCTTGACGACAATATTCGCGATAAAAATATAATTGCTGACAAAAAAGAACAGATTGATACATATTTGGCTAGTCTGGAGCAGCTGTTTACCGAGACAGAGGAGTTAAAGGCATCCCTCCGTGCAAAAAAAGAGAAACAGCAATACCAGATGACAGCACTGAATGAGAAAGTTGAAGAGCTAAACGGAGCCAACGCTGAGGAAGAAAAGATTATCATGGCGCTTGCGGCAGCGCAGTCGAAGCTGATTAATGAGAAGCGCTTACTGCAATTTGGTGGCGGGAAGTTTATCTGGCCGGTGCCGGAAAGCACGCGAATTACCTCTGAGTTCGGAGTTCGGTATGATCCCTTCACAGGTGTTCAGACCGGACATACAGGAATTGATATCGGTCGTCCGGACCCTAACGGAAAGAGTTTGCAGGGTGCAGATATCTTGGCTGCGGCTGACGGTGTAGTTATCTTGGCATCTTATGTTAATGGTTATGGCAATACGGTAATGATCGACCACGGTAGCGGTATTTGGACGCTCTATGGTCATATTAGAAATGGTGGTATTATGGTTAAAGTAGGGCAGGCAGTTGCTCGCGGAGATAAGATCGCCGAAGTTGGTTCAACCGGACGTTCTACGGGTCCGCATCTCCACTTTGAAGTGCGGGAAGATAATAAAGCGGTTAGCCCTTGGAAATACTTGAATGGATAATTGAATAAGCAGTTGAGCGGAGGCTTAAAGGACGCCAAAATACGCTAAAATACGCTAAAATACGCTAAAATACGCTAAAATACGCAAACGGCATTTATCGCAAAATGCCGTTTTTTGTTTACTACCCATAGGTAAAACGGTATAATATCAGAAGTATTCTCTCCGCTTGGTTGACGGTGTGAAGCAGAAACTGAGCGATATTTAGAAGGGTGGCAAAAGCTTTGTATATCAAAAAATCACGGCTAGTTTTGTTGATAATTGTTGTAATTTTAGCAACGAGTTACTTCATGTTAGGTGTCGAATCCAATCTAAAATTTAAGCCGCCCGGCTCAAGCGCGGGTACCGGCGTTAACGGTGATGCGGATTTTAGTACCCTTGATGAGGTTTATGATATTATTCGAGCTCACTTTGTTGGAGTGGGAGACAAAGATAAGATTATTGATGGCGCAATCAAAGGGATGTTTGATGCGCTTGATGATAGACATTCGTTCTACATGAATCCTGATGAGGCGGTTGAGTTTAAGAAAAGTTTAGACGAGTCGTTCGACGGAATTGGTGCTGAGGTGACGTTAGAGAATGGCCGAGTGACTGTGGTTGCACCGATTAAAGGCAGTCCATCGGAAAAGGCCGGCTTGTTACCGCGCGATCAAATATTGTCGGTTAACGGCATTGAGCTTGAAGGTTTATCGCTTTATGAAGCGGTTAATAAGATTAAGGGTCCAAAAGGGACAGAGGCTCTGCTCGAAGTGTACCGTCCGGTAATTGATGAAGTAATTAAGATTTCAATCATTCGTGCGAAGATACCGAATATAACGATTCATTCGGAAACTTATGATAGTGCTGCAGGGCTGGTTGGTTTAATTGAAATCAGCAACTTTGGTGAGAAAACATATGATGATTTTCGGAAGGAACTGAATGCTCTTGAAAAACAGGGCATTAAAGGCTTGATCATCGACGTTCGCGGCAATCCCGGTGGTTATCTGCAAAGTGTACTTGATATCAGCAATCTTGTTATACCGAACAAGAATATCGTCGTGCGGGTAGCTGATAAATTAACCGAGGATGTTTATCGCTCGAAATTAACGAATGCAAAATATCCGGTGGTTGCTTTAATTAATGAAACATCGGCGAGTGCATCGGAAATTTTGGCGAGCGCATTAAAAGAGTCCGGAGGCTATCCGCTGGTTGGGCAGACAACCTACGGCAAAGGTACAGTACAGAATTTATATGATGTCGCCGGTGGTGGTATCGTGAAATTAACCACCGCTAAATGGCTAACACCTTCAGGTGCGGAGATTCACGGTGTTGGTATTGAACCCGATTATCCGGTGGAGAATCCTGCTTATTTTGCGAGTACGATTATCCCGAATGACGCGGAATTGCGTTATGATGTGAGTAGCTCGCTGGTGGGTAATCTGCAAGTGATCTTAAACGGAATATTTGGTGGTATGGATGGAACGTTGGTGCGTGAGGATGGATACTTTGATGAGCAGACGGAAACGGTCTTAAAACTATTCCAACGTCGTGAGGGGCTTGCGGAAACAGGCGTAGTTGATGTAAAGACAGCGGAAAAGTTACAGACACGAATCGTAGAGAAAATTAAGGATCCGAAGAATGATCTGCAATTACAGACAGCGATTGAAGTGTTGGCGGGATTAATCCGCTGAGTGTAGGTCGGAAGTTCGATGGGAAAAGTTTATTGGCAGGAGATAGTTTTCGAGATGAAAGGAAACTTTTGGGATGAAGGGTAATTTTAAATTAGAATCAAATTTTTCGCCTCAAGGAGACCAGCCGGAAGCAATCAAACGGCTGGTTGAAGGCATTTTAAATAATGAAAAAAACCAGGTGTTGTTAGGTGCTACGGGTACAGGCAAAACTTATACGGCAGCTAATATTGTGGCGCAGATTAATCGCCCGACACTGGTGATTGCCCACAATAAAACTCTGGCAGCACAATTGACAAGTGAGTTTAAAAGTTTTTTCCCGCAAAACGCGGTTGAATATTTCGTCAGTTATTATGACTATTATCAGCCGGAGGCTTATCTGCCACATACCGATACCTATATCGAGAAGGATGCGCAGATTAATGATGAAATCGACAAATTACGACATTCAGCGACAAGTGCAGTTATTGAGCGAAACGATGTAATCGTTGTTTCAAGTGTGTCCAGCATCTATGGACTTGGTTCGCCGCTTGAGTATAAGGACTTAGTATTATCGCTACGAGTTGGCATGGAGCGTGAACGCAATCAGGTGTTACGAAAATTGGTCGATATTCAGTATCAGCGGAATGATTTTAACTTTGTTCGCGGAACCTTCCGCGTCAACGGTGACGTAGTTGAGATATTCCCGGCATCGCGCAGTGAACAGGCGGTGCGGGTTGAGTTCTTTGGTGATGAGATCGAGCGAATTCGCGAGATTGATGTTCTAACCGGCGAAGTAATAGGTGATCGCGATCATGTGGCAATCTATCCGGCGTCACACTTTGTTACGAGTGAAGAAAACATGCGTCGCGCGGTTCGTGATATTGAAGCGGAGCTTGAGGAACGCTTAATCTATTTTCGTGATAATGGCAAGTTGCTGGAGGCACAAAGGTTGGAACAGCGCACACGCTATGATATCGAGATGATGAAGGAACTTGGTTTCTGTTCCGGTATCGAGAATTACTCGCGACATATTGAGAATCGTCCGGCCGGATCAACTCCGCATACTTTAATTGACTATTTTCCTGATGATTTTCTGCTTCTAATCGACGAATCGCATGTTACTTTGCCGCAGATTCGCGGGATGTACAATGGCGACCAAGCACGCAAAAGTGTTCTTGTTGAACACGGTTTCCGTTTACCATCAGCGATGGATAATCGACCGCTCAGGTATGATGAGTTTACAGAGCGAATCGATCAAGCTTTGTATATGTCAGCAACACCGGGTGACTATGAGTTAGAACTTTCGTCGACTGTGGTTGAGCAGATTATCCGACCGACAGGTTTGCTTGATCCGGAGGTTGAAGTACGCACGGCAAAGGGTCAGATTGACGACTTAATTGCCGAGATCAATCAACGGGTTAGTGCAGGTGAACGCGTGTTGGTGACAACTTTGACGAAAAAAATGTCTGAGGACTTGACCGACTATCTGAAAGAGGTTGGTATTAAGGTTAAGTACCTGCATTCTGATATTAAGACGCTGGAGCGGGTGGAGATTATCCGTGATTTGCGGTTAGGTGAATTTGATGTGGTTGTCGGAATTAACCTTTTGCGTGAAGGGCTTGATATTCCGGAGGTGTCGTTGATTGCAATTCTTGACGCTGATAAAGAGGGTTTTCTGCGATCAGAACGCTCGTTGATTCAGACGATTGGTCGTGCAGCGCGAAACGTTCATGGGAAGGTTATCATGTACGCTAATAACGTTACGCGGTCAATGCAGATTGCGATTGACGAGACCTATCGCCGTCGAGGTATTCAACAGAAATTTAACGAAGAACATGGCATCGTGCCACAAACGATCAGCAAGAAGATTAGCGATGTAATTGAGGCGGTGCGTGTTGCTGAGGATAAAGCAGGCTACAAACCCGGCAGTGGCAAGCGCCTAAGCAGGGAAGAGCGTGCCGGCTTGATTGAGAATATAGAGATAGAGATGCGAAAGGCGGCGAAGGAGTTAAATTTCGAGAAGGCTGCAGAGCTGCGTGATTTAATGATTGAGATCAGCGCAGGCAGATAGGATTAAGGTGTGTAGCAAGGATAGATTTAGGTGATTTTGTTAATGTAAGTTTTCGAACAGAAGGAGAACGATAATGAAACAGACAAGTATCGATATTAAGGGCGCACGCGTCCATAACTTGAAAAATATAGATGTCTCAATTCCGCGCGATAAATTGATTGTAATTACCGGGCTAAGCGGATCGGGTAAATCATCGCTGGCTTTCGACACAATTTATGCTGAGGGTCAACGCCGTTACGTGGAGTCGCTGTCAGCGTATGCGCGTCAGTTCTTAGGGCAGATGGACAAACCTGATGTTGATTCGATCGAGGGTTTGTCGCCGGCAATTTCGATTGACCAAAAAACCACTAACCGCAATCCGCGGTCAACGGTTGGAACGATTACGGAGATCTATGACTTTTTACGTCTGCTCTATGCTCGAGTTGGCAAGCCTCACTGTCCTATACACGGTGTACCAATTGACGCGCAGACGATTGAACAGATGGTCGATCGTGTGCTTAGCTATCCGGAAAAGACGCGGATTCAAATCTTAGCACCGCTCGTTGATGGTCGCAAAGGCGAACACCAAAAGGTGTTCGAGGACATCCGCAAGAAAGGGTTCGTTCGGGCGCGGGTTGACGGTGAGATTATCGACATTGACGAGGAAATTTCGTTGGAGAAGAATAAGAAGCACACAATCGAGGTTGTCGTTGACCGTATAGTCATTAAGCCGGGGATTGAGGCGCGACTTGCCGATTCATTCGAGACGGCGTTGACGATGACCGATGAGAAGGTGTTAGTCGATATCAATGGCGAAGAGGAACTACTCTTCAGCCAGAAGTTAGCTTGCTCAATCTGTGGTTTTAGTATGGATGAGTTGGCGCCAAGGATGTTTTCCTTCAACAGTCCTTACGGGGCTTGTACGACTTGTGACGGCTTAGGCAACAAAATGGAAATCGATACCGACCTGGTCGTGCCTGACAAGAACAAAACGCTGCGCGAAGGTGCGATTGAGCCATGGGCAGGGATAACATCCAACTACTATCCGCAATTTCTTGAGGCGATGTGCAAGCATATCGGACTCGATTTCGATACTCCTTATTCGGAGATACCGGATGATAAATTACAGAAGATCCTCTATGGCAGCAACGGAGAACGAATTCGCTTCACTTTCACAAATGATATGGGGTCAACGAGGACGGGAACGCCCGTTTTTGAGGGAATTATCCCTAATCTTGAGCGACGTTATCAGGAGACAGCATCGGAATATGTACGCGAACATATTGAGCATTATATGAGTGAGACACCGTGCCCTGCTTGTAAAGGTGCGCGACTGAAACCGGAAATCCTTGCTGTATTAGTTGCCGGTCGCAATATTGATTATGTAACGCGGTTGTCGATTGGCGACGCAGTGAAGTTTTTTAGTACGATTGAACTCTCCGCCAAGGATGCACTGATTGCAGACGCGATTCTGAAAGAGATTAATGAGCGATTAGGCTTCCTTGAGAATGTGGGACTTGATTACTTAAATTTAAGCCGGGCAGCCGGCACACTTTCGGGAGGAGAAGCCCAGCGGACGCGATTAGCAACTCAGATAAGTTCCAACTTGATGGGCGTACTGTATATACTTGACGAGCCGAGCATCGGTCTCCACCAGCGTGACAACAGTAAGTTGCTCGCTACGTTAAAGCGATTGAGAGACTTAGGGAATACGCTAATCGTTGTTGAACACGATGAGGAGACGATGCTTAGCGCTGATGTGATATTGGACATTGGGCCGGGTGCCGGCATCCACGGCGGTGAGGTCGTTGCGCTTGGCACTCCGGAAGAGATTATGAATTGCGATAATTGTTTAACGGGTAAATATCTCAGTGGTAAAAAGATGATTGCAACCCCTGCCAAGCGCCGCGAACCGAACGGAAACTGGCTCGAAATCAAGGGTGCGCGTGAAAACAATTTGAAGAACATCGATGTTAAGATTCCGCTTGGCGTGTTCGTTGCTGTTACCGGCGTGTCCGGTTCCGGAAAAAGCTCGCTGATCAACCGTATCCTTTACAAAGGACTTGCCCGCGAATTACAACGCTCACGTGAGCGTGCCGGTGCGTTTGCTGAGATTTTAGGTACAGAGAATCTGGACCGTGTTGTTGAGATAAACCAGGCTCCAATCGGCAGAACTCCGAGGTCAAACCCAGCAACATATACGGGAGTTTTTGATGAGATTCGCTCGCTTTTTGCAGAGACGAATGAGGCTAAGGTGCGTGGCTACAAAAAGGGGCGTTTCAGCTTTAACGTTAAAGGCGGGCGCTGCGAAACTTGTCGTGGTGATGGGATTATCAAGATTGAAATGCACTTTTTGCCTGACGTTTATGTAGCATGTGAGGTCTGTAAGGGAAAACGCTATAATCGCGAGACGCTCGACATCAAGTATAAGGGCAAGACAATTTCTGACGTTCTCGAGACGACGGTTGAGGATGCGCTGGAATTTTTTGAAAATATTCCGCGGATTAAACGGAAGTTACAGACAATCTACGATGTCGGCTTGGGTTATATTAAGCTCGGGCAGTCTTCGACAACGCTTTCCGGTGGCGAGGCGCAACGAGTAAAGTTGGCATCTGAGCTCTATAAACGGAGCAATGGCCGAACACTTTATATATTGGACGAACCGACAACGGGACTGCATATCGATGATGTGTCACGTTTGCTTCAAGTGTTACAACAACTCGTGGAAAACGGCGATTCAGTTGTTGTCATCGAACACAATATGGACGTGATTAAAACAGCCGATTATGTTATTGATCTTGGACCGGAGGGCGGCGACGGCGGTGGACGTGTGTTGACTACAGGAACGCCGGAACAGGTTGCGAAGGTAGCAAAATCATACACGGGTCAATACTTAAAACAGACATTGGCACGCGACAAAGAGAAGCTGAATAAAAATAAGAAAACTAAGTAAAAATAGGTTATAATTAGTTAAACACAAATTCTGACAAAGGTGAGTGATCAAAATGAAACAATTAAGAAGATCGAAAAATCAGATTATGCTCGCAGGTGTTCTTGGTGGTATTGCTGAATATTCCGGCGTTGATGTTACGGTAGTTCGGCTTTTGTTTGTGCTTTTAGCAGTTTTTACGGCTGGCATTCCGATGGTGGTTTTATATATCATTGCTTTTTTTATAATGCCGGCAGCGGAGTAGAATAATGGATGTTGCAGCAATAAGTCGGATAGCTTTTCATATTGGAGATTTCCCTGTTTATTGGTATGGAATAATTATAGGCACAGGAGCGCTGATTGCGGCACTTCTTGCTTTTCATGAAGCGAAAAAGGTTGGTTTTGACCTTGACCTATTGTTGAATGCCTTGATTATAGCGATTCCGGTAGCGGTCGTGTCAGCAAGGTTATATTTTGTAGCGTTTCATTGGGATTATTATGGGCATCACCCCGGCCAGATCTTGGCAGTTCGCGATGGTGGACTGGCGATTCATGGTGTGTTGATCGGTGGGCTTTTGGCCGGTTATATCTATGCAAAGGTGAAAGGGTTCTCCTTTTTGTTCGCTGCAGAGATTGTTGTTCCGAGCATCTTATTGGGGCAGGCGATTGGTCGCTGGGGGAACTTTACTAACCAAGAGGCACATGGAGGTCCGGTCAGCCTTGAGTTTTTGGAGAATTTACGATTACCACAATTTATTATCGACCAAATGCAGATTGGCGGAATTTATTATCATCCGACATTCCTGTACGAGTCGATTTGGAGTATTATCGGCGTTGCGATTCTGCTGTTAATTAGGTACAGAAACCCGATTCGTGGGGCGATTATGTCGCTCTACTTTATCTGGTATTCAATCGGTCGTTTTTATATTGAAGGTTTGCGGACTGATAGCCTGACCATGAATGGTCCTGCGTGGCTGGCAAAGTTGCTGGATGCTCTCTGGGCACCGTTTGCGCTTGTGTTTGAGGCAGGCACGATGGAAGGCGGAAATATACGCAGTGCGCAGCTATTTAGTGTAATTGCGATTCTATTCTTTGTCGGGTATTTGGTGTACATTTCGCGTGGACCAAGGTCGTTGGTGCGTTATGCCGACCAGCCTTATGCAGTTAGTGAGGAGGAACCGCCTGATGCGGAGGACGAAAAGTTATAAAGTTAAACCGGGAACAAACTCACTGTGGCAGCTATATCACACAGTGAGTTTCTGGAAGGTGATGAAAAACTTTATTGTTATTTCGATTGCGCGAGTAACGCCTTGGTTGGCTGCGAAGAACTGGCTATACAGGAAGTGCCTACGGATGAAAGTGGGCGAAAACACTGCTGTTGCTCTTATGGTGATGATGGATATTATGTTTCCGGAACTGATACATATTGGGAAGAATACGATTATAGGTTATAATACAACTCTTCTCGCACATGAATACTTGATTGACGAGTATCGATTGGGTGAGATTCATATCGGCGATAACGTGATGATTGGCGCCAAGGCATTGATCTTGCCGGGAGTAACGATTGGTGATAATGCTGTTGTCGGTGCCGGAGCTGTAGTGACACGCGATGTTGAGCCTGCCACCTTCGTTGGCGGCAATCCGGCTAAGTTGATAAAAACGTTAGAATGTGTGGTGAACAACTATGACGAAAATTGATTATCATACGCATCATGACCGCTGCGGTCATGCTACCGGTAGTTTGCGTGAATATATTGAGAGTGCGATTGAGCAGGGACTCGATCAGATTGGTTTGGCCGATCATTTACCTCTCATACACATTCCTGCTGAGCGGATGCCCGAAGGTACAGCGATGGATATATCTTTGTACGATGGTTATGTAAGTGAAGCTCTTGATCTTAAGAAAGCTTACGAGCGCGACATCGATGTACGTGTCGGTGTCGAGGGCTATTTCGTTACCGGTTGGGAGAAGGAGCTGGCGGAGTTGATTAATCCATATCCGTTCGACTTTGTGATCGGCAGTATTCACAACATTGGTGAGTGGGATATTTCTGATTCGCGCCAACGTTATCTTTGGGAAGGACGAGATGTTAATCAGGTATATCGCGATTACTATGGTGAAGTGAAGGCGTCCGCGGAGTCAGGACTGTTCGACTTTGTGGGGCATTTCGATGTGATCAAGAAGCACGGTCTGCCGCCGACCGAAGATTTGTGGTCGGATATTGAAGCGGCGCTTATGGCGGTGAAACGAGCAGATATGGCTATGGAACTAAATGTTTCGGGAATTGATAAGGCGGGCGGCGAGATGTACCCGGCTGAGTCGATTGTCAGGAGAGCGCTGGAACTCGGGATTCCTTTTACTTTATCGTCAGATGCTCATCAGCCGGAACACGTTTATCGATTCGTGTCAGATGGCAGAGAATTTCTTAAACAATTAGGATTGACAGAGGTTGCGACTTTTAAAAACCGGCAACGAATTATGCTGCCGATTAAATAAGAGGTTAATGAATGGAGGCGGAAAAGATGGAGAATCGATATGATGTAGTAATTATTGGTGCCGGTCCGGCTGGAATGACTGCAGCAATTTATATGAGCCGGGCGGGATTTAGTACAGCCTTGTTAGAACGCGGAATACCCGGAGGCCAGATAGTAAATACTGAAGAGATTGAAAACTATCCGGGTTATGGACGCGTCAACGGTGCAGAGTTGGCGGAAAAGATGTTTGAGCACGCGACGAGCTTTGGTGCTAAGTATTTGTTCGGCAATGTTGAAAAAATTGTCGACCACGGAGAGTATAAGGAGATTATCTGCGGCGAAAAAACTTATGAGGCAAAGGCAATAATTATTGCGACAGGTGCATTGCCAAGTAAATTGGCGGCTCCCGGGGAGGCAGAATTCGTCGGCAAGGGTGTCTCTTATTGTGCGGTTTGCGACGGCGCTTTTTTCCGTGACAAATCGGTTATCGTTGTCGGTGGCGGAAATGCAGCACTTGAAGAGGCAATTTTCCTTGCTAAGCTTGCCTCAAAGGTTACGCTCGTCCATCGTCGCGACGAGTTACGAGGTGCGAAAATTCTGCAAGACCGAGCATTCGCGAATGAAAAGATTGAATTTGTATTAAGTGCGGTTGTTCGCGAGATTATCGGTGAAGAGAGTGTAACAGGCATTATGATTGAGGATCTAAAAACCGGCAAAGAGCGGCTAATCGCTACTGACGGTGTGTTTGTATATGTTGGTACTGAGCCGAATACCGGCTTTGTTGTTGGTCTTGGGATAACTGATGAACGCGGCAATATTTTAACAGATGACAGTCTTGCTACTGCGGTGCCGGGTATTTTTGCGGCGGGAGATGTTCGCAAGAAGTTGCTTAGACAGGTAGTGACTGCAACAGCAGATGGTAGTATTGCAGCGGTCTCAGCACAACAATACCTTGAGGGTATGAAATAAGAAAAGCTCGTGATTGTGCATTTTGTAATAATTACTTAATATGCTTGTAATCTAATTGAAACATTAGGGGGTTATACTAAAGGTGAGTTACCCCCTTTCTAAAATATTGTTTTGCGGCACGGAGCAGATCCGTGCTTTTTTCTGTTATAGTTTTTCTAATGCGGATATTGTATGATTAAAGCAAATAGGTTGGAGAAGGGTGTTAGCAATGAAACGTGATAAAGCGATGCAACTGGTAATTATTACGGGAATGTCAGGAGCGGGCAAGACGGTTGCTATTCAAAGTTTGGAGGACATGGAGTATTATTGTGTGGATAATTTGCCACCGGTACTGATACAAAAATTCATTGATCTGATGCAGAAATCAAGTGATAGACTTAATAAAGTTGCTCTCGTTATTGACTTACGGAGTCGTGAGTTCTTCGGTGAGCTAACCAAAGCTTTATCAACATTAGATCGAATTAAGGGAATTGATTATCGGATCATCTTTCTTGAGGCTGATGACGTAACGTTGGTTAATCGCTATAAAGAATCGCGTCGGAAACATCCTGTTTTTAACGACGCTTCACCGCTTGAGGGAATTCGCTATGAACGTCAGCAGTTGGAAGAGATTAAGGGTAAGGCGAATCACATCATTGACACAAGCCATCTGGCGCCGAGAGAATTGAAGGAAAAGGTGACCAATCTGCTTGAGACTGAGGGTGCCAAGGTGTTCACTGTAAATGTGCAGTCGTTTGGCTTTAAATACGGAGTCCCACTCGATACGGATCTGATGTTCGATGTGCGTTTCCTGCCGAATCCTCATTATGTCGACACTTTACGTGAGAAGACCGGCAAGGAGCAGGAAGTTTTTGATTATGTTATGAAGTGGCAGGAAACCGGTGAGTTTCTCGATAAACTGGTGGATTTGTTGAAATACCTTTTGCCGAAGTATAAAAAAGAGGGCAAGAGTCAGCTGCATGTTGCGATTGGCTGCACCGGTGGTAAGCACCGCTCGGTTGTGGTAGCAGATCAATTGCTGGAGCGTCTGGGCTCAGAGTGGGCGGTTAATGCAAAACACCGGGATATAATGAAAGATCGCAAACAGTCGGAAAAAGCAGATAGATAGGTAGGTTGATAATATGCCGAATGTAGTGAATGGACAGAATGGGTTGATTGGAAAGAATAGTGCTGACGGACATAATGGTGTCGGCGGACAGAACGGTATTGGCGGACAGAAAAAAATTGTGGTTATTGGCGGCGGGATTGGACTTTCAGTAATCCTCCGTGGTCTTAAAAATAAAAATATTGGCATCGATGCGATTGTTACGGTTGCCGATGATGGTGGTAGTTCCGGCAAGTTGATGAAGGACTTTGATATTCCGCCACCGGGCGATATTCGTAATGTGTTAATCTCGCTGGCGACGGTTGACCCGGAGTTGGAGAGGTTGTTACAGTACCGTTTTGATCGCGGTTCGGGGTTGGAAGAGCATACGATTGGTAATCTGTTGATTACAGCGATGTATAATATTACCGGAGATTTTGTGACGGCGATTAACAAGTTGATCGAAATCTTGTCGATACGTGCTCGGGTGTTGCCATCTTCGAGTAGGAAGGTGACGCTTTATGCCGAATATTGCGACGGAACAACAGTGAAGGGTGAGTCGAATATTCCGCTCGCGAAAAAACCGATCCGACGTGTGTTTATTGAGCCGAGTGATGCGAAACCGCTGCCGGAGGCGCTTATTGCTGTGCGCAATGCTGATTTGATATTGCTTGGTCCGGGGAGTCTATATACGAGTATTATTCCAAATCTGTTGGTGCCGGAGTTGCGAGAGGCGATCATTGAGTCGGATGCGAAGAAAATCTTTATCTGTAATGTCCTGACACAACCGGGTGAAACTGATAATTATAGTGTAAGCAATCATGTGGAGGCGCTCGTGCAACATGTGGGCGAACCTTTTATTGATTATGTAATAGTTAATAGTCGTTTAATTGAACAGGCATTACTGGAACAGTATGCTGTGGTTAATTCAAAGTCAGTGCTCTGTGATGATGATGACCGTGAATACTTGAAGCGAGGTGGGTATCAGTTGATTGCTGACGACTTCGTAAAGTGCGAGACTTTTATCAGACACGATGAGGAAAAAATCGCGAATCAGATATTGGAGATTTTACGGGAGATCGAATGAGTGTGTGTAGGGTGCAACCGGTGCTGGCGGTGCCTGTGGTGGTGGTTGTGTAGGTGATGGTGATGGTGTCGCAGGTGTCGAATTATGTCGAAATAGAACGAAATGAGGTGTCGCAATGTCGTTTGCTGCTGAAACAAAAAGAGAATTAGCAACTATCTACGATGAAAGTCGCGAATGTCGCGTTGCAGAGCTATCGGCATTGATTCGAATGAACGGCACTATTAATCTGAGCAATCAAAAGGTGATTCTTGAGGTGCAGACCGAAAATGCCGCGATTGCACGTAAGATTTTCACGTTAATTAAGGATGTTTTTGAAGTTTCCGCCGAGATAATGGTGCGGAAGAAAATGCGATTAAGGAAAAATAATATATATGTTGTGCGTCTGCTTAACGATGTTGAGCAGGTGCTGCGTGACTTGCGCATCGTCGAGACGGGGTTCGTTTTCTCGCCGCGGATTGATCTTGCGTTGATCAAAGAGACGCTCTGTAAGCGTGCGTATTTACGGGGCGCATTCTTAGCAGGCGGTTCGATCAATAATCCGGATAGCGGTTCGTACCACCTGGAGATTAGTGCAAGTTATCAGGAACATGCGGAGGATTTGACCAAACTCGCTAATTATTTCAAACTGAACGCAAAATGGAATGAGCGGAAAAAGGGTTATTTTATTTATTTAAAAGAAGGTGAAAAAATTTCCGATTTCCTGAGCGTAGTGGGGGCACATCAAGCTTTGCTAAAGTTTGAGGACGTGCGCATCGTTCGCGATATTCGCAACTCGGTGAACCGAATCGTTAATTGTGAAAAAGCGAATCTGAAAAAAATCTCTGATACGGGCGTCCGCCAGTCGGAGAATATACGGTTGATTGACCGCGAAATCGGTTTACGCAATTTGCCGGTGCGCTTGCAGGAAATCGCTGAGTTAAGATTACAGTATCCGGAGTCTTCGCTGCAAGAGCTTGGCGAACTTGTTCCGAGCGGGAAAATAAGTAAGTCGGGCGTAAATCACCGCCTGCGCAAGCTCGACGAGATAGCGGGGAAGTTGAGAGGAGATGTTGACGATGAGCAGACAACCGGGAACATTTAATAATATAACGGAACTGATTGGGCGGACGCCGTTGATTAAACTGCGGCCGGTTACCGCTGATAGTGCGGATGTATTTGTGAAGCTTGAGTATTATAACCCCGGTGGTTCAATTAAGGATAGGATTGCTCTGCAGATGATTAAAGAGGCGGAGCAGGCCGGTGCGATAAAGCCCGGTGATACTTTGATTGAGGCGACAAGCGGGAATACCGGTATTGGTATCGCGTTGGTTGCCGCTGCAAAGGGGTATCGAGCGGTGATTGTGATGCCTGCTAACATGAGTAAAGAGCGGCAGATACTGCTCCGTGCTTATGGTGCTGAGCTGGTGCTCACCGATGCTGATCTGGGCATGAACGGTGCGCTCGCGCGAATGGAAGAGTTGATAGCTGAACGTGGATATTACCCTTTGCGCCAATTCGAGAATCCTGCTAACCCGCGCGCCCATGAATTGTACACGGGGCCGGAAATAATGATTCAAATGCAAGGGATGATTGATGGATTTGTGGCCGGAATAGGCACGGGCGGCACAATCACCGGCGTAGGCCGGGCACTCCGGGGGGCTATGGGGCAGGTGCCGGAGCAAGCGGCGGCCGGTCCGGACGGGGGTGCTGTTCGTGATGTCGGTCGGGGGGCTGATGCCGGCACCGGCAAGTTGGTGATTGTGGGAGTTGAGCCGCTTGATTCGCCGGTACTCTCCGGTGGGAAAGCCGGAGTGCACCAGCTCCAAGGGATTGGAGCTGGGTTTGTGCCGCCGGTCCTTGATATGAGCATCTATGATGAGCTGATGCTCGTTACTACGGAACAAGCTTTTCAGACTGCTCAACGACTTGCGCAGACGGAAGGCATTTTGGTTGGTATATCGAGCGGTGCAACCATCTATGCCGCTTTGCAATTAGCTGAGCGGCTGGGTGCCGGTAAACGTGTTGTAACGATCGCGGCATCAGGTGGCGAGCGCTATCTGTCCACCCCGCTTTATGGATAATTAAACTTGGGAAAACTAACCTTGACAATAGTATATACTTGAGTATATACTTTGCTTGAGGTGATTATTATGGAAGTTGCGAAATTATTTGCTAATGGGCAGAGTCAAGCTGTTCGCTTACCCAAGGAGTATCGTTTCGAGGGCAATGAGGTCTATATTAAAAAGATCGGAAATACGGTGATGTTATTTCCAAAGGAACATGCCTGGGAAACGTTTCTTAATGGGTTGGATAGTTTTACTGATGACTTTATGGCTGCTGAACGAAATCAAGGTATTCAGGAGACTAGAGAGAGTTTATGAGGTATATGCTTGACACTGATATTTGTATTTATTTAATTAAAAGAAAGCCGGAACATGTGCTTAACAAACTCTATTTTCACTTAGATGAGGGGATTGGGATATCCGCAATTACTCTGGCAGAGCTGATGCGTGGGGTTGAGGCTAGTGCTTATCCGGAGAAGAATGCAATAGCATTAAATCAGTTTTTAGCGATTGTAAAGATACTTGCTTTTGATGATGAAGCTGCGGCTGAATATGGAAAAATCCGAGCGACTCTTGAAAGCCGGGGAACATCGATTGGCCCGATGGATATGCTAATTGCAGCGCATGCGAGGGCAAAGAAATTTACACTTGTAACCAATAATATCCGCGAATTTGAGCGGGTTAACGATCTTGATATAGATAACTGGGTTAATGGATGTTAATAATAAGACATAAAAAATAAGACAAAAAAAACGAGGCGGTCATCACGATACGCCTCGTTTGTTAATTTATTTTACTTTTCAACTTTCGGCGCAGATACGATGATGTTGTCGATTATGCCGTATTCCTTCGCCTCTTCAGCGGTTAGGAAGTTGTCGCGGTCTGTGTCGGTCGCTATTTTGTCAATCGGTTGACCGGTGCGCTCCGCTAAAATCTGGTTAAGTTTATCTTTCATTTCCAGAATTCTTTTGGCATGGATTTGAATGTCGCTTGCCTGACCCTGCGTGCCACCGAGTGGTTGATGAATCATGATTTCACTGTTAGGTAGGGCAAAGCGCTTACCCTTCGTGCCGGCTGCCAACAAAAACGCGCCCATTGAAGCCGCCATTCCAATTGCTATCGTCGAAACGTCAGGGCGAATATATTGGATTGTATCATAAATTGCCATCCCGGCTGTGATCGAACCGCCGGGGCTATTGATATATAGATTTATATCCTTTTCCGGATCTTCAGCCGCAAGGAATAGCAACTGCGCAATTACAGTATTAGCAACACCATCATCGATTGGGCTACCTAAGAAGATTACACGGTCCTTAAGCAGGCGCGAATAAATATCATAGGCACGTTCACCACGATTGGTCTGTTCAACTACCATTGGAACATAATAACTCATAGTGTGTCCTCCTTTTTCCAAATGCTATGCACTTCATTATAATTGATTAGTCAGCGATGGTCAAAAAGAAAAGTGTAATTAAATGGTGCGCCCGAAGGGATTTGAACCCCCGACAAACCCGGCTCCGGAAACCGGTGCTCTATCCAGCTGAGCTACGGGCGCGTCAATGTAAATTATACATTCGCAAGAAAGGTTTAGCAAGTTGAAAGAAGTATCGGAATTTATCAGAAATTATCTCAACTTAATAAGGAAGTTCGGTCGGTTTCGTGGTAAAATATAAGAGAAAATAGAGCTTAAAAAAATAAATTAAAGACCTGAGCTGGATGGGAGGATATTTCTTTGGAGAAAAAATCAATACTTGATGTGCAGTTGGATGGTAAGAAGGTATTCTGTAGAGTGGACTTTAATGTACCGGTCTATAATGGGGAAATTACTGACGACACGAGAATTATTGAGGCACTACCGACGATTAAATATATCGTTGATCACGGCGGAATGGTGATACTTGCAAGCCACCGGGGGCGTCCCAAAGGCGCTATTGATGAAGGATTGCGACTAAAAATAGTCGGTGATCGATTGGCTGAGCTACTGGGCATGCCGGTACTTAGTTTAAATGAATCAACAGGTATTGATGTTAAAAATGCGGTTTCTAATATGGTGAAAGGCGACATTATCTTGCTTGAGAATGTGCGCTTCCACCCGGGCGAAGAGGATAATGATCCGGAGTTGGCGCGCGAGTTTGCGGAGTTAGCGGACCTTTATGTGGACGATGCTTTTGGTACTGCACATCGCGCACACGCATCGACTGCGGGTATTGCGGAGTTTTTGCCAGCGGTAGCAGGTCTTTTAATGCTCAAAGAGATTAAAGCTCTAAATGAATATTTGATTAATCCTGAACATCCATATACTGCAATCATTGGCGGGGCAAAGGCGAAGGATAAAATCGAGGTGATTAGCAACCTGCTCGACCGTGCGGATAATATTCTGATCGGTGGCGGACTTGCTAATAATTTTATTAAAGCGATGGATTACGAGGTGGGAAAATCGATTCTTGAAGAAGACAAGATTGAACTGGCAAAAATGTTGATTTTTCAAGCGGCACAGATGGGAGTTAAACTAATGATGCCGGTCGATGTGATTGTGGCACGCGAGATTTCCAAAGACGCTAAAGCTTGGGTGGTCGATATTGATAGCATACCGGCTGATGCATATGCGCTTGATATTGGGCCGAAAACAGTAGCACAATATACGATGGCGATTGCTTGTGCTAAATTGATTATTTGGAATGGACCGATGGGACTTTTCGAAATCGATAAGTTCTCTAAGGGAACTGTAAGCATTGCTGAAGCGGTCGCGAATTCATGCGCAATTACTGTTGTTGGCGGTGGGGACTCGTTAGCTGCTCTCAAAAAGGCTAATGTCGTCGATAAGATTACTCACATCTCAACAGGCGGCGGTGCATCGCTTGACGTTGCGCAAGGCAAAGAGCTACCGGCAGTAGAGGCGCTTAACAGCAAATAGGCACTAAAAATAGGATTGCAAATAGGTGATAAGATGAGAAAAATGATTATTGCAGGCAATTGGAAAATGTATAAAAATATGAGTGAAACAGCGCGATATTTAGAGCAGCTTGGCTCGTTCGAGTTGACGAATACTGAGGGTATTCTCTGCGTGCCGTTTACAAATCTTAAGGTTCTTCGCGATTATTTGGGTGCGGATGGTGAGAATCGTAAGCTGCCACTCAGAGTTGGTGCACAGAACATGTGCTGCAAAATGGAAGGAGCAATGACGGGTGAAGTTAGTCCGCTCATGCTTCAAGAACTTGGCGTAGAATATGTGATAATCGGCCATTCGGAAAGGCGTACAGTCTTTTCTGAGACAGATGAGATGGTTATGCGTAAGGCTCGGTCCGCTCATGATGTTGGAATCACGCCAATTATTTGCATTGGTGAGGATTACGAGCAATATACTCAAGGTGAAACGGCTGAGATTGTCACCGGTCAGATTGAGTCAGCACTCTCTGACCTATCAGCGGAAGAGGTGGCTGCAAGTGTTATTGCCTACGAGCCGATCTGGGCGATTGGCACAGCTAACGCTGCAACACCGGAGGAGGCTAATGAGGTTATTGGACTGATTCGCAAATATCTTTCCCAGCTCTATGGGGGCGAGGTTGCCGGCAAAGTCCGCATCCTCTATGGTGGTAGCGTGAATGCTGATAACATTGGCGAGTTTCTGGCGCAATCGGACATTGATGGAGCTTTAATCGGTGGGGCAAGTCTAGAGCCGGAAGTGTTTATAAAGATGCTCAGGGTAGCTGATGGCTTAAATAAAATGTAGTTAGATTTATATGGAGTAAGATTTAAATCTGGTTAGAGTTAGACTAATGTCTAAGCTGGGGGTGAGCAAATGGGAGATAAACAGGTGAGAGCGGAACAACTGAACGTTGAACGTGCGAATAGTAAGAAACCGGTCGTG
Source organism: uncultured Caryophanales bacterium (assembly GCA_964637775.1). Taxonomy (GTDB): domain Bacteria; phylum Bacillota; class Bacilli; order Tepidibacillales; family Tepidibacillaceae; genus CAYZPB01. The sequence goes on from CAZWWX010000001.1 coordinate 50,900, forward strand.
TTGATAATTATGGACGGCTACGGACTTAGGGCTGATAGCTATGGTAATGCTGTTGCCCAGGCGCGAACACCCAACCTTGACCGTCTTCGCGACCGGTATCCGCATACGCAGATCGAGGCGAGCGGCCTTGCTGTTGGCTTGCCTTGCGGACAGATGGGTAACTCTGAGGTCGGGCACCTGAACCTTGGCGCCGGGAGAATCGTTTATCAGGATCTCACACGCGTCACCCAGGCGATTGGCGACGGATCCTTTGCGAAGAATGAGGTGTTGCTGGGTGCGATTGAGCATGCTCTGTCGGCGGATAAACAGCTACACCTATTTGGATTGCTGTCCGACGGTGGAGTGCATAGCCATAACAGCCATCTTTATGCTTTGCTGGAGCTGGCTCGGGCTGCAGGATTTAACAAAGTTTACGTCCACGCCTTTCTTGATGGCCGCGATGTGGCGCCGGACAGCGGACTTGGCTATCTCCGCGAACTTCAGGCTAAGTTCGCTGAAATCGGCGTTGGGCAACTGGCAACAGTTATGGGCCGTTACTACGCGATGGACCGCGATAACCGTTGGGAGCGGGTGGAGAAGGCTTATCGGGCGCTGGTTTATGGACAGGGCAGACATACCTTTGATCCGCTCGCGGCGATTGATTCGGATTATAATTTCGAAAAATATGATGAGTTTATTGAACCGCTGGTTGTGATGAGCGCCGGTGGGCAGCCGGTAGCTTGTGTTGAAGATGGCGATTCGATTATATTCTTTAATTTTCGACCAGACCGGGCGATTCAGTTGACGAAGGCTTTTGTTGAGGAAGATTTTAGCGGCTTTGATCGGGCGCGGCGTGACGAGGATGAGAAGACTTGCAACGATTATTACCCGGGCAATATTCATTATGTAGCCCTTACCCAATACAGTGTGGACCTGCCTGTTAAGGTTGCCTATGAGCCGATTAATCTAGAAAATACGCTGGGCCAAGTGCTGGAAGGTCGGGGCCTCAGGCAGCTGCGGATAGCGGAAACCGAGAAGTATCCGCACGTGACCTACTTTTTCAATGGTGGCCGCGAGCTGCCTTATGAGGGTGAAGACCGAGTCTTGATCCCGTCGCCGAAGGTAGCGACCTATGACTTGCAACCGGAGATGAGTGCCTATGAGGTTACAGAAGCGCTGAAGGCAGAGCTGGCGAAGACTACCTATGATGTGGTTATTCTTAATTATGCCAACTGTGATATGGTAGGCCATACGGGTTTTATGGGACCGGCGATTCAATCAGTTGAAGCGGTCGACGCCAATGTAGGCGCGATAGTCGACTATATAGAGGAGCTTGGCGGTGTTGCCCTAATCACGGCAGACCACGGCAATGCTGAGGCGATGCTTGACCCAGAGGGGAATCCGATTACGGCTCATTCGACTAATCCGGTTCCTCTGATTGTTACCGACCCTGCTATAAAGCTAAAAGCGGGTGGCAAGTTGGCAGACATAGCGCCAACGATCTTAGAAATGATGGGAATCGAGATTCCGTCAGCAATGACCGGCGTCTCGTTAATCGATAACAGATAATATTAAATAAGGAGTGTTTCATATGACAATTATTTCTGATTTATATGCACGCGAGGTGCTTGATTCGCGTGGTAATCCTACAGTTGAGGTGGAGGTTGTTCTCGAGTCAGGAGTAATTGGTCGAGCAATCGTTCCTTCCGGTGCTTCGACAGGGGCTCATGAGGCTGTGGAGCTGCGTGACGGTGATCAGTCGCGTTACCTCGGCAAAGGCACTTTGCAAGCAGTCAAAAACGTCAACGAAATCATCGCGAGCGAACTAATCGATTTCGACGCACTGGACCAGCTGGGTATTGATCAATTTTTGTTAGAGCTGGATGGCACGCCTAACAAAGGCAGACTCGGCGCTAACGCTATTCTCGGTGTATCGATGGCAGTAGCGCGAGCGGGTGCTGAGGCATTGGGCTTACCACTCTACGTATATCTGGGTGGTGTAAATGCGAAGACTCTGCCGGTACCAATGATGAATATTCTGAACGGCGGGGCTCACGCGGACAACAACGTTGACATTCAAGAGTTTATGATTATGCCGGTGGGAGCTGAAGATTTCCACGAAGCCTTGCGAATGGGTGCTGAAATTTTCCACAAACTAAGTGCTGTTCTGAAGGGCAAAGGCCTAAATACTGCTGTTGGTGATGAAGGTGGCTTTGCACCGAATCTCGCTTCGAACGAAGAAGCAATTATCACGATTATTGAGGCAATCAAGCAGGCTGGCTACGAGCCAGGCACTGACGTTTACCTAGCGCTTGATGTTGCCGCTACAGAATTTTACCGAGATGGCAAGTACTTCCTTGCTGGTGAAGGTGTAGAGAAAACTCGTGAAGAGATGATCGATTATTACGAAGAACTTATTAGCAAATACCCGATTATTTCAATCGAGGATGGTCTGGCTGAGGACGACTGGGAAGGTTGGAAACTGATGACAGACCGGTTAGGTTCGCGTGTTCAATTGGTTGGCGACGACTTGTTCGTAACTAATACTGAGCGTTTGGCACAAGGAATAGCGACTGATACGGCTAACTCAATCCTGATCAAAGTTAACCAGATCGGCACACTGACTGAGACTCTTGACGCGATCGAGATGGCAAAAAGAGCCGGCTATACAGCGGTTATTTCCCATAGATCTGGCGAGACTGAGGACACCTTTATTGCTGACCTAGCGGTTGCAGTTAATGCTGGGCAGATCAAAACTGGCGCACCTTCACGGACAGACCGGGTCGCTAAGTATAACCAATTACTAAGAATCGAAGAAGAGCTAGCGCTGGTTGGCCAGTATGGCGGGCGTGCGGCTTTTTACAACTTAAACAAATAGACTGTTTGGAGTAAAACGCAGAAAAGCAAAACAAGGAAAAGCAAAACAAGGAAAAGGGAAGAGATAAATGAGAGAACGTTTAGCAGCTCGGAAGAGCTTGATAATTGATGGGAAGAAATATTCTTATTATTCGCTGGCGACCTTAGCAGAGGCTAAGGGTTCAGACCTGAGCAGGCTGCCGATTTCGATTAGGATTCTGTTGGAATCAGCCTTAAGGAACTATGATGGTTTAGCGGTGACGGAAGCGCACATCAACCAACTCCTAAACTGGGGAACTTCGGATGTTGCTGGTGGAGAGGTGCCTTTTGTGCCGGCTCGGATTATACTGCAAGACTTTACCGGTGTACCGGCTGTAGTTGACCTAGCTGCCATGCGTGAAGCGATGATGAAAATGGGCGGTAATCCAGCTCTAATCAATCCGATCATACCGGTCGATTTGGTGATTGATCATTCTTTGATGGTTGACAAGGCAGATTCAGCGGATGCGTTGGCTTATAACATAGATCAGGAGTTTGCGCGTAATCAGGAGCGCTATCTCTTTTTGCGTTGGGCGCAGGAATCATTTAGCAATTTCCGCGTAATTCCACCGGCGACCGGGATTATCCACCAGGTCAACTTGGAGTATTTGGCGGACGTTGTTGTGCGCTCGAAAAGCTCTGATGGAGCAACATATACTGACGGTGAAACGCGGACTGACGGTGAGGAACTCGTTTATCCTGATAGCCTGGTGGGCACTGATTCACATACGACGATGATCAATGGCTTAGGCGTACTGGGTTGGGGGGTTGGCGGTATCGAAGCCGAAGCAGGCATGCTGGGACAACCGCTCTATTTTCTTGCGCCGGAAGTTGTTGGCTTTAAATTGACAGGTAAACTTGCCGAAGGGGTTACGGCAACCGACCTAGCCCTCACGATCGTCGAATTACTCCGCAAGGAGAATGTTGTCGGCAAAATCGTTGAGTTTTATGGCGAGGGAATTGAAGCACTAAGCCTTGAAGATCGGGCAACAGTGGCGAATATGGCGCCGGAATACGGGGCGACTATGGGTTACTTTCCGGTCGACCAGATTACTTTGGATTATATGGAGCTGACCGGACGTGATCAACACCTAATCCGGTTAGTTGAGACTTATTATAAAGAACAAGGACTTTATTACACGGGAGATTCAGACCAGGTCCAGTATTCAGCTAAGCTCGAACTTAACCTCGGGACAGTCGAGGCGAGCGTCGCCGGGCCAAAGCGGCCCCAAGATCGAATCAAGCTATCCGCTGTGAAAACAGCCTGGGAGGCGGCCAGGTCTGAATTAGCGAGCCATCGTGAAGAGAAAAGCTGTGTGGCTGCACTCGATTCAGTTATTGGTGCAACAGACCAAGTTCGCGATGGGTCAGTGGTGATTGCGGCCCTTACTTCCTGCACTAATACTTCTAATCCAAGCGTAATGCTGGCTGCCGGTTTAGTGGCTGAAAAGGCGCTTGCACTTGGACTTCAACTACCAGCCTACGTCAAAAGCTCTCTGACACCTGGTTCACGGGTAGTTACCCGCTATTTAGAAAACGCTAAATTATTAGAACCACTAGAAAAGCTTGGTTTCCGCCTGGCTGGCTATGGCTGTGCGACTTGCATTGGCAATAGTGGACCGCTCGCGGAGGAAGTCGCTCGGCTGGTTCAGGATCAGGATTTAACGGTCGTTTCTGTTTTGTCGGGCAACCGTAACTTTGAAGGGCGGGTTCATCCATTGGTTAAAGCCAATTATTTGGCATCGCCACCGCTGGTTGTCTTGTATGCTCTGGCTGGTCGGATCGACATCGACTTGACAACAGAGGCGATTGCCTTTAGTGGAGAGGGCAAGCCGGTCTTCATGAGTGACCTCTGGCCGACTGATGCTGAGCTTGACGCTGTTGTAGCGGCTGCTGTTAATCGGGAAATTTTCGCGGACGAGTACCGCGATATATATAAGGCGAATACTCTGTGGAATCAGATTGCGGTTACCGGCGGCGAACTTTACAACTGGGATGAAGCCTCAACCTATATCCAGAATCCGCCGTTTTTCGCGGATCTAGGTGCCGACAAAGGGGCTACAGCAGGAGCCGATGTTGTGGTTACAGATCTAAGGAGTGCAAGCAAGATCGAAAATGCGCGAATTTTAGCTATCCTCGGTGATTCAGTTACGACTGACCATATCTCGCCGGCAGGAAATATTGCCAAAGACAGCCCGGCTGGTCGTTACTTACTAGAACGTGGAGTTAAGGAGCCTGAGTTTAACTCCTATGGCTCGCGGCGAGGTAATCATGAGGTAATGATGCGGGGAACCTTTGCTAATATTAGGATTCGCAATCGACTGGTGCCGGAACTAGTCGGTGGTATGACTAAATATCTGCCGACTGGTGAAGTGATGTCGATTTATGATGCAGCGATGCGCTATCAGGGAGATGGAACACCACTCGTTATCTTGGCAGGCAAGGAGTATGGGACCGGCAGCTCACGAGATTGGGCTGCTAAGGGACCGCGCCTACTGGGTGTGAAAGCTGTCATCGCTGAATCATTCGAACGTATCCACCGCAGTAACTTGGTTGGGATGGGGATCCTGCCACTAGAACTAGTCGATGAGCTGGATTGGGATCAGCTTGACTTAACTGGTGAGGAATTAGTTTCTATTACAGGGTATGAACAGGAGCTAAAACCACAGGCCATGGTTACGGTAGAGCTGAAGAAGGCCGATGGCTCTACAATTGATTTAGCAGCTAAGTTAAGACTAGATAGCCTAGTTGATATTGAATATTATCTAAATGGCGGGATTCTGCAGACTGTACTGAGAGAATTAAGCAAGTCATAACATATTATACTAGGAACCTCAACTGACATCAGGCGAGGTTCTATTAATAGAAAGGGTGAATAGCATGCTCCCAATCTATTTGGCTTTGCTTGCAAGCGCTGAAGAACAGAGCAAGTTCGAGGCGCTTTACTTCGAGTATCGACACCTAATGTTTTACATAGCGAATAATATTTTGGATGATCAGGGTCTTGCAGAAGACGCTGTTCATCAGGCATTTATAAAAGTTCTGGAAAATTTCGATAAGGTCGGAGAAGTTTCTTGTCACAAAACTAAGAGCTATCTTGTTACTATTGTTAGGAACACCGCAATTAATATCTATAATAGCCGCAAGCGCAGGCCAACTTTAGCGCTTGAGGAAATATTCTTTGCTGTTGATATCGGTCATGCGAACCAAGAGGACAGTATTGATGAATTGAGTGCCGCTATTCTGGAATTGCCGATCATCTATCGAGATGTTTTAAAACTTAAATATATTCAAGGTTTTTCCAGCGCAGAAATTGCTGAAATGTTGGATATTTCTGACGATGCCGTTAGAAAGCGACTGGAACGTGCAAGGGAAAAACTTGGAGAGATTCTAACAAAGGAGGATCTCACAAATGTTGATTAATTTAACCGGCGATATGTTAAGAACAGCCCTTATCAGGGCAGATACACTGGAAATGGAAGCTATCTCGTCAGATAAAATCGAAGAACATAAATTCTCAAAGGTTTTTGAGCGGAAAATGAGCAAGCTCATCGGAGAGAGTAAAGGCACAAGACCTACGAAAACAGGGTCTCCGGTAAGGAGGCGCGTGATTGCTGTCGTGACTGCAATTCTTCTTTTACTGGCTGCTACGATGAGTGTGTCGGCTTTGAGAAATGCAATCTTTGAATTCATAAGTGATGTTTATGAAAAATATACACATATATATTTTGAGGGAGAAATAGAAAAAGGACCAACCATTGAAAAATTTGTTGTATATAGACCAACTTATGAAGTGGAAGGATTTGAGTTGGTTACGGAAATCACTAAAAATCTTGTTTTGTTGGAATTTGCATGTGGGCAGGATTTTATTTCTTATAGCCAGGATTGGATTAAGGGTGTTTCTCTGCTGATAAACACTGAGGGTGTCGAGCTTGAGGAGTTTGAATTTAGAGGATTGCCAGCCAAATACTACTCTAATCTTGGAGTCCAAAACTTGCTCTGGTATGATGACAAATATTTGTATATGGTTTCGTCTACTTTAGATAGAAATACTGTATTTAGGATTGCCGAGAGCGTAGAAAAAGACATGATTCCTTAAATATTTAATTACAGTAATTTATATTTTTCAGTCACAAACCCCCATTTATAGTTGTTCTATTAGTAAGAACAATTAAAGAGGGGGTTTTATTATGGTCAAAAGAAGGTTTCTATATATCGCAATATTTATATTATGTTTTATGGTAGTTTCGACGACTGGTGCGTTTGCGATGGGAAAAACAGGCTTAACAACTGAACAGAACTTTTCGGTCCTTAATGCCTATACCAATCAAGTAAAAACCACACTCAGTATTTCAGCGAATGGAATAGCTACTGTATATAGCTTTGTACAGAAATCAACTAACGGTGAAGAAATCTATCTTTCCTCAACTCTGCAACGCAATAGTAATGGTTACTGGTCAAATGTCGAAAATTGGTTCGTATGTACAAATTCTTCATCAGCTACAATCAGCGAAGAATACCTGGTTACTCACGGAGAATACAGAGTGGAAACTAATTATTATGTGTCTGGCTATGATGGTGGCTATGATTGTGGAACGGTTTACAGTGCAGTTATAGACTATTAGCTCCTGACGCCATAATAAAAACAAAATACGTAAGATTATAGGGGGTGTAGATATAAAAAAATTAATTAATAAGATTTAATGTTTTGTAAAAGGGTTTTCGACAAGCTGTATGTAATGAGCATTTAACTTTTTTTATTAAACAAGTTTTTTATGAGAATAAATAGGTAATTTTGATTTAAGTGCGGTAAAAATAAGTTTGAAGAGAGGAGCATTAAGATGTTTAAAAAATATATTAAAATTTTATTGGTCACTATACTATTTATAGCAATGAGTTTTCCCCTTGTTTCTGCAAGCACAAGTACAAGCGAAAATTATTCTACCTCTACGCAAATATGTAGTAATACTGAGATTGCAACAACTTTCACCATCGCGAAAGGGTTTTTAATGCAATATTATTATGCAATCAATTTGGGCATTGATGGGAATGATCAGAGATCATTTTTAGATACACCTCAAATTGATTCAGAGCTTGCGAGATATTTGAAAGAAAAAATAAAAACAGAGCAGTACGTGGTTTCGACAGCAAATGGAGAAAAAGAGAATTACAAATTGGATTTTACTATATTAGACTTTGAGATTACTAACGGAAAAATATTTCTTTCAATAACGACTGAGGCAACTTATAATTACTTGGGTTTAAAGATAGAGTCTGGATTTGGAGAAATCACGAATATGGTTTTTGAGAAAACAGACTGTGGATATGTGTTAATTGACTGGTACACTCCATATGGTTACTACGATGGATATGTAAGGGGTTATTTAGAGAAAGATGTTTTGTTAGCAACTTTTTCTAAAACAAGATATATGGAATATGCAGTTATTCAAGAAGAATTACGTGAGAAGATTGTTAATAGCTTTACGAACCTTTATAATGAAGATGAATATGTAATTGAGATTGAGGCTGAGGAACGAAATACCCCAACTCGGGCAACACTTTACGCTTTAAATAGACCTAATATAGTAACCTATGCTAGAGATAATATAAAGGCTTATCCTAGTAGCGGAAACGGAGTTGTAACTTACTATGATTTTTCTTCTATACCAGGGAATTATGACTGTACAAACTTTGTGTCACATGCTCTTTTAGCAGGTGGCGCAGTAGTTTATGATACAAATAATTCTGGTATCTCGCCAACTGGGTGGTATTTCCGCGATATTAGCAATCGTTCTTCATCTTGGTCAGGAGTGCCTAATCTGTATTCTTTTTTAGTTAACAACTATGTTCAAGGTCCCGCTGGCACACATGTTGCTTATACAACATTTAATTGGTATTTGCCTAATCACCCATATGCAGTAGGGGATATTCTGCAATTTTATCAAAGCGGCTTATATAATGATTGGAGACACTCTACTATTATCACAGAATTCTATGAAACTAGCCAACCGAATGTAGTGGGTGCCCTAGTAACTGGGCGTACAGCTATAGGACAATATAATAATAACGATAAAGCTGAATTACTTTTTCCTGGGGATGATAAAAGAGTAATAAAACTGAGTGGTTATTACAATTAATTTTTATAAAGGGGGTGTAAAAATGAGTACAAGAAAAACGATTGTTTTACTATTAGTGTTTATCCTAATAGGCTTTATGGCTGTTGGGTGTAACGGCGGAGATGCTGGCAAGGAACCAGGTAGTAATGAAGCAAACGGTAGCAACGAAGCGAACGGGGGACAAAACGTAGAACCGCCGGAGTATTTGCTACACTGGGAGGATGGGCTATCATATTTGGATGTCGGAACTGCTTTTAAAATGTGTGAAAAAGCATTGAATGACTATCAACGGGCAATTTGGAATGGTGAACCAATAGACTTAGACTTATTTATAGAAAATGCTAACCTTAAACAATATTTGGATAAACAGATACAGGATCAATACGCTACCTATGGTAAAAAGAATACTGTAACAGATGTGAAAGTCAGTATTTTTGAGGCTCAGCATATTACTGACGCTGGCAAGAATTATATTTATCTAAAATTGCCTATCGCGATAGTTAAGAGTATCGGCGAAACCGGTGAAGTTTTCGAGTTCATCGTTGACAGCTCTAATGAGAAACTTGTAATTGCAGATTGGTACAATGCTAGTAAGGATTCGTATGACTTCTTGGTTCGCGGTGAGGGTGAGCAACTTGATAATCCGGAGATCTGGAATGACGAAGAATGGACAAGAGAGTTATTTAGTAAACAGAACGAAAAGTAATTAGGACTTAGCCAAAAGCATTAAGGGTTATGCAATGTGCATAACCCTTAATTTTTTGTCACAAAATCTCATTTACAGTTGTTCTATTAGTGAGAACTACTTTAAATGGGGGATTATGGTTAATAAAAGGTTTGTATACACTGCACTATGTATATTATATTTTCTTGCGATGATAACGACTGGAGTGTTGGCTATGGGAGAAATAAGCGAGACAACTGAGTAGAAACTAATTATTATGTATCTGGCTATGATTGTGGGCATGACAACGGAACGGTTTATATTATGGTTTTAAGCTATTAACAAACATGTAAAATCAAGGTTATGAGTATACTTGAAGTATTTAAAAACTAGTAAGAATAATCTAATTTAGAATTTTGTTTCATTAAAATATTTCAATAATTATTTTTATTAATTAGTCAATTATAAAACTAATAGTTCTCTTTTGTTTTGTGGCAATATGTCAATGTTTTTGGCTGTCATATTATTGATAAGTTGAGTGTCTAAGGACAGAGTTTTTAGGATTATAGAAAACATAAATTAATAAAGAGGTGAAAACCATGGTAAAACGATTTAAGATACAAGTTGTTTTTGTGATATTATTATGTGTGGCAATGGTGACAGGCAATTATGGGACAGAAACTATTTTTGCTGCCGGATCTAAGAATGAAGTGGAACCCAATAATGCACCATCGCAAGCAGATAGAACCTACAATGATTATGACAACTATGGTTATATTAGTACTTCAAGTGATGTAGATTGGTGGGTAGTAAATTTTTATTATAGTGGCTCTGCAAATTTTTTCTTAGGCAATATTCCAATAGGTTGCGACTATGATTTGAGGTTGTACCCAGCGGATGTTTCTATTCTACTGGGAAGTTCGTTGAAATATGGAAATGCAAGCGAGTTAATAACATATGAGGTTGCAGCCAATACGGATTATTATATACGAATAAATTCTAGTTCTGGCTCATCAACAAACTCACCCTATTTATTTAGAACGAAGGTTTATCCATCAAAAGTATTATCAACTGTACCACTTTATACACAAGAAGAGAGTAATACATGCGGAAGTGCATGCGGTAGAATGATATTAAAACATTATGGAATATTAGTATCAGAGTTGGATTTTAAAAATAAGGCAAATGATATAGCTGAACCTGGGCATGATTTTACATATGTATATGCAATTAATGGTGCAATAAACTATTATTTGTCAGTCAACGGGAAATCCACAAGGTACAATTATGTAAACGTTTCTGCGTATACAGATGAAGCCTACAGTAATCTACTTCTGACAAATATATTAAACTCACACCCTATCCAACTGCCTTTGAGAATTACCAACACATATTATTTTCCATATACAACTAATGGTCATTATGTTGTATTAAAAGGTATGAATTATTCATCTGCTACCAGTTCATATACTGCGGTGGTGAATGATCCGCATAATAATTACAGTAACACTTATTATTTACCGGTGTCTGCATTGTTTTCTTACAACAAAACCCATTCAGGTTATTTAATATGTGTAGATTAGTATAAGGAGTATAGTATATTTTTAATTTAGCAAAGGAGGGTTTGATATGAAGAAAATTTTATTTATTTTGCTGTGCCTGCTACTAGTTGTGACATTGTTTGCAGGTTGTGCACCGAGAGTAGAACCACCTGTAGAGAATGGTGCAGATAACAATGGAGACGCCAGCAATAATGGTAGTGAGATAAAGGGATTGCCGTCAGCCGGTGCTGGGGGAGATGATTTTGCAGCAAGTTACGAGAGTATACCTGAGGCAGCCTTTGTTAATGCCAGTACCATCTTGACATCCACCTTTCCTGTTTACCTTAATAAGTACCCCACAGGACAGGGAGGACCCCAATACGTGATAACTGATAGCTTAACAGATATGATGACTACTAAGCTTGAGCAATATTTGAACATTCTGTATGGAAAGAAAGGAAGCAACTACAATATTACCAAGCAAGAGGACGTGACATATAAAGTTATATATGACAATGGAGATATGAGCGCGATGTCCGGTGTAAGTGACATATCAATTCTTACTAGCGAATACAACATAGCGCAAGATGCTGTTAACGGGAACCTAGTTAATAATGAGATTATTAAGGCAGGCATTGAATATCTGGGTATTATTAATCCGCAGGTAAAAAAAGAGGTAGAGTACAATGTTAAAGACGAGCCCTATTCATTTCAATATATTATCACTGAAAGCACAGATGATATGTTTATGGATATCCTTAACTCTAGTTTTGAATATATAAAAATATCGTGTCATACAAACAGTGCTAGTGCTTTAGTTAAAATTGTTAAAACTCAAGAGTTAGAGAAGTATGGTGATTATCAAATTACTACATTTGATCAGGCTGTAGAGTATATCAAAGAGAATTATCCAAATATAGAGTCCAGCACTGCACAAGCAGAGATAATCTATAGTACAGTTGTACGGCCAGAATATTTTGTCCCTGTTTATAAGTTTTATGTTGAGGACACATCTATCAAAGACAAAGCAGCCCGTTATGGCATTATACAGATACCCATGGTGGATATAGACTCTAAACCAGAGATACCGCAGGTGACGGACGGAGAAAATGAAACTTATATAAAAATCACCGATGAAAAGATAGCGGCAGAACTTAAATTAATCCAAGAAGTACTAAAAGTTGGCAAAAGCAAAGAAGATATTGAATCAGCTTTTGACTCAAAGTATCATAAGCTGGTTATCCCAAGAGATGCACTTGATTTCCCGGATAAACGTGGACTTAACGACATCCATTTCTATGTATATAGTGACAAGAATAAATTTTTAAGTTTTGAAGTCGGAGAAAAATTATATGACGGTGAATATGAAATTGCGCTAATAACTGAGGTTAAGTCGGATTCTATTGTTAGTAAAGGACTTTCTCCTCAAGAAATTATTGTCGAGAGGACCGTTGATGATTTCATGTATTTTATGGATAAGTTTGTTGATAATTTGCTATTAAAAAGAAAATCTGGAATTCGTATAGAAATATTATATTCAGATAAGGACACAATTGTAGCTGCTAACGTCTTTTATGTTAACCAAGAAAATAAAGTTAACACGATCGCCTATAAATGGGATGGCGAAGTAATATTATACGAGAATGTGACCAGAGAAGAACATTATAGATCTTTTTAGTTAGCGAGTCAGCGTAAGTATAGTAAGGAGGTTATTGATATGAAAAAAACATTATTTATTTTACTAAGTTTGCTGTTAGTAGTGACATTGTTTGCTGGTTGTGCACCAAAGGTAGATCCCCCAGCAGATAATGGCGATGATATTGTAAACGGTGACACCGACGCGAACGGCGGAGAGAGCACATGGGCCGATGGGCTTGAGGCAGCTATCGATCCGCTAACCAAGGAGTACGGGCCTGATGGAGAAGAACTACCGCATGGTGATTTGTCTGCTGAATGGCGCCTTAAATACAATTATGAATTTTATGGTTTATCTTACTCGCTGTTCGAATCTGTTGGTGAAGAAAAAATCGATAATTGGATAGCTCAATTTGAACCAAGCAAAGGTGGCACCAGAAATACTGCAGAAGCAAACCTCTTAAATGCTATCAAGGAACTCGGACTGTCCAAAGAGGAGTTTATTAAGGCTAATAATTCGCAAATGTACCGGCCAGATGAGATTGATGCCCTCTATTCAGGGGATGAAAAGTTGCTTAACAGATTTTTTGTTAATCCATCAGCTCTTTTCTTTAACGATGAGATCTATACACCAACATGGCTTGCCCTGCATTCTGCCGGTGATTATGAAAAGGCGGGCTTAACAGTAGCTCGGCTAGAGGCATATCTTGCTGAGATGGAGCCTATCCAGCTGGCAGCCGAATATTTAGCAATAAAATCAGCATTGGTTAAAGCAGGTAAATTGTCTAACAAAATCACTTCAGATCCGGAATATTATGCACCATACAAGTTGAAATTCTATGGTTTAGACGATTTCATCTATACAATTGTTGACGAAGCTAAACTTGATAAATGGCGGGAACAATTCACGATTGAAGCGGTTGGCCGTGATCGCCGAGACGCTTATGAGGCGAATATTTTTAATTTAGTGCAGGAACTGGCTATACCGCGGGAAGCCTTCGAAAAGGCAAATAACGCAACTTACACCAAACAAGAAATCGATGCTATTTATTCGGGTAGCCTCAAGCAGCTGAACCTGGCTTTCGCCAGCTCATACGCTCTTGTTGACCCGACTAATGGCAACATCTATACGCTCAGATGGATGAGTTCCCAGCCGATCAGTAGGTTTGAGGAACTTAATATCAGCAAAGATATGATTTACAGTTACCTTAAGAATATTACTGACCCTGCTCTTGATGATATTTACCGCACGATAACAAACAAAATTTATACGATGGAATAACATATTTATTACTTGAACTTTATTTTCATCTGTGGTAAATTATCGGTATTGACCCAAATGGGAGGTGCAATTCTGTGTTAATTTTCTTTACAGTCTTATTGGTTTTATGTTCTTTAGGATTGATCGCGACTGTTCTGTTGCAATCAGGCAAGAGCGCCGGTCTATCCGGTAGTATCGGCGGTGGTGCTGAGCAACTTTTTGGTAAACAAAAGGCGCGCGGTATCGACGCTTTACTTGAAAAACTCACTGTAGTTTTTGCAGTTAGTTTTATTATCCTATCAATTGTGGTGGCTTATCTAGTTAAAGGTTAAGAGCCTGAAATAGCGAACACCGGTTGATGTGATTTAGCCAATTTAAGATAAGAGACAAAACAGTAGGCCTGCTTACTGTTTTTTTGCGTTAAGCAATGAAATTTTGTTGTTTTTAAGTTATGATTAGAATAGTAGTATAGCGCAAGGCTAATACGAAGCAAAGGGTGATTAGATGAACCGGTCACGAGAACTGACGAAGGACCAGATACTTGAATATATGCGAACTGAGAGTTACAAGCCGCTAAACATAAAGGAGTTAGAGGCTGTTTTCGCTATCTGCAATGCTGCTGAGTTTAAGGCCTTTGTGAAGCTGCTCAACCAGCTGGAGAATAGTGGCGAGATTGTCCGCACGAGGACCAATAACTTCGGGCTGCCTGAGCGGATGAACCTCCTGCGTGGCAGATTGCAAGGTCACGCTAAGGGCTTCGGCTTCCTGATTCCTGATGATGAGAGCGAAATGGATGTCTATATCCACGAGAAAGATATGAAAGGGGCAATGAATGGCGACCGCGTCATCGTACGCCCGATCTATAAAAGTTCCGGTGTCCGGCCGGAAGGTGAGATTATCCGGATTCTGACCCGGGCTAACACTGAAATTGTTGGCCTCTATAGCGGGGGTGAGCAGTACGGCTTTGTGATGCCGGACGACAAAAGGGTTTCCCGCGACATCTTTATCCCGCGCGGGCAGATGAAGGGTGCGGTTGAAGGCAGCAAAGTGGTCGTCCATATCACCAAGTATCCCGAGGGCCGCAAGAGTTGCGAGGGCGAGATTGTTGAAGTGCTGGGTCACCGCAACGACCCGGGCGTAGATATCCTGTCGATTATCCGCAAGTATGGGTTGCCGGAAGGATTTGCTGAAGGCGTGTTAGCCGAAGCTCTTGCTGTTCCCAGTGAGGTGAGAGCGGACGATATAGCTAAGCGGAGGGACCTGCGCGATCAGGTAATCGTGACGATGGATGGCGAGGACGCTAAGGACCTGGATGACGCGATATCGATTAAGCGCCTGCCTGATAAAGGCTACGAGTTGGGCGTCCACATAGCGGATGTTACCCATTATGTGAAGGAAGGTAGCGCACTTGACCGCGAGGCATATGAGCGGGGAACGAGCGTTTATCTGGTTGACCGAGTTATCCCGATGTTGCCGCAACGTTTGTCTAATGGGATTTGTTCACTCAACCCTGCTGAAGACCGGCTAACGCTGAGTTGCGTGATGCGCTTTGACTCGCATGGGGCGGTTAAGTCGCATGAGATTTTCAAAAGTGTAATTCGGAGCCACAAACGCCTAACCTACAATAAGGTTAAGGCTGTGCTTGTCGATCAAGACGCGGCTGCGGTCGCTGAATATGCGGAATACGTTGACCGGTTAGAGCTGATGCAAGAGCTAGCCCTGAAATTACGCAGCAAAAGAATGGAGCGGGGGGCAATCGACTTTGACTTCGATGAGGCGAAGATTCTTGTCGATGAGGAAGGCAAACCAACCGATGTCCTGCGGATTAAGCGGTCAATTGCTGAACAGATAATTGAGGAGTTTATGCTTAAGGCCAACGAGACTGTGGCTGAGCATTACTTCTGGCTTAATATACCTTTTCTGTATCGGGTCCATGAAGACCCAGCACCAGAGAAGCTGTTTGCTTTTGCTGAGTTCCTGTCGAGTCTTGGTTATCGGGTCAAGGGTTTAACGACTAACCTGCATCCGCGGACGCTTCAGGGCTTGTTAGAGGACATCAAAGACACACCGGAGGAGACAATCATTAGTACGCTCCTGCTCCGGTCGATGAAGCAGGCTCGCTATGACCATGAACCGCTGGGGCATTTTGGGCTTTCGGTTAAATACTATTCGCACTTCACATCACCGATTCGTCGTTATCCGGATTTGCAGATTCACCGGATAATTAGCGAATTGCTTGATAAGGGTGAGTTAACATCAGGTCGCATCGAATTCTTGCAGGGGCTCATGACGGTGGTAGCTGCCCATTCTTCAGACCGGGAACGGATAGCTGTCGAGGCTGAGCGCGAAACCGATGATCTGAAGAAGGCCGAATTCATGCTCGATAAGATTGGCGAAGAGTTTGAGGGTATCATTAGTAGTGTGACCTCTTTTGGGATGTTCGTTGAGTTAGACAACTTGGTTGAAGGGCTCGTCCACGTCAGTTACCTGACCGACGACTACTACCGCTATAATGAGAAGTTGCACGCCCTTGTCGGTGAGCGCACAGCGAAGATTTACCGAATCGGTGACATCGTGAATGTGCGAGTGGTCAAGGTAAATATTGATGATTATACGATTGACTTTGAGTTGGTAGGGCTGGATAACAATAAAGTTAACAAGAAGAAACAAGTGAAGCCGAGAAAGAAAGGGCATAGATACGATGAGCAATAAGGGCGTTAAGGTGGTTGCCACCAACAAAAAAGCATTTCACGATTACTTTATCGAGGAAACTCATGAAGCGGGGATTGTGCTGACTGGGACTGAGATTAAGTCGCTTCGGCTTGGGCGGGCTAACCTAAAGGATAGCTTTGCGCGGATAAGTGGTGGTGAGGTTTTTCTCCACAATATGCATATCAGTCCATTTGATCAGGGGAATCGCTTTAACCATGAGCCGACCCGGGCCCGCAAGTTACTGCTCCACCGAGAAGAAATTAGCAAGCTCATCGGTCTAACTAAGGAGCGGGGTTATGCCCTTGTTCCGCTAAAGATCTATCTCAAGGGCGGTTTCGCCAAAGTTGAGCTTGCGCTTGCCAAGGGTAAAAAGAGCTACGACAAGCGGGAGACGATCGCCCGACGTGATGCTGATCGCGAGATTGCGCGAGCTTTGCGCGAAAAGCAGAAGCAATAAAAAAAGGAGGATAGAGGACATATGAAAAAGAAATTGATTTATTTGTCAGTCCTCTGTATTTTGATTTCATTAAGTTTTGGTTGTAGTCCTACAGGGCTAAATGAAAATGGTGATGCAGATGCAGCAAAGAGGCCTGTGCAGGAAGTAAGAGTTGTTAAAGAAATAAATATTCCGGGAGATATGCCGTTTGTTGACTATAATGACCCTGTGTTAGTAGATAATCATATGTATATCTGTGTCAATGATTCCTACGCATTAACCAATAAGGTTATTGATTATGATATTGATACACAAGAATACTCCATAATATTTGAGTCTCAGTTTACTGAAGCCAATCTTCAACGCACAATGGCTAATGAAAAGTGGGTAATGTGGATAGATGCTAATCTCATTTTTTCTCGAAGTATCATTTATGTGTTTAATAGAGAAACAAATGAAATAGTGAAGCTGGCAGATTACAACCCCTCTGTTCAGCTGACGGCACCTTATCTTTCTGGTGATTACGTGGCTTGCATCGTAGTTCAGGACTATGCAAATCTAGAAAAACGTCAGGAAATCATGTTATGGAATTTAGATACTATGGAAAGTTATAAGGTTGCAGAAATTACGGAACTTAGTTTTTATAACAATTTTGTTTTTATTAATAGTAATCAGGTCTTGTGGACAGACTCTGCCGATGGTGTAGGGTATTACAAGATTTATGACATTGAAACAGGACTAACTAAAGAAATTGTATCGCCATATGTTTATCCTGGCTATGCCATGCTTGTCGGCAAAAAAATTTATTCAATTAATTTTCAAGACTATCGTTATTGGGGCAGCCAAGATTTTGGATATTACGATATTGCCACTAACACATATAACTCATTAATGGAAACTTTAGGAACACGTTCAATAGGTGGATTCAGAGTCAGTAATGATTTAGTAGTTGTAAGGGATAAATATAATGTATTAAAGATTATTGATGTTGTAAACGATGAACTTCTAAATTTCAATATTTCAACTGAGATAATAGACACTATAAATGTTTCTAGTGATGGAAGAATTGTAATAGGACGCGAACAATTGGGAACGCGGAATATAACTCTATTTATCCTTGAAGCTGTTGGTGGTTAAAATGGAAGTAATTATGTAATGTGTTATTAACGTGACTTTCCAGATTGTATAATCGGATTCATTGAACAGGGGATTATCTTTATATTTAGCAAGGAGGATAGAGGACATATGAACAAGAAATTTATTTATTTGTCAGTTCTCTGTATTTTGATTTCATTAAGTTTTGGTTGTAGTCCTACAGGGCTAAATGAAAATGGTGATGCAGATGCAGCAAAGAGGCCTGTGCAGGAAGTAAGAGTTGTTAAAGAAATAAGTATGCCGGGAGATATCCCGTTTATAACCTATAGAGATCCTGTATTAGTTGGCGATAACATGTATGTTTGTGTTAGCGATTCTTACGGACCAATCAATAAGGTAATTAATTATGATTTTAATAGAAGGGAATATTCGATAGTATTTCAATCTCAACTTGCCGATCCCATTCTCACGCATACAATGGCAAATGATAAATGGGTTATATGGTTAGAGCACAACGGAGCTGGGTTACATAATACTATTTATCTATTAAATAGAGAAACAAATGAAATATTGAAGCTATTGGAGTCAAATATTGGCATTATCTCACCACGTCTTTCTGGAAATTATGTGACATCAGTTGTACCGCGTGATAAAGAAGTACTGGGCTCGCAGCGTGATATAATATTATGGAATTTAGATACTATGGAAAGCTTTGCAATTTCAGACTTTGGGGAACTAAGTTTTTATAACACCTTTGTTTTTATAAATAACGAGCAGGTCTTGTGGACGGACTCTGTCGATGGTGTAGGGTATTACAAAATCTATGACATTGAAACAGGATTAATAAAAGAAATTGAGGCACCATATACTTATCCGGGTTATGCTATGATGGCCGGTGAAAAAATTTATTCAATTAATTTTCAAGATCACCGTTATTGGACAAACCAAGATTTTGGATATTTCGATACTTCCACCAATAAATATAGCTCATTAATGGATGTTTTAGAGGCAAGGTGGATAGCTAGATTTAGAGTCAGCAATAACTTGGTGGTTGCAATGTATGAAATGGATGAGAAAGGTGTAATAAAAATTATTGACGTAATAAATGATAAAGTTGTAAGTTTCAGCAATCCTCTCGATGCTGTAGATAGTTTCAATCTTTCTATTGACACTATAAATATTTCTAGTGATGGAAGAATTGTTATAGGACGCGAACAATTGGGAATGCGGAATGCAACTCTATTTATCCTTGAAGCTGTTGGTGGTTAAATATGATGCTTTGTGTTATAATAAAGCGCACTCAATCTGGGGGCGTTCTGGATTCGACGGGGATAGGTCGAGCATTAGTAGCGAGTCGAGGGGTCGCGGACCTCGTTAAAACGCGAAAAGCCAATAATAACTGGCAAAACTAACAATAACTACGCTTTAGCTGCTTAATCACAGCTTGCGTGCTCTATCACTTCATCGCCCATGTGGCGTGAATAGGGCTCAACCTTAGTGGGATACGCTGTTCATCTTCCGTCTGTAGATGACTGAAGAGATTAACCAGACTAGCCGGTTAGATAGTTCGCTATTTCATAGTTTAGCCGGCGAATAACTCGCAAATAGCTGCACTCGGAGAGGCTAATGTGTTGATGTCTTCGGACAGGGGTTCAAATCCCCTCGCCTCCACCATAATTTTTTGTCGAAAAAAGTCGATTGATGTAAAACAATTGGCTTTTTCTATTTTCTGATAAATTAAATGCAAAAAATTGATATTGAGAATTGGTAGGTACAATATAAGTGATTGACTATAAACGAATTTATGAATTTTTTTATGTGTCCGCTTAGAAATATAATCACAATGTATTTCGTTTGTGTATATTTTGTGATATACTGAATATACTTAAGTGAGGTGATTTCTAATGGCTAAGAGTGCAAGCATGTATATCCGTATAGACCCACAGGTAAAGGCTGATGTAGAGGCTATTTATTCCCGGTATGGCATGACCCTTACGGACGCAATTAATGTATTTTTGTACCAGTCAAGAAATATCGGTGGTCTACCGTTCGATTTGCGTCCATCTACTCCTAACGCTGAAACATTAGCAGCTATAAAAGAGGGAGATGAGATTATTAAGTCTGGCAATGGTAGATTTATAAATGCGGATGATCTACTGAAGGAGCTGAAATCCTGATGTTAATTGCCGACTACACAGGGCAATTTAAGAAAGATTACAAGTTGGCAATGAAGCGTGGGTTTGACATTTTTCTGATTGATAATTTAATCCGAGACTTGATAAACGAAAAACCCTTACAAGCGAAACACAAAGACCATGCTTTGTCCGGAGACTATACAGGTTATCGGGAATGGCGTTATTGTTTTTGAACGAACAGGCTCACACTCAGATTTATTTTAAGGATTTATTTTTTAATGGAAATGACTATGATGCGATGCAATCTATAAAACTAATTAAACGTAGGACAGATATGAGCATTGCGAAATAAATTATGGCATCTTTTTTGACCTAACTTCTCGAATCTAAACCATGTTATTGATAGAATGACGAGAAGAGAAAAAGTCCAGTATTATTGGACTTTTTTCGCATTTCAGAGGGAAAACCACACCGTTTTGTGAAGCGTTATTATATTTTTTTTCACTTTTCCGTGTCATGATGCACCAGCCATGAATTTGCCCCAGTCGGTGTACGCCGGAAGGCGGCGGGTTTTTTTGTGCTCAACGGATTATATTGCAAAACATAAAAAGTTTAATAAACATATTTTGTAAATATCAATTATTAGAGTTATCATTACCCACCCTATAAACAAAGAAATATTTAACATAATAAAAATAGGTGAAATTGTGCGACGGTCACATGGGAAAATGATGCTGAAAAAAGGTAAAAATTTTTGAAAACCTATTGACCTTCACGCAACGTCATAGTTTATATTGTATACGAGATCATTTAATGGCCAAAGAGTGATCGAGAAATAAGGGGGATAAGAATATTAAGATTAGTATTCTGGATATAATGCAATACAAGCCTATTTGAGTAAAACGGGCAAAACGATTGCAGAAGTGACCAAAGCCATCATTGGTGAGGAAGATATCGCAAAACAGCCCGGTTATTTTACTACTAATTAAGAAGGGATGATTATGGAGTATAGTATCAATAAGCTGGCAAAGTTGGCGGGAGTCAGCACCCGCACCCTGCGTTACTATGATGAGATCGGGCTTTTATCACCGGAACGGATAAGTAGTAACGACTACCGTGTGTATGGTCAAAAGGAAGTTGACCTACTCCAGCAAATTTTATTTTACCGCGAACTCGGTGTATCGCTTGATGAAATCAAAAATATCGTATGGTCGAAAGACTACGATGGTATAGTGGCGCTGCAAGGTCATCTATCGGCCCTAAAAGCAAAAAAAGAGCAAATAGAGCTATTGATTACTGGTGTGGAAAAAACTATTGCCGCATCGAAAGGAGAGATTTCTATGAGTAACAAAGAAAAATTTGAAGGTTTCAAGCAGAAGATGCTTGATGAAAATGAAAAGCAGTATGGCAAGGAAATCCGTGAAAAATTCGGCGACGCCATTGTAGATGCCAGCAATGCCAGAATGATGGGCTTGACGGCTGAGCAATATGAGAAAGTACAGAATTTGTCCTGTCAAATAAACGATACCTTAAAAACGGCTTTTGAAAATGGGGACCCGTCAAGCGAACTTGCGCAGAAGGTATGTGCTTTGCATAAAGAGTGGCTAGGATATTTTTGGGACCACTACTCAAAAGAAGCACATCTTGGACTGGCGCAGAGCTATGTGGATGACCCTCGTTTCAGAAAGTACTATGACGCCGTTGCTGTAGGTTGTGCTGAATTTTTGCGCGATTCCCTTAAGATTTACTGCGAATAACTTATGCCATCGCTTCAATGAATCAAAAGGACTTGAACCCTTGCAGGTTGGGTCCTTTTGTTTATATAACATTACATTGACATAATGATAGTGTCATTGTAAAGTAAGTTAAAGAAGAAGGAGTGTATTGATGTCGGTATTGCTGTAAGGACTTAGGTTAATGGCATGAAATGAGCAGTTGTTCTGCTCATGTTTGTGTTATCAAAAACTGCCTTATAGATTGAATGAACATCCATTATTTATTATGGTGTGATTTGTAGCGCAGTAGAATGCTGTGCTTTTTTGTTTCTTTCTATAAGGCGATGATTTAGAAAGGAAGGAATACTATGTACACATTTACAAATCAGTTTATTTCTAATGATAAAAATATTGAGTTCCTAAGAGCCGCTATGATGGGGCCAAACGCCATGCGCGTAGCGGAAGAATTAGCGTCATACTTAAACATCAATAAGAATTTGCGAATACTTGACCTCGGTTGCGGGTGCGGTCTTTCTACGCTATTGTTAGTGAAAAAATATGGCGCGTCCGTTTTCGCCGCCGATCTTTGGATTTCGCCAACTGAAAACTATGAGCGTTTTGAGTCTATTGGGATTGATGATAAGGCCGTTCCGATATGTGTGGACGCAAACAAAGGGTTGCCTTTCGCAAACGGATATTTTGACTTATTGTTCACCATGGACGCTTACCATTATTTCGGCGATACGGAGAAAATGCTTCCGTCGCTCATTCCTTTTGTGAAAAAAGGCGGCTATATCGCCATTGCTATTCCGGGCATAAAGTATGAATTTGGGGAAAATGTCCCTGATGGAATGAAGCCGTTCTGGATTGATGAGGTGGCAAGAACTATACACTCCCTTGATTGGTGGAAAGATTTGTGGAGCCAAGCAGAGGGTATTGAAATAGTAGATATTCGCGAAATGAGTTGTTGTAAACAGGCATGGGATGAATGGCTTACCAGTCCTAATCCCTATGCCGTAAACGATAAAAAAATGATGGAAACTGAAAATGGACAGTACTTTAATTTCGTTCAGTTGATTGCTAAAGTCATTTGAATATATTCAGCATAATGCTCAGTACTTGAAAGTCATCTTTAATTTTCACTTAATGAGGACTTAAACCTTCGTGGTTTAAGTCTTTTTGCTATTATAGTTTTTAATGTAACAAACACTGCTCGCATTTGACGTCATAGCTGAATCATGCTATAATTCAGCTATCAAAAAATAATGGGAGAGATGCTTATGATTATTAAGTCATCAGCAGAACTACGAAATAATTACCGAAAGGTTGCGGACTTTTGCATTAAAAGCAATGAGCCGGTTTTTCTCACCAATAATGGGGAAGGTGAGTTGGTTGTTATGTCAATTGGTGCATATAATAAGCAACAGCAAAGCTTGAAGATTCAAAAAGATCTTCTGCGAATGGAGGCTGAAAAGGCTGTCGGACATGTGCGTTATTCGTTTGCACCAGAGGTTTTAGGGGAAATGCGTAAAATCATCGATAGAGCCAAGGTGGCAAATCGTGAGTGAAATTGAGAAGACCTACGATGTGGATGTAAATGATTCCGCGAAATTGATGATGCTTGAGCATATAACTTTTTTATCTCAAGTAAGCATTACAGCTGCTGAAAAGCTATATGAGAGCTTTGAAAAAGCATTTGATTCACTTTCAAGGTTTCCTCACAGATGTCTTGTGTTTGAAACTCCTTATACTGTTTTTGAATACCGGCGCTTGGTTGTTGACAGGTATGTCTTACTTTTCATCATAGACGCGAAGAAAAACATAGTACATGTCGAATACATATGGGATTCGAGACAGGAGGACTACAATGGATAGATATCAATGTCCGGTCTGCGGTGCTGAGAAACAAACTTTTAAAAAGCTTGAGAATAGGTAATATATGAAAGCAGGTAATATAGATGGAAGAACTATTCAGGTTGCTGGGGAACCGAGAGGTGTTAAGGATTGCGAATCTTTTACTAAAATCTCGGAGGGTAACTTTGTTGGAATTGGAATTATTGTTGGAGCTTGATATGGAGTTACTTAAACAAAGATTGGCAGACCTTGTGGAACAAGGCGTAATCTATTCTTTTGCGACTGAAGAAAGGCAATTTTATCAACTGAATCCGCGTTTTGTTGAAGAACATGAACAATTGTATGATTATTTACTTAATAAAATGAAATCGCACGTGGTGTTTTTGTCAGATTTGAATCGATTTAATCGTTATCGTTTGAATCGTTTAACAGAGCAGGATATTCGCGACAATCGCGAGCGCGTGCTTAATATTGTAAACTGATGCTGAATGTAACAAATTATAGTATCTACAAAAGACTAGTGGTATAATTGACGCATATGAAGGTTAGTCCTTGATATGCGTTTTTTATTTGAAGAGGAGGGTCAGATAATGGCTAGATCCCGTAGAAAAAAATTCAAATGGTCTTCAATGGGAGAATATATCAAAATTGGTGCAGTAGCTGTACTTAACACATTTAATCGTTTTCCGCTTACTGTACTACTTTTCATTTCGCTGTCAGTCGTTGTACTGATGCAGGTGGAGAATTCATATAACAATGTGGAGCTATATGATCTTCTTAACAGATTGATTGGGGTTCATGTGCTTGTAATATCTCTATCATTTGCTGTAGAGGCTCTGCTTGAACGCTTTGCTCAGGGTAAATGGTTAGTGCGCATACCGGTTTACTTGCTTGAACTGGCGCTCGGATATGCATATTTTGAATTTATCTATTATGAAATGAATTATGCTGCAACACTACAATTATTGCTGTTGACTGCGGCTCTGATGTTTGTCTTTTTAGTAGTGCCCTACTTTTTCAAAAGAGAGAATTATGAGTTGTTTATTAACCGTCTCATAACACATCTGGTTGTTAGCCTATTTTTCGCAGTTGTTATTGGTTTAGGGCTATCGGCAACCGTGTTTGCGGTTGAATCGTTGCTATTAGAAAACTTGCGCAGTGAAACCTATGCTTATGTGTGGGTCTTTGCGATGTTGATTTTTGCGCCGATTTTCTTTATGGCCGGTATTCCGCATCGTGATGAAGAATTTACGCTCGCCAATTTTAACAAGGTGTTAGAAATATTAGTTCTGTATATTGTTATGCCGCTCTTAGTAATCTATTCGGCGGTTCTATATACTTATTTCGCAAAGGTGCTGATTACTCAAGATTGGCCTAAGGGAATCGTGTCGTACCTTGTTGTCTCTTATACGGCGATCGGTATTCTGATGATTTTCTTAGCAAATCCATTTCGTAAGACTAATCGCTGGGCGCGAATATTTACCAATGGATTTACTTTCCTCGTGTTACCGCTCTTAGCGATGATGTTTGTTGCGATCGGCATTAGAATTAATCAATATGGATTTACAGAGAATCGTTACTTTATTGTTTTGATAGGTATCTGGTCGGCTCTTGCGGTTCTCTATGTTATTTTTAATCGTGGCAAAAACAATGTTTTCTTGCCGTTACTGTTAGCGGTTTTTCTTGCGGTTGCGGCAGTTGGTCCGGCAAGTGCAGCTAACATTTCGATGAATAGCCAGGCGGAACGCTTCTATGCGGCAATTGAACCGTATGATATTTTGCGTGACGGAGTAATTACACGGACAACGAAGACGATTAGTGTCGAGGACCAAAAGGAAATAATCGGCTCTTTGGAATACTTTGACCGCTCTCATAGTTTAGCTGATCTGAAGTATTTGCCTGAGAGCTTTGCGATGGCACAGCTTGAAGATTATCTTGGTTTTAAACAATATGACTGGAGCGATGGTCGTTATAAGTATTTTGAATATTACCGTGAGGAACCGTCTTTGGTAATCATTGATGGATATAATATTTTCGGACAGGTTCAGATGTATCGTTATATTATGGACGATACAATTGCTTCGATTACCTATGCTGACCAAGAATATGTGATTAAACGAGATGGTTTTTTCAATCTGATGATTGAGCGTGACAGCGAGTTGATTTATCAATCTGACATGGCTGCTTATGTTGAGACATTATATCAAGAGCATTATAACGAAGTTGATAAAGGTGGTCGGATAACTGATGATTTGACTTTACTCGACGAGAGTGAGAAATTGTCTGTTTTCTATCAATTCACGATGATATCGGCATCAACCAATGGGGATGATCAAGAATTAAGGGTTGAGAATTTGCAAGCAAATATATATATTAAGGTAAAAGATGAATAATTGTATTAGATAGAGAGAGACAATTGAATATAAAAAATAAGAATAAACAAGGGGAAAATGATGGAGAAAGAGAAAAAAACTTGGTTACTGCGTTTACTTATTCAGGTTAGTTTTATTGTGTTTTTTGTTTTATTTTTGGTTCGATTTGAACCGAATCGTAATTTTATGTTGGTTGCTGCGTTAACGGTTGTGCTAATTACTTTGGTGTTTCGCACGGGGTTCTGTGGATGGCTCTGTCCGCTCGGCACGCTTCTCGACGCGATGAGGAAGTTTGGCGTCTTTATTGGTGGGCTTAGTTTTATGAAACCGATTAATCGCAGATATCGACGTTTTATTCGCAATAATCGCGAACTGTTAGATAAGATAGATCGCTATAGTAGATTCTTCAAATATATATTCTTGCTATGGATTTTACAGTCTGCTATATGGGGATTCATGACGATTAAGAGTGGTAGCGAACATGGAATAGTTGCTGTGCTGCCAATCGTGATTATTATGCTTGTGCTGGGTATTTTTATCGATCGAGCGTGGTGTCGTTATCTCTGTCCGCTCGGCGGACTAATCGGTCTGTTTGGTAGAGTTGGTTTATCGCAGATTGAACGCAATGCTGACACTTGTATCGATTGTAATCGGTGTACACGAGCATGTCCGTTAAACATTGATGTGGCTAATAAAGTCGCAGTTAATGATTTAGATTGCAATACTTGTCTGAAGTGCGTTGAAGTTTGCCCGGTCGATAAAACGCTGGATCTGCGCTTCAAGTTTAAGGAGAAATCTAAGATAGCGAGCCCTGTATATGGTCTAATCGTTTTAGTATTACTGATGGGTACGTTGATTACTACACACCTACTGGGAATCTGGGATGTTAGTGAGCAGACCGGCGAAAAATTCAAGAAAGAACATGTGATGATAGATAAGGAGATCGAATAAGGAAGGGAATGATTAGATGGTTTTACTTAGTGGTGTGATCTTAGCGGCTGGTATTATCGTGCTTGGGCTTGCGGTTTTTAATGGCCTTAGACATCGAAGCAGAGAACTGTTTATTTGGTTGCCGGGAATCACTCTTATTGTAATTTCTTTTTTGCTTGACTTGCTTGCGGAAATAGAACTTAAATCGGAAGCTGCGCGAACTGCAGAACATCTACCGGGCGACTACTTAATCGGTGCGGTTGCTCTAACCTATGCGGTACTATCATCGTTTCTGTTGGCGCGAATCGATCCTAACAAGAAGATTTATCCGTATTATGCGTTCTCGACTATCTTTTTAGGATTGTTTACCTTATTCACGATTCAATTCGGCGGGACGGTCAATAAGGTGTTGACGATGCCATTATTTTATTTCATCGGTATAGTGGCGGTCGGAGTGATTTTCATCTATCTCTTTAAGGAAAAAGTTACAGGCCTGATGCGTTTACTTGGCAATCTTGGCTGGGTCATTATTCTTGTCGGTTATTGGTTACAGTTTACGCTTGATGGGTCTGCACTTTTTGCAAAAATTATAGTATTGTTGGGCTTGGCTGCAATCGGTGCGTATATATATAGTTATAAGCGACCGGAAAACGTTTAATAAACGGTGGTCTCTTTCATAATTAATACACACTTCGTCCACATCTTTGTTGAAAATTAGGCTAATTTATTCGTTTATTATTTGATATAATTAACATGGTATTTATATAGTAACCTATAGATTCGACTTATGTATGTTTTGTCGTTGTACATAATAAGGAGGGATGTAGTAGGTAGATTAAATGAGTTTTAGGTTTTAAAGTATTTAATAAAAGGAGGTTATTAAAAGATGAAGTTATCATCAAGAATTCAATTATTATTAGCTTTAACCGTAGCAGTAGCAGCTGTATTCAGCTTAATTTCTGGTATTGGAACTGTTTGTCTTGCGTTCAAATTTAGCGCATATCCAATGTTCCCAGGATTAAAACCATTTGTACCGGCGCTACAATTGATCACTATCGTTACCTTAGCTGTTGGATTTTTACTTGCAATCTTAGCATATGCATTCATTCGTGGAGAGAAATGGGCTTATTACGGTTCATTAATCGTTTTACTAATCGGTTTTGGATTTGGTGCATGGCACATGTACATTTCTCAAACAGGTCGTGGCGGTGTTGCTCCTGGTAACTTAAGGGTTATTATTGATGCAGCTTGTATCGTTCTGTTGTTGATTGTTCGTCTTCCATTCATTTGGAACAAACTTGATCTTACCCATCCGCTTGGAACTCACAAAGGTTCTTACAATAACCCTATAGGGATGGCGTTTGGTCTAATCGGCCTTGGCCTGCTTTCTACACCTCTATATGCGGGTGCAGCTCATACATTTGGCGAGTTAAACTTAATGGAAGTTATACTGCCTGAACTTTATGCTATCGGTGGTATTTTCTTAGCTTTAGGCGTAACTTTAGTAGTATTAACTAAATTCGGATTTACAATTGAAAGAGGTTTAGCTTACATTACTAAAAAGTCGTCTGTTGATAAGGCTTAAGAGGTTCGGTAGCAGATAAATTAATTTAAAGGAGGTAGGATTTAATGGGTGGTTCTTTAGGTTCATTAAATATGGCCATTTATTCGTTTATTCTAATGTTTTCAGTTATTTTAATATTGCTTATGATTCACAGACTTTACAACACACCAAGAGTTGACATTGCTTTATGGTTTGCAGGAACAGGTGTTTTAACGGTTGCTGCTTGGATTTACACAGCCGGTAAACATCAGATTACAGAGAAAGTAAAAGGTCTTGACGTAACAGGTTGGAACCCTTACTACATTGCTCTGTTTGCTTTAGTGTTAGCGTTTATGTCTGCTGGTACATTGGCAGCACTTGATAAGAAGCAAAAAATTGCTCCTTACTACACAGTATTAGCTCTTATTTTAGCTGTTTTAGTTGGTTATACTGCAACTTATGGCGGCGTTCCACTAGAAATCTGGACACCAAACTTATTCATGATCCTTGCAGTAGTAAGTGCTGCTATTATGGTATTAGGTCCGGTTTACGGATTTGCAACTAAGAAAATGGATATTCATGCTATCTGGGGTGCTTTAGGCTGGGTAGTTGTTTTCGTAGCAGGTTTCATGATTCATGGCAGATATGCTCCGGCAAACGAAGTTGCTGCGCACAAAGCTAATATGGATCCGGCTGCGGTTGAACAATTCACTACACAACTAGCAAATAACCAAACAATAATTTATGCGGTTCTACTAGTTGCTTTCTTATTACTATTCTTAGAGCAAGTTCTTACAGATTGGAAATTCTCTAAAAAAGATAAATAAGATTGGTGATAGTTAAATTAAAATATTCAACTTGATTGATTAGGTTGAAACAAGAAAAGCAGTGTCCTTTCACTTAGGACATTGCTTTTTCTATATGTACAAATTCATGAAGACGGCAAAAAATGCTTGAATCTGGAATGGTGATAGCATATAATTGTCGTGAGATGGAAAAGGTGAAATCAGATAATACATATAGTCCGTATGGGCAGATATATTTTAGCTGATTAAGTTGTGGCTAAGGTGTAGTTTGGCTATTGTTTATTTAGGTTTAATTAAGTTTTCAAATATTGGGGCTTAATTAGATTGAAGGAATAAATAGTATTATTGCAAGGGGGCGATAAAAAGGTAAATTTAATTGTTTGTAGCAATAATATTCGAGTAGATAGATAAAAAATAAAAAATGTGGGAGGTTTTTCTTTTGAAAGAGAGAACAAGAACTGGTTTTTGGGTTTCATTAATTTTTGGTCTATGGGGATTACTTGGTACATTTTATGTATTTGTAATCAGAGATCATTGGCATGACACATGGGTTGCAAAAGCAGGTAACTATAGTGAAGCTTTAGGCATAAATCGCCTTGATGAAGTTTTTATTATTAAGTACATGTTTCCTGCATTCCATGACTTAGCTGCTGTAGGTGGAGTATTAATGCTTGTTGCAGCATATATGTTCTGGAAAAAGTATAGCAAAGCATGGCACGTGGGAGTTGCCGGAAGCTTAATCGCTGTTCAAGGTACATTTTTCTCACAAATAGCCTCTGCAAGTGCCGGTATTTTTCCTTGGTACACAATCGTAGCATTACCAAACTTACTTGCGTTCTTCTTGTACATAACAATAGTACGCAAATTCCCTGGTAAAGCGATTGCATTTGCAGCTCTTAATGGAATGATGTTCGTTCTTGCACTAATGAACGG
The DNA here is from genome assembly GCA_964637775.1 of uncultured Caryophanales bacterium. GTDB lineage: Bacteria > Bacillota > Bacilli > Tepidibacillales > Tepidibacillaceae > CAYZPB01. The sequence continues at coordinate 81,522 of CAZWWX010000001.1, forward strand.
AGTCGCTTCCGCAAGTAGAATGTCACAAAAATCGCTTTTATCACATATTAATTACCCAGATCACATTGGTGTACCGGAGAATTTGGCAATGTTTGCATCAGTACAACAACTAAACTGGGTGGGGATGATAGCTTGGGGAGTATTCCTTCTGGGATTCCTCTATCGTAAGAAATGGATTCTGCCAATCGGTGTGGGTGCTGCAATTTTAAACATCATTGGTGGAATGCCACTAGGTATTGATAGCATGATGGACGGATCAATATTCTCATTGTTCTTATTAGGTCCAATTTTTGCTATAACAATTTTAACAATCATCTTAACAAAACGTGGTTCCAAATTTTTAATAGGTGATTGGGAACCAAAATAAAATTTCTCTATTGATGCAGTTAAATTTTACTGTTGTCTGTCAAGGCACTAAATAATTAGTTGCTTTTAGACATAAATAATTAAATAAGGAGGTGTCAGTATGAGAAAAACTAGTATTGTGTTGTCACTGCTGTTAGTAATCGCTCTCCTCGCAGGTTGTGGCGCTTTACCGGCAGAGAATCCTGCAGTATTAGAATACAGATCATCAGGTATTGATCCGGACTCATGGGTATTAATCCCAGCTGGCGAATTTTTCAAGGGGCAGTTTACACAAAAGGATGCCAAAACTGGCCAATTGTTTAAGAATGGTTATGTTGACAAAGATTTTGAGATCAAGGTTGTACCTGTAACAAACGCTGAATATGCAAAATATCTTGGCGAGGCTTTAAAAGCCGGTACGATTACAATTGGCAGCTATGCAAGCACCTATGGTGGCATGGATTATGAATATGATTCTAACCAAGTTGTAAGCGGCTTCTATCCAGGTGATGTTGATGACTTTGATGGTCTTCGTCATGAGTTTTTAATTGAGCCGGGTGACTATCCACACATGATTCTTGATGACCCTGCAAGCCGCATTAACTTTGACGGCTCTAAATTTACTGTCAAAGATGGTTATGAAAATCACCCTGTAACAATGGTGAGTTACTATGGCGCATGGGCATACGCTGAATTTTACGGATATCGCTTACCTACTGAAGATGAGTGGGAAAAAGCAGCTCGTGGTTCAGAAGATGATCGTCCATTCCCATGGGGAGATGAAATTGGGCACGCTTATTTAAACTATTATCACAGTGGCGATCCATTTGAAGGATCAGATGGCGTTAGTGATACTACACCAGTAGGTTTCTACAATGGTAAAACTTATGGAACATTTAAGACTGAAGATAACTCTAGCCCATATGGCGTATATGATATGGCTGGAAACGTTGGTGAATGGACCGGAAACAAACCTTTCGGATATCACTACCGAAGAATTAAAGGCGGAAATAAAGGAACCTATGAGATTGACGCTCGCGTTTGGAAAAAAGATAATGCAGATCCAAGATTCAGAAGCCCAAGCGTTGGTTTCCGTGTTGTAAGAGATCCGCAAGTACAAGAAGAAACACTTCCACAATAAATTAGGAGGTAAGCTTAATGACTAACGAGCAAGCTACCAATAATAAAATAGGAAAAATGAATCTCTGGCAATGGATTAAGGAGTATTCTATATTGATTAAGCCAAGACAGACAGCACTACTAATGGTGACTGGTTGGGCTGGATTTAGCAGTGCCAGATGCCCTGTAGTCGGCTGGGAGTTATCATTAGCTATTTTGGGTAGCCTCTTTCTTGCAATTGGTGGTTGTACGATATTCAATATGGTCTTTGATAAGGATATTGATACGATAATGGGCAGAACGAAGAAAAGACCATTATCGACAGGAACAATTAGTGTACCTAATGCACTTTTGGTTGCCAGTATTATGTCCGGACTTGGTGTTGGTTGGGCGTTTACAATTGATATATTGTACGGCTGGATTATCTTGGCGGGACTGTTTATTGATGCGGTAATTTACACAATTGTTCTAAAACGAGTTACACCATACTCAATTATTTGGGGTGGGATTTCTGGTGGCATGCCGATCCTCGCAGGTCGTGCACTCGGTGTAGGACAGATCGATTTAATCGGAATTTTGCTCGCATTAGCAATCCTTCTTTGGATTCCAACGCATATTCTAACCTTTACTATTAAGTATGAGGATCAATACGCGGCAGCCGGAATTCCAACTTTCCCATCAGCGTATGGTGTTGATGTGACTCGTAAGATTATTGCTTGGTCAACGGTTTTATCCAGCTTTGCAATGATTACAGCGGCACGTCTGGTTGAGGTACAAGGCTATTTCTTAATATTCTTGATACTCTTTAGTATTGGCCTGATTATTCTGTCAACCGTAATGGTATATAGAAAGTCGTTTAAATTGAACTTTAGTCTCTTTAAGCTTGCATCTGTTTATATGTTAGGGTCAATGCTCTTACTAATTTTCGCTTTATAGTTTCGATAAAATATTATCTGTATTTAAACTTAACTAATGTTTAAATAATAAATGAAGGGGTGATTTTTAATGACTGGTAAGTCTCCGGGACGTTTAGAATACTTGTTCACTACTCCTAAGGGCCTAATCCTTGGGGCAGCGGGTATTCTTAGTATTATGGCAGCAGTCTGGGCAACTCTTTCCGGTCCAATGGTTGATTGGGGCGTAAGAGATATTACTGTAAATCTATTAAGTATGGATTTAGTTCAGGCTGAACGCGAAGGCCGACTAATTATGCTTTACCATTCATTTGCAATGATTTTCACTGCAATGGTTGTATACTTTATCACTGCACTTACACCAATGGATAAGGTATTCGCTAAATGGGCTAACGGTCTTGTAACTTTAGGTTATTTATTAGTAGTTATTAATGGTATGATATTTGCATACTTTGGACATGAGTGGACTCTTCATGGTGTTTACTTAGTTGGTATGTCAATTATCTTTACGGTAGGACTTATCTTGCTGGTAGGATTATGGCCGGGAGATAAACGTTTCTATATTAAACAGGATTCTTTACTTACCAAAACCAAAAAAGGCGCTAGCTGGGAAAGATTTACCGTATGGTATATCGTTCTAATGGCAGTAATTTCTGCCGGAGTTGGTGCTTATGCTGGTGCATACTTCAGTAATGGATTTGAAGCATTCCTTGCTGAGGATACAGTTCGTGAAAATGACAAAACATATCAAATGAAAGCAATTGTTGGTCACCTTCACATTATGTTGGCACTTGTAGCTATTTTCGTTGCTATCTTTATTGGTAGATTTATGGACCTTAAAGGTATCTTCCACAGATTAGCAATGCTTGGTTATATAATTGGTGGTACTTTCTTAACATTCGGTTCTAACTCAGTTATCTTTACAGAGGCTGCACACGTCTTCGTTTACGTTGGTGCCGTCTTCGCCATGGGCGGCGGTCTGATGCTTGTTATCTATGGAATGATCAAGATCGTTAAAGACCGCTTGGCTGAGCGTGGACTTGGTAAAGAGTTCGGCAAAAAAGCTGGATTTATCAATGGTTTAAGAGCATTACTTGGCGATCCAATGAAGTTTGGTGTTCTGTGGATGATGATTTACATGAACTTTGTTACTAGCTTTATCGGTATTTTCATGGCGGCTTTCCTTGAGAAGATTTTCCGTAACCAATACTGGAATCATCGTGAGGAAAGAATTGAGCTTGCAGGTCACTGGCATGCACTTTCATTAATCTGTGCGGTTATCGTACTTCTGTACTTAGCTGACCGTTTCGATATGAAAGGCAAAATCCGCGTTATCTTTGGTTGGGCATTAATCTTAGGTTCTAACGTTGCTTTAATGGCAATGATGTTCTTCGAAATGAAGAGACTTGTTGTTCCTGAGTACTTGCAACAATCTGTTGTAAACGGAATTATGTTAGCTGACATGCTTGGTCTTGGAACAGTATTTATTGTTCTTGCCGGATTTATGGCTTGGCGACTTGTTGACTTGATCAGCAAAAAAGGATCTTGGACCAAGGACGTACTTACACCTAATCATCAGTTGTTAAGAACAAATACTACGATAGATGATTCAAGAAATATTGGTGAATTAAGACACTACCGTGACCTTAAGGACCAAACCTATTTCGAGCTCTAACGAGCATTATAAATGTAGTATGTAAATATAAAACGGCGAGCAGGTGACTGCTCGCCGTTTTTACATTGTTCAATTATACAGAGTTGCTATTGATATTTTGTGTTGATTTCGAACCAGAAGATACTTCCTTGGCCCGGGGTTGATTGCACGCCGTAGTTTCCTCGGTGTAAACCTATTATCTTTTTAACGATAGAAAGCCCTAACCCACTCCCGGTTATTGCCCTTTTGTGATTATCGCTACTTTTGTAATATCGATCCCAGATGTAAGGGATGTCCTCTTTTTTGATGCCGATTCCATGATCTTCTATCTCAATTCGGATTCTATCTTCGATTATTATCTGGCGAACAATGATGTTTAAATCGTTGGTACTATAATGGATTGCATTGATTAAAAGGTTGTAGATTACTTGTGAGATTTTAAGTTCATCTGCTTGTACAGAGACTTCTTCGTTATAAATAAAATTAATACTGTATCCATTGTTAGATACGAGAGAACTGATGCGCTGAATTGATTTTTGGATACTTTCTGTTAGATTATATTCAGTAAGTTTAAGTTCTAAGGTACCGCTTTCTAAACGAGAAACATCAAGGACATCATCGACCAGAGAAGATAGTCTAAGTGTTTCCTTCATAATAAGTGTCGTCTGTTCCTGGTTAATTTCTTTAGGAAAATCATTCATCATTTCTGCATAACCATAAATTAATGCTAAAGGTGTACGTAAATCATGAGATATATTAGCCATCAACTCGCGCCGATGATTTTCGACTTTTGAGAGTTCTGAAGCTGTATGATTAAGAGTCTCTGATAGCTCGCAAATCTCTTTATATCCTTCTCCGGAAAATTGCACATTGTACTCTCCGGTTGCGAGTATTTTGGCTTTCTCGTTTAGATTCTCAATTGGACGGGATACTATTTTGGCAATAGCAATCGCTAATACTATAGAAAGTATCAACATTATTATGGTTACATACATTAATTGTGTTTTCAAGGTGGATATTGTCGCATCAACAGGTGAAATTATTGCATAAAAGACAAAGGATGCTGTTTTTCCATCAGCAGTGGTGAAATCACGCGTCTCGGTTATTGCCTTGCGTCCTATCGGTGGATCCTTCCCGCCGATTTTGATTGGCGGAACATAGTCCAATTTAGGTGTGACAATGATTTCTTGCTCTCTTTCCAGATTGAACAGGATGGTCATTAATTGTGGGCTATCAATGTTGTTTTCAACAAGTGTAATAGCTTTTTTTATTTCTGTTTTTCGGACTCCTTCGTACATGTCATTCAAGAAAGTTGTCTGCATTAACCATAAAATAGTTAATAAGAGAGCGCAAAAAACGATTAAAAATATAAAAATTATCCACATTAAACGTATTCTATTATTCATAGTTTATCCCTCAAACCGATAGCCAAGGCCACGCAAAGTAATAATATATTTAGCATATGGCCCCAAAGACTTACGTAATATTTTTATATGAGTATCTAAAGTGCGATCGTCACCAAAATAGCCGTATCCCCAAACTTCGGAAAGAATCTTTTCCCGCGGTATAGCAATGTTTTTGTTTAAAATAAAAAAGAAAAGCAGGTCGTATTCTTTAGGAGCCAGGTGTACGAGTATCCCATCTATCGTGACCTTGTATGCAGTTAAGTCCGCCACAAGCCCCTCGTTACGGAAGATGGTATGTTTTGTGTTGTCGACGGTAGATTGATTCTTCGTTCTTTTTAAAATAGCATTAATTCGCATCATAATCTCTTTAGATGAAAATGGTTTTACAACATAATCGTCAACACCAACTTCGAAACCTAATACTTTGTCGTACTCCTCGCCGCGTGCTGAAAGCATTATCACTGGCGTGTCTGCAGTTTCCCGAATACGCTTAACAGCAGAAAAGCCATCAAGTTCAGGCATCATAACATCCATTATGATTATGTCATATACATTAGATTTACATAGCTCTACAGCTTCTATGCCGTCAGTTGCCTCAGTAACTTCATGTCCTTCAAATGTAGCATAGCGACGCAATACAGAACGTAAGCCATCTTCATCATCACAAATTAAGATTTTAGCCATTTCCCCACCACCTTTGCTTTCAGGTTAAATATATCATTACTGATTACCGCTCGGCAATGTCGCAGTTATAGTACCGGCAGTTAGAGTTTTTAATAGTTGCCCCTCCGCCGAGAAAAGAAGTAGATTACTGCGATTGCTATTGTTAGCAATATAACAGTATAAAGTAAATAGATCACCGTTTTACTTGGTTCGATTTTGTCACCTAACGAATCACGATTGGAAGGAACGCTGAAATTTCCCGGGAAATCACCAGGATTGAAGTCCCCTCCGTCAAAGTTGTCAGGGTTAAAGTCACCTCTGTTAAAATCGCCTCTCTCCCGGTTTTCGAAATTTGGCATATTAGGCATTTCTGAATTATCGAAGCCTTGATTAGGACGATCGCCGCCCATGTTTCCGCCTCCGCCCATAAAGCTACCTAAATCTGAAAGGTTGATTCCCTCGTCGGAAATCAGCGCTGCTTTATTTAGCGATTGACCTTCTGTTGTTGATGGGATTGTTCCCTTAAGTTGTCCTTCAATACTTTCAGCTCTTAATGTTCCAATCCTTTTTAGAATATCTAATGATTTGGTATAAGCTTCATAAGTTGTAAATGAAGTTGAATCGTTTTTGATATACTCATTAATCATATTATCTAGATTAGTTATTGTCTCTTCATAAAGCCCACTTTTGAAATATCCATCAACAATTTCTTGAAGATATTGGTGGTATTTTTCTTTATATTTATCAACTTCTAATAATTTATTGATTAGTGGTCTGCTCTCCATTGTTACGCCACTTACCGGTGTATCGATTGGGAAATTAATCATGCTACTCGCAGTACCGCCTTGGAAGCCTCCAAATGCTAATCCATAGTCCCAGGGAAGAATGCTAATCTTGCCATCAAGCTCATATATATAATAATTCTGTGCCATATTAGAAGAATAACTATCAAGGTTTACTAGCACAGTGTGAGCTGCAAGATAACGAAGGATTTCATCAACATTAAAATATTTTTCTAAATTAGTTCCTTCATTTAAGTTCTTGATTGCAGTGATTACTCGCTGTTTATCAGTATCAGAATTCTTCTTGAATTCAGCGTTGTTAAGAATATTTGGGTAGCTACTGACACTGTCATCAGTGTAAACTAAGTCACCTCCACCACCGGATCCGCTAAAACCACCTTGAAAGGCACCTCTTATGTTCCCAACATTATTTCTTCCAGCCTCTCCGCCTTTGGTTAGTTCGTTATTATCGATTATATTTAGTTCTTTATTCGCGCCCATACTTGTTTTAACATTGTACAGTTGCCCGGCTGAAGTTTCATAGTTCCTTGCTAGAAATGAACGTTCATAACGCTCTATGGTTACGAAAAATCCGTAATCTTCGCCGTTAACTGTGACCTTGGCATAATTAGTTAGTGGAGTTGGCACACCAATAAAGTTCATAATTTCATATGAAATATAATCTTTCATATAAGTGTTGTCGCCAACTATATTATTGATGCAGAAGGAATCAAGCCCATAATAGGTCTGTCCACTTTGAAATTGGTCGAACTTAAACTGTAAACTGTAGCGATCACTGTCTTTTTGTTGAGCAACCTGAGTTAGGCTGGAGTTTCCCTTTGTGCGTATGCCAACTAATCCGAAAACTTCACCATTGATTGTTAATTCCGAAGATATATATTCTTTGTCAGTCGGGTTACTAAGTAGATCTTGCCAATCAGCCTTATTAACTGTGATATCAATAGTTACAATCTTATCACCAAATAATTTGGACTCGTAGAGTACTTCAGTTGCACTTGCTGTGCTCGCAGGCCAATAAATAAGCGTGATGCTGAGCACTAGTGTTATTATCACAAGGACAGCTATTATTTTATTTAAATGTTTACTTGCTATCATGGTCGGCTCCTTTCTATGTTTTAAATGTAATAGTCGCCATTATAACTAACAAGTACAGCATTGCTCACACCATTTACATTGAGCAGACGGTTGATAAAATCGACGGAGGAATCTTTCAAACGAACTTCAACAGTTAATTCGATACCATTTTTCGATACGTTTTTGGATTTAACAACATTTTTAATTGTGTAAGCTTCAAGTACTTCGAGTGAGTTGGTTTCGGCACTTTCATCATCAAGATTGATAATCACCATATAAGGCGCATCGACAGCTTTTTTGTTGACAAAAACGAACAGCACTAGGCCGATCGCAATCGAGCCGATTACCACTAACGGAATTAAGCCAACACCAACGATGATGCCTGCAGTTATTGACCAAAAGAGAAATACTAGATCCAGTGGTTCTTTGACTACAGTTCTAAACCGAACAATCGATAGTGCTCCAACCATACCGAGAGAAACAATCAGGTTAGAAGATACAGCCATGATGACAAGTGTTGTGATCAGATTCATAGCAATTAGTGTTATACCAAAAGAAGAAGAATACATTACACCCTTATATGTTTTTCGATAGACAGTGAATATGAATAGTGCAACAATGAAAGATACTGTGAGCGCTAACAAGATGTCGGTAATCGAAAAACTGGTGGTTTTGCTTAAAAAATTTAGGTTAAAAAGTTCATCTAACATATTAAAAATACCTCGCTTTTTTATAATTTTTATCCGCAGCTATTAAACTAACCTTGATACTAAATATTTAGAAAACTCTCGTTCATGGCGACTGCTGACTTGAATTAATTGCCAGATGGGTTCGGGTAGGAAACCATCATACTTTACTTCCATTATCATGGAACCGGCTGCCGGAATCGTAACAAGTTCAGAATCGAAAAGACCAAATATATTTTGGGAACTACAGATATCTCGATCAAAAGTAATCCGTACATTACCGGGTTCATAGATGTATGCCTCACGTATATAGTCAACGATTACACGGGGTCGAAGAGCCTGGGTATGCATTTTACTGTACAATTCTAAAGCTAATGGTTCGTTCATTTCTTTCAAAACATCAATTTCCCCAGCAATTAATCGTTCACACCGGTTTTGAGAGATTGCACATTTTACCTTGTAACATAATCTATTGGATTTAGATTTTTTCTCCAAGTGAATATAAGAGGGGTCATCGTTATATAGTCTTATACGAAATTTTTCTCTTTGACTCTGGCCGGACAGTTTTTCTATGACAGCCTTATCTAAGTAGTTGTCGAAATATAGGCTTCTGATTTTATAGCCATTATTGTCAATTGAATTCTTATCTAAATGTGCCAGGTGTTTCAATTTACCGGAAATTAAAAGATAATCGTGGAAATTTATATACATTTTGTGTTCGTGCCGGCCTTGTTTATTCATCTCATCACTCCTTTATCTGCAGTGTAAATGTTGAGTATGAAATCCGGTTGTTGGCTATCTGAACTTTATCTGAACTTTGCTAGGACAAATAAAAAATCCTTGCAACAATATCGCAAGGATTAAGGGTGAGTATTTTATTATTCAAATATTAAACTAGTTATACTTCTCAAAGTTAACATTTATGTCTGATGCATCCAATGAAAGCTATATAATATTTTATACTGGACAAAAACAAGCCGGTACCGATTCCTAAGTAGAGTATGGACAGCAAGTTTTTTGGAATAAACTCAGTATTTCGCATAAACAACCCGAGCGACATCATAAAGATGATTATTAAATATCCGCTCAACTTCTGGAAACCGAAGATACATACTTTGCTTTTATCTTTGCCAATAATTCGATTGATGTTCTTACTAGCAACCTTACTAAACCCGAACTGATGAATAGCTGCACCTAATAGAAAACCGGTCAGCAGATAGAGTATTTTATATGAGTAATCTCCGTTTAGTAACCAGCCAAAGGCAAGTCGGTCAAGAAAAAGCCCAACGCCACTCCATAACACACCGGAAATTAAAAGCAGATATTTTTTATCTACACCGGGCGCCAGTTTGTCAAAAATTGTATCATCTAGTCTCTTTAGTGATTTAAACAATAAACTCGCTTCCTTTCAACAGCAAAAACCCGTAGGTAATGCACCAGTATTGAAAACAACTTTCCTAATCAGAATAACACAATTAGCATGTTGAGAAAAGTTTTAATTGAATTATACTATAGAATATTTCATATAATTGTTATATAATCAACCTGTAAAGATTAATAGATATTCTTCAGGGTTGGGTGTAATTCCCTACCGGCGGTAATCAGGCATTCTTGCTTTTGCAAGGTTTTCTGTAGTCCGCGACCCGTTTATGCTGTGGACGGCTGATTTGGTGCGATTCCAAAACCGACAGTTAAAGTCTGGATGGAAGAAGGATGACGATTAAGGTTATATGTACCTTTTGCTTTCTTGTGTACACTCCTTTTAAAACCCTGTGGCTTTTTAGCTATAGGGTTTTAGGTTTTTACCGGTGATGTGATCTTAACAGAAGCAAAAAGAATATCGGGAATATAAGGTGAATTATAATGCTTCAGGAAAAGTATATGCAACAGGCAATTGAAATGGCCGCAATCGCAAAGGGGGTAACATCACCCAATCCAACAGTGGGTGCTGTTATCGTTCAATCAGGAAATGTAGTCAGTGCGGCTACGCATCTGCGAGCGGGTGAAGCGCATGCGGAAGTGCGCGCAATTGAAATGGCGGGCACACAAACACAAGGTTCGACGCTCTATGTTACGCTCGAGCCATGTTCACACTATGGCAAGACGCCACCCTGTGTCAAAAGGATAATTGAAGCCGGCATTAAGCAGGTTTATATTGCAATGCAGGATCCGAACCCGCTTGTTGCGGGACGAGGGATTGCACTTTTGCGGGAAGCGGGAATCGGAGTTGAGGTGGGATTACTCGCGGAAGAAGCGAGACTACTGAACGAAGACTGGAGCAAGTATATTACAACCGGGCTACCCTACGTAACTGTGAAAACCGCAATGACGCTTGATGGAAAAATCGCAACTCGGACCGGACAGAGCAAGTGGATAACCGGTGATACAGCACGAGCTAAAGTCCAGCGTCTGAGACACATCAGCGATGCAATCATGGTGGGAGTCGGTACAGTGTTAGCGGACGATCCAAGTCTGACGACGCGGGGGATTGAAGGTGGACGAAACCCGATTAGGGTAATTATCGATTCGAAATTGGAAACGCCGCTAACAGCAAAGGTTGTGACGGACGGCGAAGCACCAACTTGGATATTTACTGAAGCTATGGATGCGGAATCTCAGCAAGGCGACCCAAAAATCAGTCAATTGACTGAAATGGGTGTAGAAGTGTTTCAGTTTAGGGGTGGCAATTTGATTGAGGTGTTGAAGCAGCTTGCTGAGCATAACATAACCTCAGTCTTGTTGGAAGGCGGTTCTGAGTTAATTGGTTCTTTTTTCGATCAAAGGTTAATTGATAAGTATATTGTTTTTATTGCGCCCAAATTGATTGGTGGGAGAGAAGCGAAAACAAGCGTCGGCGGACTCGGTATCGCTGATATCAATCTAGCGCTTGAAATCGCCGATTTGAGCATAGAACAGTATGGTAACGATATTTGTATCAGCGGCTACCCAAAATGGTCGCAAAAAGCAAATTAGGGGGTGAAAACAGTGTTTACCGGTTTAGTTGAAGAGGTTGGCAGAATAACGCAAATAACCAAAAATGGTAACTCGATGCGACTTAGTATTAAGGCGCAATCGGTTCTTAAAGGCATAGGGATTGGCGACAGCATTGCTGTTAATGGGATCTGTCTGACAGTTACTGAGCACTCAGGCAATATTTTCGCTGTTGATGTAATGCCGGAAACTGTTTATCGTACCGGTTTAAATAGAGTTTTCGTAGGGAGCGGTGTCAATCTTGAGCGAGCAATGGCTGCTAACGGTCGTTTTGGTGGTCACATTGTATCAGGTCATATTGACGGTGTTGCTCGGCTTGTTTCGAAACGCGAACTGGATAATGCAGTTTATTTCACTTTCAAGTATCCGAGCATTTTGCAGAGATATTTAGTAGCAAAGGGGTCAATCACAATTGATGGTATCAGCTTAACGATTGCCGACTTAGAACCAGCAGGTGCAGCGGATGAGGCGGAGTTTACAGTTTCGATTATTCCGCATACTTTGCGGGTGACAAATCTTGGCGAACGCAAAGTTGGTGACCTCGTTAATATTGAAGTCGATATTCTGGCAAAGTATGTTGAGAGTATTTTGGGTGTCGGAGACCGGCAAGCGAGTGTTTTAGAGAGCAACATCACGGAACAATATTTGAAAGAACAGGGTTTTTAGGAGGAGAGAGAATGTTTAATACGATTGAAGAAGCGATTAAAAGTTTACGGGCGGGCGAAGTAATAATCGTCGTTGATGATGAGGACCGCGAGAATGAGGGTGATTTTGTCGCTTTGGCGGAGAAGGCCACACCTGAGGTAGTAAACTTTATGATAAAAGAGGGACGAGGACTTGTCTGCGTGCCGATTACACGTGAGAGAGCGGAAAAACTTTCACTCGAGCAGATGGTGAGTAAGAATACAGATGCACATGGGACCGCCTTTACAATTTCTATTGATTATCGCGAATGCTCGACCGGTATTTCCGCCTATGAGCGAGCAAAAACGATTGAAAATCTAATTAATCCAGAGGCTGGGGCTGAGGATTTCCGCAAACCGGGTCATATCTTTCCTTTAGTTGCAAAGGATGGTGGAGTTCTGAGACGAGCGGGACATACGGAAGCTGCAGTCGATTTAGCCGGACTGGCAGGCTCGTACCCAGCCGGGGTTATCTGTGAAATTATCAATGAGGATGGCAGCATGGCACGAGTTCCGGATTTGGAACAGGTGGCGAGCAAACATAATCTTAAAATGGTTACTGTAGCCGAACTGATCCGTTATCGTCGAGCAAGCGAGAAACTGATTAAACAGGAAGTTTCTGTTGAACTTGCAACGGAATACGGTGACTTTCAAGCAATCGTTTACACAAGTAAACTTGATGACAAAGAGCATATCGCCCTTGTCAAAGGGAAAATTGACAAGAACAGACCAACTCTGGTACGCGTCCACTCTGAGTGCTTTACCGGCGATGTTTTTGCATCAAAGTTTTGTGATTGTGGGGCTCAACTACATGAGGCACTGAACAGAATTGAGGAAGAGGGCAGTGGCGTGTTGCTCTATATGCGCCAAGAAGGCCGTGGTATCGGTCTAATCAATAAGCTTAAAGCTTATAATTTACAGGCTGAAGGACTTGATACGGTTGAGGCTAATCATCACCTTGGTTTCCCTGATGACTTGCGTGACTATGGAATTGGTGCACAGATTCTTAAAGATTTAGGTCTTGGTAAGATTCGATTACTAACCAATAATCCGCGAAAAATTAAAGGCCTTGAAGGATACGGAATGCAGATTGTCGAGCGTGTTCCAATCGTTATTGCACCGAATACGCGCAATATTAAGTACTTGCAGACTAAGGAATCGAAATTGGGACATATACTTGATTTATAGATTAATTAATTCTATTAATATAAAAAGGAGTGGTAATTATGGGTAAAATTTATGAAGGTGATTTCCTGGGAAATGGATTGAAGATTGGGATCGTTGTTGGACGTTTTAATGAGTTTATTACCGGTAAGCTTCTGAGTGGTGCGATTGATGCACTAACGCGTCACGGCGTCAAAGAAGCAGATATCGATCAAGTCTGGGTGCCCGGTGCATACGAGATTGCGCTCGTAGCCAAAAAAGTTGCGGCAAGCAACAAGTATGATGCGGTAATTACGTTAGCGGCTGTTATCCGCGGGGCTACACCACACTTCGACTTTGTGTCGGCGGAGGTGGCAAAAGGTGTGGCAAGTGCCGGTATGCAGACGGGTGTACCGATAATTTTTGGGGTGCTTACGACCGATACATTAGAGCAAGCGATTGAGCGCGCAGGAACGAAAGGTGGCAACAAAGGCTGGGATGCCGGTATCAGTGCAATTGAGATGGCAAATTTATTTAAGGAGTTAAAATAATGGAAGTTAGGAAGATTACACCTCGTGGCTATTGTTACGGAGTTGTTGATGCTGTGGTCTTAGCACAGAATATTGCGCTAAATCCCGGTGTTAGACGTCCAATCTATATATTGGGGATGTTAGTCCACAACCGTTATGTTGTTGAGGCGTTCGAGAGAATTGGTGTTGTATCGCTTGACGGTGATGATCGTTTAGCTTTACTTGACCGAATTGATTCAGGCACAGTAATTTTAACGGCACATGGTGTTTCACCTGAAGTAAGGAGAAAGGCTCTTGAAAAAGGTTTAATGGTTGTTGATGCAACTTGTCCCGACGTTGCACGTACGCATACCTTAATTAAGGACAGCGTGGCAGAAGGTTACGAAGTAATCTATATTGGCAGGCATGGACATCCTGAACCGGAAGGTGCGATTGGCGTTGCACCGGATAAGGTTCATCTGGTGACTTGCGTTGAGGATGTTTTACACTTAGAACTTAATTCTGACCGCATTCTCGTTACCAATCAGACAACAATGAGTCAATGGGATATTGCTGACGTGATTGAAGCTGCGGTCAAGAAATATCCGCAAGCGGAAGTTTATAATGAAATTTGTATGGCGACACAGGAACGACAAGAAGCTGTTGCTGAACAAGCAGTAGGTTGTGATATAGTTATAGTTGTCGGAGACCCGCGCAGTAATAATACACGACGTTTAGCGAAGGTTGCGGAGGATGTTGCGAAAGTTAAAGCATACCGCATTGAGCAATTGGCTGAACTCGAATTAGAATGGCTTAAAGGCTGCAAATTAGTCTGCGTTACATCCGGTGCTTCAACACCGACTCATTTAACGCGAGAGGTCATAAATTTTTTGGAACAATATGATGAAAATGACCCTGACACTTGGGAAAAGAATGATAAACTTGATCTGACGAGAATATTGCCGAAGATTAAGGTAGAAGAGGAATAGTTTTTATAGGGCAGGGAGAGACAGACGAATGAAAGTTTACAAAATAGGTTTAAGAATAGGAGTGTTAGTGCTAATATTTGTGGCTATCTGGGCCATTAGTTTCATTGCTGCTCAGGGAATTGAAGAACCTGAGCCGGTTGGTCCGAATCAAGGTCAGGTGCCGGTTGAACCGGATGATAATCCGCCGGAAATAATCGATAACAGATATAAAGTTATGATTGATGCCGGTCATGGCGGGCGTGACTCAGGTGCAATAAGCAGGTCTGGAGTGTATGAGAAAGATCTGAATCTAAACATTGTGTTAAAGGTTGCCGACCTATTTGCAGATGATGAAGAGATTGCGATACTTCTGGTTCGTGACTCTGATATTTACTACTCGCCTGAGGAAAGATACACTATGGCTAATCAGATAAAACCTGATATCTTTGTGTCGGTTCACCATAACTCCTTTAAGGGAGTATCTTCTATATCCGGTGTAGAAACTTATTATTACCATAGCTACAGTCGACAGCTTGCCAATATTATGCATAAACAGCTATTGGCAGCGACAGGTTCTAAAGATCGAGGTGCGGCTAAATCTGATTATAAGGTGACAAAATATAGCACGATGCCGTCAGTCCTGCTCGAACTTGGTTATCTAAGCAATCCGGAAGAGGAAAAGCAGCTGCGTGACCCGGTGGTTCAAGACAAAATTGCAACGGCGATTGCCGCGGGGATCAGAGAATACTTTGCGGAGTTAGAAGCAGAAGCAGAAGCAGAAGCAGAAGTTGAAGGAGGACTAGATTAGTCCTCCTTTGATGTTTCTTCGATTTCTTTTTCTTTACGATATGCCTTATCAATAAATCGTTTACTATCAACAATAAACCGCTCATGGAACCCTTCGCTAACTAACTCACGTTCATTGCGTGCCATAATCTTAAAAATCAATTTACGGCCATCAACACCGACTAACTCCGCATAGGCGGTTACCGTCATTCCAACAGGTGTTGCTGCGATGTGATTAATGTTAACCATTGTTCCAACGCTATTGAAACCTTCCGGCAGATATTCTTTCACCGCATCAACAGCAGATTGTTCCATTAAAGCTATTACGGTTGGCGTTGAGACGACCTCAGAGTTTCCGCTATCGATCGCTTTCGCAGTATCCTCGAAGTGAACAACCAGCATGCGTGCAGCGTTTAGTCCAACTTCAAGGTTGAACTCGTTTTCATACGGCATAAGATTACCTCCTAATAATTCTATTCTAATTCGAGTAGTAGGTCGTTCGTTTCAATCGTATCGCCTGCCGATACGTAGATTTCTTTTACTTTTGCATTAAATGCTGCCTGTACGGCTGTTTCCATTTTCATCGCTTCAGTAATTATCAGGGTGTTGCCTTTCTTGACTGTGTCTCCCTTTTCGACAAGCAACTTTAGAACCTTACCCGGCATCGATGCACCGACATGGTTAGGATTGTTCTTGTCAGCTTTCTGTGCCAGTTCAGTTGTAACATTTGCGTTTATATCGTGAATTATAACCTCACGGGGAACACCGTTTAGCTCAAAATAGACCGTGCGCGTACCATCAGCGTGCAGTTTACCGATTTGGGTTAGTTTGATAATCAAAGTTTTGCCTTGCTCGATTTCTACCGCAATCTTTTCACCGAGGCGCATACCATAAAAGAAGCTCGGTGTATCAACGCAGACAACATCACTATAATTCTGTAGGTGATCAACATAGTCAAGAAATACCTTCGGATAGAGCAGGTAAGAGAGCACGTCTTGTTTCGTGACATCACGATTTAGACGCTCTTTTAGTTCGTTAGCGGTTGCGGTGAAATCCGCTTGTTTGAGTAGTTCGCCCGGACGCACGGTAATTGGCTTGCGGTCTTTTAAGACAATTTTTTGCAATTTCTCGGGGAATCCGCCATACGGTTGACCGAGATAACCCTCAAAGAATTCGACTACGGAATTCGGGAAGGAAATAGTCTCTCCCTTTTCCATTACGTCTGCTTCAGTTAGGTTGTTCTGCACCATGAAGAGTGCCATGTCACCGACAACCTTAGAGGTTGGAGTAACCTTGATAATGTCCCCGAACATTTTGTTAACAGTTGCATAGGTTGATTTGATCTCCTCAAAGCGGTCGCCTAAGCCAACGGCAGCAGCTTGAACCATTAAGTTGCTGTATTGTCCGCCCGGCATTTCGTGTTTATAAATCTCCGCACTTGTTGAGATTAGATTGCTTTCAAAACCTTGATAATAGGTACGCACATCTTCCCAGTAGTTGCTTAGTTTTTGTAAATTATCAATATTTAGGCCGGTATCCCGTTCGTGTCCTTGCAGTAACGCCACCAGACCATTTAGACTTGGATGCGAAGTTAAACCGGACATCGAACTGAGCGCAACATCAACGATATCAACGTTCGCCTCGATACCTTTTAGTAGCGTAGCCTGTCCGTTGCCGCTTGTATCGTGAGTGTGCAGTTGAATCGGAACCCCAATCTCTTCTTTGAGTGCTTTAACCAGTTTGTAGGCAGCAAATGGTTTCAGCAACCCTGCCATATCCTTGATTGCAATGATGTTAGCACCGGCCTGTTCAAGTTCCTTCGCAAGGTTCACATAATAATTCAAACTATATTTATCGCGGTTTGGATCCATGATATCGCCCGCGTAACAGATTCCTGCTTCTGCAATTTTACCTGTTTCTCGAACCGTATCGATTGAAATCCGCATGTTTTCCACCCAGTTAAGACTGTCGAAAACTCGGAAAACATCAATGCCTGCTGTCGCTGATTCTTTGATAAATTCTTTCAGTACATTATCCGGATAGTTGGTATAACCGACTGCATTTGCGCCCCTTAGAAGCATCTGTAATAGAATGTTCGGCATTTTTTCGCGCAATGTTTCTAAACGGCACCACGGTGACTCTTTAAGAAAACGAAAAGCGGTATCAAAAGTCGCACCACCCCACATCTCGATTGAAAAAAGTTCCGGCGCCAATTTTGCAGTCGCTTCAGCAACTTTAACCATGTCATTAGTTCGAACGCGGGTTGCAATCAGTGATTGGTGCCCATCACGCAATGTTGTGTCAGTTAAAAGAATTCGTTTCTCATTGAGAATCCATTGTGAGAATTTATCCGCACCAAGTTTATCTAATAACTGCTTTGTGCCATCCTTATAAGGCATGTCCATATCAATAATCGGTATGCGTGGATCTACAAACGCCGGTTTATCAATCTTTTTCATATTTGGATAACCGTTAACCGTGACGTCTGCAATATAGGTAATCAGTTTGGTTGCTCGGTCTCTGCGTTTAGGCAGTACGAACAGTTCCGGATGTGTGTCAATAAAGGTAGTGCTGTAGTTGCCGCTTAAAAAGTCCGGGTGCTGAACTACGTTTAGTAAGAACAGAATGTTAGATTTAACTCCTCTGATTCGAAACTCTTTAAGTGTTCTTGCCATCTTAGCTGCCGCGTCTTCGGGAGACTTTCCGTGCGAAGAAACTTTAACTAAGAGCGAATCATAGTGAGGCGAAATTACTGCTCCGGCAAAGGCGCTTCCCGCATCAAGACGAATCCCGAATCCGCTGGCAGAGCGATACACATTGATTTTACCCGAATCCGGCATGAAATTGTTTTCCGGATCTTCAGTCGTAATCCGGCATTGAATCGCATAGCCGTGAATCGCAATATCGGCTTGTGACTTGATGCCAATCTCTTCATGATGAAGCGGATAACCTTCCGCTATTTTAATCTGAGTAGCTACGATATCAATTCCTGTAATCATCTCGGTTATTGTATGTTCAACCTGAATTCTTGGATTAACTTCAATAAAGTAAAATTTACCGTCAGCAACTAGGAACTCAACAGTACCGGCGTTTACATAGCCAACATTTTTCATTAACTTTAGTGCCGCGCCAGTAATTTTGTCGCGCAGTTCAGTCGTCAGATCAAAGGACGGAGCAACTTCAACAACTTTCTGATGGCGCCTTTGAATCGAACAGTCACGCTCATACAGGTGGACGACATTGCCATATTGGTCGCCGATAATCTGTACTTCGATATGTTTAGGATTAATTAAAAACTTTTCGATATAAACATTTTCATTACCAAAAGAGGACTTCGCCTCTGACCGCGCTCGTTCAATTGCTTCCGCAAGTTCTTCGCGAGTTTCAACGATACGCATGCCGCGGCCACCACCACCGGAAGTTGCTTTAACGATGATCGGGTAACCGTATTTGTCGCCGAATTTGAGTGCTTCCACGGTAGTTTTGATTGGTTCATCAGTGCCGGGAATCACCGGAATATCATTATTGATTGCCATGCTGCGCGCTTCTAATTTATCGCCAAACATGCGGATATGTGCAGCATCCGGTCCGATGAACTTGATATTTTCTTCTGCACAACGTTTGGCAAGCAGTTCGTTTTCCGATAGGAATCCGTAGCCGGGATGAATTGCATCAACATCATTGCGCTTTGCAATATTGATAATTCCCTCAATATCTAAATAGGCATCAATCGGGCCTTTGCCTTCACCGACGAGATATGCCTCATCTGCTTTGAAACGGTGCAAAGAAACCTCGTCTTCTTCTGAATAGATAGCAACGGTTGTAATACCAAGTTCGGTACATGCACGGAAAACGCGCGTGGCAATCTCACCGCGGTTGGCAACCAGTATTTTATTGATCTTGTTAATATTCATAGCTCTCACCTCGGTTATTTGTGGATTTATATAACAAATTTACTAAAGTTTATTAGTATTGTTAATTGTGATATACACTTTAGTTTACCTTATTTCAGCTAAAAAATGAATAGTCTTTATTTATTGAAAACAGATATAATGATAATGAATGCTTAATATAATCTTAACAGCTTGTTAACCTCTTCTTAAAGTCTTTGCGGTATTCTTTATATATGGAGGTGCGTATGATGACAAAAACGATTCTGGTTGTCGATGATGAAGTGAAAATTAGGGAGTTGCTTGATCAACACCTTACTAATGAGGGTTATGAAGTTTTGCAGGCAAGTAATGGTGCAGAGGCTGTTGAGATTGTTCGCAATCAGCCTGTCGATTTAGTTATACTTGACTTAATGATGCCTGTTATGGACGGCTATGCGACTTTACGTGAGCTAAGGAATATTAATCGACGTTTGCCGGTTATCATGTTAACTGCCAAAACTGAAGAGATAGACATGCTGCTTGGGCTAGAACTTGGTGCTGATGATTATATGACTAAACCATTCAGTCTGCGCGAGCTTACAGCGCGGATTAAATCGGTGTTGCGCAGAGTTTGTGACGAAATCGAATCTAAAGATAGGTTCAGTCAGGAGCAGATTGTGCGCGGCAATTTAAGAATATTGCCTGAGGAGTATGAAGCATATATTGATGGCGAGAAGGCTAATTTAACGCCAACTGAATTTAAAATATTGATGGCATTAGCGCGTAAACCGGGACGAGTTTTTAGCAGGTTGCAGTTGATGAGTGTTGCGATGGGAGAAGAGTATATTAATTACGAACGTTCAATCGATACACATGTCAGTAATCTTCGCAAAAAAATAGAGGAGGACCCAGCGAATCCGAAACATGTGCTGACCGTCTATGGAATCGGCTATCGGTTTGGGACAGAGCAATGAAACTTAAATCCAAGTTGATAATTACTTTTATAGCTGTACTCATACTTATGAGTCTGGCTCAAGCCGCTTATTTTCATAACCGGATGTTAAGCAATTTCGATAATTATCTTAGCAAAAACTTGTTACAGGAGATCACTCTCTGGGGAGAAGTTTTGACGGATTACTATATTGAGAATGGTAGTTGGGATAATTTGCAGGAGGTGCTTGGTGAGTTTGGCACAAGATCGCAGATGAAGCCCGGGGGCAATCAAGGTCATGGGCAACAAGGTTTTGGCTACAGCAATATGCATAATCGCCTAAGAATTGTAGTTGCTAATCAGCGCGGTGAAGTCATCGCTGATTCTGATTACAGTTTATTGGGTACATCAATTGGAACTATTAACGGTGTAAAGCGTGATTTACTGGCTGATGGAGTGAAAATCGGTGAAACGGTCTTTATTAGTCGAGGACAGAGTGGACTGATGCCGCTCGAGCAGGAGTTTAAAAAATCAATGTTAGACTCATTGTTTATTGGAATGGTTGTTTCATTGATAACAGCTATTCTTCTTGGGATTTTCTTTTCAGAAAGGATAACAAAACCACTTAAGCAATTACTTGAAGCTACCAGACGCCTAACAAAGGGCGACCACTCCTACCGAATTGAACTCGATAAACCAGGCGAATTACAAGAATTGGCTAACGCTTACAATGAGATGGCGGAGCAATTGGCCGTGAATGAGGAAAACCGCAAGAATCTGTTGGCTGACGTTGCGCATGAATTGAGAACTCCAATCTCAATTATTGCGGGCGAACTGGAACTGGTGCAGGAGGGAACGATTCCTGCTGATAGTCGATTCTTTATCAACATGGCTGATGAGGTGCAACGATTAAACCGTTTAGTAAATGACCTCAGACAGGTAAGTCTTGCCGAAGCCGGTCAACTTAATCTTAATCTTGTTAAAACTAATATTTATCAACTGTTAGAAAGGGTAATAGACAACTTTTCTTGGGCTGAAGAGGAGAAAAATCTTGAAATCAAGTTGAGCGGTGATGATAAGGTTACTGCACAGATCGATGTGGATCGTTTCAAACAAGTGATTATCAACTTGCTTGGTAATAGCGTACATCACCTGGGTGTTGGTGGTGAAATAACGATTATGTTAAGAGAGATTACGGATTCTGAGCAGATAGAGATTACGATAGCTGACAACGGGCCGGGGATTGTACAAGAGCAGTTGCAACATATCTTTGACCGTTTTTATCGGACAGATAGCTCACGCTCTCGCGATGAAGGTGGAACGGGTCTGGGTTTATCGATTGTAAAAAGTTATGTTGAGGCACACGGTGGAACGATTCAGGTTGAGAGCGAACTTAATCAAGGAACGCGATTTATTATCAGAATTCCGCAATAAAACTGTAAATTAGGGCTATACAAAACTTTAAAAGAGTGTATAATAAAGTATATCTAATTGAGAATGATTATCAATTAGATATACTTATATTTTTAAGAGAGGTGAGAGATGTGCCGAAAAAATTAAGTGAAGCTGTCAATGGTGAACATGTATTAATTCAGAATATGGCAATTAATGGTCAATGCACTAACAATTCGATGCGGCTAATGGATATGGGTCTCTTGCCGGGAACTCCGCTTGAGGTTTTTCGCATTTCTCACTACGGTGGTTTAATCATCGTTAAGTTGCGCGGATTTAAACTTAGTTTTCGTATAAAAGAGGCAGAGAATATCCTTGTAACTACAATTTAATATCTGTAATATTAGAGAAATAGTATATTTTTACAGATAGAAAAGGAGCGAGACGGTGAAACCTAATCAAGCAACTTATGCTTTAGTCGGTAATCCGAATGTGGGGAAAACCTCACTTTTTAATTTATTAACCTGTAGTCGCTATGATGTAGGGAACTGGGCAGGTGTTACGGTAGAAAAAAAGGAGGGGCTAATTCGCGGTAAGCGGATGCGTCGCCATTTTCGTCATCATGGATATGGCCATGGGCACCGGTGCCAACATGGAAATCGCTATTGCGATCGTTGCCATCGTACGATTGAGAATCATCGGATTATTGATTTGCCGGGGATTTATAGCCTTGCGCCGGTTTCTGAAGACGAGCAAGTGGCGGTCAATTTTATTTTCAATGAAAGTGTCGATAAAATTATCAATATTGTCGATGCCTCAAGTCTTGATCGAAATCTTTATTTGACATTCCAACTGTTAGAAATGAACAGACCTTTGGTTATGGCATTAAATATGACAGATGTCGCTAAATCATATGGTTTTTCTCTTGATACTGATAAGATGAGTGAACAACTCGGAATTCCGGTAGTGCCGATGGTTACTCGTGTTGGGCAAGGTCTTGATAAGCTTTATGATGCACTGGTTGAACCGGCGGTTACCCCAGAATTTCAAATCAAATATAATTCAGTCATTGAAGAAGGAATTTCCGGTCTATCCAAATTTTTTAATGGAAACTTAGCACCAACTGAATATCGTTGGGTTGCACTACAAATAATAGAAGGCAATCAAGAACTCAAGGAACGTTATATCAAACAAGAATCGATGGCAGACGCTTATCAGCTATTGCTGAGTATGTCTGAAAAGTGCAAGGCGCCATTAGCTGATGTAATTCGTGACGAGCGATACCACTATCTTGAGCAATTTCTTGCTGATGTGAAAATTATTGAAGAAGCTGACCGCGTCAACTGGACAGAGCGAATCGACCGGATTGTGACTAATCGTTGGTTGGGAATTCCAATTTTCTTTGTGGCCATCTTTTTAACATTCCAAATCACATTTACTTGGGTGGGCACACCCTTGCAGGATCTTTTAGAGGGTTGGTTCCGCGGACCTTTGTCAGCTTGGGTTATTAATGGTATGGTGGCACTTGATTTACAACCATGGCTAATCGCCTTAGTAGTTGATGGCATTTTAGCCGGTGTTGGTGGGGTTTTAGTTTTCATTCCGCAGATTTTTATTCTATTCCTCATAATATCTTTTCTTGAGGATTCAGGATATATGGCTCGCGCTGCATTCTTGATGGACCGTGGTCTGGCGAAATTAGGACTGAACGGTAAAGCGTTTATCCCTTTAGTTGTTGGTTTTGGTTGTAATGTGCCGGGAATCATGAGTGCTCGAACATTGGAAAACTCGCGTGAACGATTAGTTACGATTCTATTGAATCCGTTTATGTCCTGTACTGCAAGGATTATGGTTTATGCATTGTTTACTTCAATTTTCTTTAAGTCGCATCAGGGTCTTGTAATCTTTTCGCTTTATCTTTTAGGAATTGTTGTAGCAATCTTGTTAGGTCTTGTTTTTAAGAAATTCCTGTTGCGCGGCGAGACCGGCTTTTTTGTAATGGAAATGCCACCTTATCGAATTCCGATTATTAAAAATATTGCACTTAGTACTTGGGATAAAGGCAAGGAATTCCTGAAAAAAGCGGGGACAATCATTCTTGCGATGTCGGTTGTTCTCTGGTTCCTAAGCAATTTCTCTTACTCAGGAATGGTTGAAATGAGCGAAAGCTTCCTCGCTGCACTTGGTTCAATGCTGGCACCGTTTTTGGCGCCACTTGGGTTTGGAACATGGGAAGCCGGCGTATCATTGATTAGTGGATTTGTTGCGAAAGAGGTCGTTGTTTCAACCATGTCGATCGTTTACGGTGCCGGCGATATTACTACTCAGCTATCGGCAACGATTCAGGAAGTATTTAATCCGGTATCAGCGTATGCGTTCATGGTGTTTATCTTATTGTACGCGCCTTGTATGCCAACGTTAGTTGTTATGCGGAAGGAGATTGGTTCTTGGAAATGGCCTTTATTCTCCATCGTTTATAGTGTGGGCATTGCGTGGGTGTTGGCGTTTATAATCTATCAGGTTGGTAGTCGTTTATTACTTTAGAATTTGGGGTGATCAAGGTGTTAACATATGTAATTGCAGCTCTTATTATCTCGTATGCTGCTTATGTCCTTTACAAAGGCTTGAAAAATCGAGGCAGTGGCTCTTGTGGCTCATGTTCGGGTTGCTCCTTGGCATCTTCTTGTAGCCCGGAAAAAATGGAGGAAAATGAAGAGCGTAGATAGCAACTGTGTTGATAACGAAAATAAAACCATCGATAATTTGTAAGTGAAATTATCGATGGTTTTTTGTTAATTGCATTTAACATTGTGAAAATGTGATAAAGTTTAATTTACTATATTTATTAAGCTGAATATTTGATATTATTAGAATGTTGAAAAGAAGAGTGAGGTGAAGTTTATGTCATATATTGTAACGATTATTTTGAGTTATTTATTTGGATCGATTCCGACTGGCCTAATTGCATCAAAGTTACAGAAAAAAGACATCCGAGAGTTAGGTAGCGGTAATATAGGAGCAACTAACTCGTTTCGCGTACTTGGGAAAAAGGTTGGCATCATGGTTTTCTTTGGGGATTTACTCAAAGGATTTTTACCGGCGTTTGTTGCCGGTCTATATGGCGGCGACTTACTTGCGGTTATTGCAGCGTTTGTAGCGGTTATCGGACATTCGTACTCGATCTTCGCCAACTTCAAAGGCGGCAAAGGAATCGCAACCGGCGTTGGTGGTGTTATTGCGATGAACTGGTACGCGGGTATTGCCGGAATTCTAATCTTTTTGATTCTCGTGTTTATCATTAAATATGCTTCTCTATCATCGATGATTGCAGCATCATCAGTGGCGCTTATCTCCTGGTTCTCTCCCGGCGATTCGTTGACAATCAAGATTGGAATCACTGCGATGGTTCTCTTTACGATATATAGGCATCGCTCAAACATCAAACGATTAATTGCCGGCAAAGAGAGCAAAATGTTTCAAAAAGGTCAATAATTGTTTTTAATGTTATATAATTTAGGAATTAAATGTAGGAGGTTAAGGAATGAATCGTTTATCTAAATCATCCAATAAAGTAATAAGCGGCGTACTTGGAGGTATAGCTGAGTATTTTGGGGTAAATGCAATTTGGTTACGCATAGGATTTGTCTTATTGGCGTTTATACCGGGTGTGTTCTTCACGCTTTTAATAATTTATATTATTGCGTCAATCATTATGCCGGAGTCTGATGGCTTTACCGGTCACGAGAGCGCAACGCGCGGAAGCCGCCGTGGCCTATTATGGTTGGGGGTTATCTTTGTCTTAGGTGGAGTTTTCTTCTTGTTGAATGAATTGCTGCCAATCGATTTGATGCATTATGTGCGTTATTTTGTCGCTGTAAGCAAAGAATATATTGTGGCGATCATACTAATTTTGCTCGGAATGTTCCTTATCTATCGTAGTAGCAACAGAAAGGAAACTGTTATAGTACGTGAGGAAGTTGCTCCCGATGAGATTATCATTGAAGAAGCCGTTGAGGAAAGTACTGAGGAGGTTGACAAATAGATGCAGCAACCAGAATTAAAGATTAATGAGCTAAAAGTCTCTGTCGAAGGTAAAGAGATATTAAAGGGTATATCGCTTGATATCAAAGGTGGCGAAGTGCATGCAATCATGGGTCCGAACGGCGCAGGCAAAAGCACGTTATCCGCAACTTTGATGGGGCACCCGAAATATATTGTTACGGCGGGCGGAGTTAACTTAAATGGCGAAGATCTGCTGGCAATGGCAACTGACGAACGCGCACGGCAAGGTATTTTCTTGGCAATGCAATATCCAAGTGAGATCAGCGGAGTTACCAATGCTGATTTTTTGCGTAGCGCTATCAATGCTAAGCGTGGAAAGGGCAACGAAATTTCATTGATTAAATTTATTCGCGAAATGGAAAAAGCGATGAAATTTTTGGGGATAGATGAATCATTTGCTCAACGTTATGTGAACGAGGGATTCTCAGGCGGCGAAAAGAAGCGTAATGAAATATTACAGATGATGTTGCTTGAACCGCAGATGGTTTTGCTTGATGAAATTGATTCCGGGCTTGATATTGATGCTCTGAAAATTGTATCAATGGGAGTTAATGAGATGCGTTCAGCTGAACGTGGTTTCTTAATAATTACACACTATCAGCGACTATTAGATTACATTCGCCCCGATTTCGTTCATATTATGATGGAGGGCCGGATTGTTCGTACCGGTGGACCGGAACTTGCCGAAAAAGTTGAGGCAGAGGGCTATGAATGGCTAAGAGCGGAACTTGATTTTCAAGATTATGCCGACTAGTCTGTAAGGAGGGTTTTTGTGGATAACAAGCTAAGCAGTTCTCTTGTTAAAGAGCTCCTAATTAGTCGGTCAGGACAACATGGTGAGCCGGACTGGCTGCGTGAGATGCGTTTAACAGGTTTAGAAAAATATCTGGAATTGGGCGGCGTTTCGCTTGATGAGGGGTTGTTTGCTTATCAGCAAGATAGTGTAATTGACTCTTCGCTTCAACATTTGCCGGAACAGCTCCAACATATAATAAATTCGAATACAGATAATCGAAGTATTATTGTCTATGATAATAATACTGTTCTTTATAAACACCTTTCGACAGAGATGGTCAGACAGGGTGTTATCTTTACAACGTTGGATAGTGCGGTGCACAAATATCCGGCATTGGTGCGCAAATACTTTTTGCAAGAGCGGAAAATGCAGGGATCTGCGGAACGAGCACTACACACTGCACTATGGAATAATGGGATTTTCTTGTTTGTTCCCGAGAATGTGGTAATTGATTCACCGATTCAGGTCTTTTTTATCGGCAACGAGCCAAGACTCATGCCGCATACAATCATTGTTGCTAGTGAACATAGCAGCTTTTCTTATATCGACATACATTTTTCAAATTCACCGGAATCGCGTTCGCATTATAACAGTTTTTCCGAGATTTACTTGGAGCGCGGTGCAAATGTTGAGATTTCCTCTAATCATGGATTTAATAAGTATTCCAATGATTACACTGAGCGACAGGCAATCATTGCTGAGGATGCTAACCTTGAATGGATTATTAGCGAGATGAATCTGGGAGATACGACTGTGAATAATTTGTTTGTACTTAAGGGTGAACGAGGGCGAGTTGAGGTTAAGACAATCTTTATCGGTGTTGGCGAACAGCGTGGTGAGTTTGAGTCACAAGTGGTACACGCGGCACCGAGCACGATAAGTAATATCGTGTTTAGAGGAATTATGCGTGATGAAGCTCGTGCTGCTTTTAATGCAATCACCAAGATGGAAAAGGGCGCCGCCAAGGCGGAAACCGAGCAATCGGTTAAGGTGCTGATGTTGAGTGAACAGGCACGTAGCGAGGCTAACCCGATTCTTTTAATTGACGAACATGATGTCGTTGCCGGACACGCCGCAAGTATTGGTCCGGTTGACCCGGACGATATTTATTATTTGATGTCGCGTGGGATTACCCAAGAAGATGCCGAACGATTAATTATTTACGGATTTTTGGCGCCGGTTGTGTCGAGAATGCCGATCGAGGCGATGAAGGAGCAACTGGAAGAAATGATAGAAGGGAAGTTATCATAATGTTCGGTAATGAGATTAGAGAACAATTTCCGATTTTAAAACAGAGAGTAAACGATAAACCGCTAATCTATCTTGATAGTGCGGCGACTGCTCACAAGCCGTTAGCTGTAATCAATGCAGTCGATGATTTTTATCGAAACTATAATTCTAATATCCATCGCGGTTCACATGCGCTTGCACTTCGGGCTACCGATGCCTATGAGGCTGCTCGCGAGAAAGTGCGTAAATTTATCAATGCACGCCACGACTCAGAAATTGTATTTAACCGCGGCGCATCGAGTGGTATAAACTTTGTTGCGCAGAGCTATGGGATGGCTAACGTTAACGAAGGCGATGAGATTCTCATTTCACTGATGGAGCACCATAGCAACATAATTCCCTGGCAACAGTTAGCTAAGAAACGTGGTGCTGTTCTCAAATATCTTCCCCTTTATCCGGATGGAACGATTAAACTTGCGGATGTTCGCGAAATGGTGACTGACCGAACGAAGATCGTCGCAATTACGCATATATCTAACGTTTTAGGAACGATTAACCCGGTTAAAGAGATTGTCGAAATTGCCCATCAAAAGGGCGCTGTGGTCCTCATTGATGGTGCCCAAGGCGCTCCCCACAAAAGGGTTGACGTTCAAAATATTAACTGTGATTTCTATATTATTTCCGGTCACAAGATGGGTGGACCGACCGGTATCGGTGCAGTGTATGGGAAGAAACAGCTTCTCGACAACATGGAGCCAATTGAGTTCGGTGGTGAAATGATGGGTACCGTTGGTCTTTATGACTCTACTTGGAAGGATGCACCACTAAAATTTGAAACAGGAACGATGCCGATCGCCGGTGCGATTGGTTTAGGAGCAATGATCGATTTTTTAGAGGAAATTGGTATGGATAAGGTGGAGGCACACGAAAATGAGCTTGT
Source organism: uncultured Caryophanales bacterium (assembly GCA_964637775.1). Classification (GTDB taxonomy): domain Bacteria; phylum Bacillota; class Bacilli; order Tepidibacillales; family Tepidibacillaceae; genus CAYZPB01. Next base: position 110,489 of record CAZWWX010000001.1, read on the forward strand.
GAATTATGCGCTGGGAAGATTTGCTAATTTTCCCGGTCTGACGATTTATGGACCGCTTACTAACCGCAGTTCGTTAATCTCGTTTAATTTAGAAGGTGTACATCCGCACGATATTGCAACTGTGCTCGATCTGGCGGGTATCGCAATTCGAGCGGGAGAACATTGTGCTGAGCCGCTCACTCGCTTTTTGCAAGTCCCGGCAACAGCACGTGCAAGCTTCTACATCTATAATACACGAGAAGAGATTGATATATTATATAGTGAACTTGAAAAAACAAAGGAGTACTTTGGAAATGTCTTCGCTTGATGATTTATACAGAAAAGTAATAATGGACCACTATCAATCGCCGCGTAACCGCGGTCAGCTTCCTGATGCTGATGCAACAATTCAGCTGAAGAATCCCAGTTGTGGTGATCAGATACAATTGCAACTGAAAATCGAGGACGGGCATATTAGGGATGCCAAGTACGATGGTGAGGGTTGCTCAATTAGCATGGCATCTGCATCGATGATGACAGAGGCAATCATTGGCAAGCAGGTTGATGAAGCGCTTGATCTCGCTAATCGTTTTTCGAAGATGATGGTGGGTGAAGATGTTGATACTACCGGATTTGAGGATATTGAGGCGCTACAAGGCGTCTGCAAATTCCCGGCACGAATCAAATGCGCGACGCTCTCTTGGAAAGCGATGGAGAAGGGAATCTGTGAACGTTGTGACTATGACTTAGAATGTGGTTGTCACAAGCATCCGTTAACCGATGCGGAGACTGATGATGGTGCGATTAGTGAAGTGAAGATTGCCGATAGCGCGACCGAATAAGAGGTGAAATAATGACAGATAAATTACCGGAATTAAGCGAACAATATAAATATGGTTTTAGCGACAAAGATGTGTCGGTTTTTAAGACTGAGCAAGGTTTGAGCGAGGAAGTTGTTCGTGAGATATCGAGCCGGAAAAACGAGCCTGACTGGATGCTCGAGTTTCGATTACAAGGTCTAGAGACCTTTTATCGCAAGCCAATGCAGACTTGGGGTCCCGACCTAAGCGACCTTGATTTAAATGAGCTCACCTATTATGTTAAGCCCTCAACCGGAGTTGAGGATACGTGGGGTGAGGTTCCGGAGGAAATTAAAGATACCTTTGAGCGACTCGGTGTTCCCGAGGCTGAAGAGAAGTATTTAGGCGGTTTATCGGCTCAATATGAGTCTGAGGTTGTTTATCACAATATGAAGCAAGAACTGGTCGACAAAGGGATTATCTTCCTCGACACCGACAGCGCGATTAAGCAACATCCGGAGCTCGTGCAGGAGTACCTGGCAACGGTTGTGCCAACTGCCGACAATAAATTCTCCGCGCTTAATAGTGCCGTGTGGTCGGGCGGTAGCTTCGTCTATGTTCCGCCGGGAGTTAAGGTGGACACGCCGATCCAGGCTTATTTCCGCATCAATACAGAGAGCATGAGCCAGCATGAACGGACCCTGATTATTGTTGACGAGGGGTCATCGATCCACTATGTAGAGGGCTGCACAGCCCCAAGTTATAGCTCTAACTCGCTTCACACTGGCGTCGTCGAGATTATCGCCAAGAAGGATGCTTATGTGCGTTATACGACAATCCAGAACTGGTCAGATAATATCTATAATTTAGTTACCCAGCGCGCTGTAGCCGAAGAAGGCGCAACTGTCGAATGGGTTGACGGCAATATTGGTAGTAAGTTAACGATGAAATATCCTGCGGTTGTGATGAAGGGTAAGGGTGCGAAAGCCAACATCTTGTCGATCGCTGTTGCCGGCAAAGGACAACTCCAAGACGCAGGTGCTAAGGTTATTCACCTTGCGCCGGATTGCACTTCGACGATTATTTCTAAATCGATCTGCAAACAAGGTGGCAAAGCGAGTTACCGCGGATTAGCGCACTTTGGTAGAGGAGCAACGGGTTCGAAATCGAATATTAAGTGCGATACGTTGATACTGGATAATCTCTCGACGTCGGATACTTTGCCGAAGAACCAGGTGTTGAATAATCGTGTGGTGCTTGAACATGAGGCGACTGTCAGCAAGGTAAGTGAGGAGCAATTATTCTATTTGATGAGTCGGGGAATCTCGCAAGATGATGCAGTACAGATGATTATTATGGGCTTTATTGAGCCGTTTACCAAAGAATTGCCGATGGAATATGCGGTTGAAATGAATCGTCTAATCAATTTCGATATGGAAGGGTCGATTGGGTAGTTAGTCTATGGAATATATTATATTAATCTTATTAGGGATTGTTGCGGGAACGATGGGCAGCTTAGTTGGACTTGGTGGCGGCTTGGTAACCGTGCCGGTCCTATTATTTTTTCAACAGATGGGTTGGCTATCTCAACCGCTCGAGCATCAGAACATAGTCGCGATCTCCTTGATGGCGATAATTTTTACTGCTTTTGCTTCGACAATCACAAACTATAAGCATGGACGTATTGACATTAAAAGTGGATTGATTTTCTTCCTGGGGGCGGGACCGGCAGTAGCGATTGGAGCTCTTGTCGGGATGTACGTTCCCGAGGGGATATTCTATATCTTGTTCGGGATTCTGATGTTGTTCACAACCTATCTATTAAGTGTTCGCGACCGGATTAAGCCGCTCGACGTGAAAAGCGATATTTCCCGGGTTTTTACCTGCCAGGGTGTTACTCATCGATATAGCTTTAACCGCTACATCGCGATTGGGATATCGGCAATTGCCGGTTTTATTGCCGGAATTTTTGGAGTTGGCGGTGGTTCGTTTTATGTGCCAATGATGGTTATCCTATTTAAGTTTCCCGTTCATGTTGCAACGGCGACTTCGATGTTTATGATCCTTTTAGCAACGGTTGTCGGCAGTATATCTCACATCATGCTGGGTAATGTGGTGTTGCTCTACGCATTGTTTGTCGGTGCCGGTGCTTATCTTGGTGGTGTGATTGGTCCAACCCTCGCTTCTAAGTTGAGTGGGCGGACGATACTAGTTATTTTACGACTCATTATCGTTGTTGTTGCTATCCAAATGATATTAAAGGGTATATAAAAAAACTTTTGCAGAGTCATCTCGTTTCGCAAAAGTTTTTTATTAGGTGTATTAATTGTTTCGCTTATTTATTTCGTTTTTCCGCAAGTTCCTTCTCATAGGCAACCGCCCGCATAGTCAACGGATCTAAGTCAATCAACCCGCAAGGCCGGGACTCACCACAACCTTGAATCATATAGCAAGGCATATTGAGGTCGCCGAACAAACGTGGTGATACCTGCTGCAATTGATCAGTGATTGAGCGATAGAGCAGGCGGATTTCCGTCTGAGCCCGCAGGCAAAGGCGCTTCATGATATGGTGGCGCCAGCCAACAGCATTGCGCGAATCAACATAGATAGTGGCAGTTCCCAGTGGCAGGATTGACCGCGCTAACTCGTTCTCCATCAACTCTTCATCGGTATATTTGCAGTAGAGTTCGTAAGTCTTCTCATGGTGGCTAATCCACTCGTTTAGCTCGTGTTCCTTGCCTTTGCGGCGGAGGACTGGTGGTATGTAGTATTCAAAACCGCCCCCATCAAGCCTTACATAACGCAGGCTACGCTCGTCGTAGCTGGCATGGCGGGCACGCATATCTTGGCGGGCGACGAAAATCGGGACTTTTTTAATAAAAGAGAAGATATTGTGCTCGAGCACTGTATTGTGGCCACTATCGCGGCAATGATCGACGATTGCTAGGTGGGGTTTGCTCTCATAGCAGAGCGAACCAGCCTCAGCAGCATAGCGGTCAGCATTCTCCGTCCATTGAACCAGCTTGGCAGTATTGATCGGCAAGGCCCGTCCCAACTGAACTAAGGTCGGGTATTCTTCTCCGTTATAGGTAAAATCGATTGGCATCTGTATAACCTCCTGCTTTTGTCTAAATTTTCGCTCATGAACCACTCTTTCGCGATTCCGCTAATTCACATATTACCATTATACCTTGCTTAAAACAAAAAATGTTGTGTATAATTGATTTAAATTTAAGAACTTTTACTGGAGGCAGTCGATTGAAAAATTACATAAAAGAAATCCTTAGCAGACACATAGAAATAGAGCCTGAACAGATTTATGACCTACTCGAATTACCGCCGAATCGAGAGCTGGGAGACATCGCTTTTCCTTGTTTCACCCTGGCAAAGGTGTTGCGCTCATCTCCGCAGGCGATTGCCGAAGATTTAGCGGCGAAAATCAACGCCGATAGCGCAGGTAAACGGGTCGAGGCGCGGGCGACCGGTCCATATCTTAACTTTTACTTTGAGCGGACGCTTTTTGCTGCGGACTTTGTTGAGAAATTAGTGGCTGCTGATGGCAGCTATGGTAATAGTCAGCTTGGCGAAGGGAAGACGATCGTGGTTGACTATTCGTCACCGAATATCGCCAAGCCTTTTAGCCTGCCCCACTTGCGGTCAACGATGATCGGTAATGCGATTATTAATCTCTACAAGGCCCTTGGTTATACGACTGTGGGCATCAACCACCTGGGCGACTGGGGGACGCAATTCGGTAAGGAGATCGTCGCCTATAAGCTATGGGGTAATGATGAGGCTATCCGCCGGAATCCAATACAGGAGCTGGTGAGCCTTTATGTGCGCTTTCATGAAGAGGTGGAAGGGCATCCGGAGATGGAGGATGAGGCCCGGCTCTGGTTCAAAAAGCTTGAGGACGGCGATGAGGAGGCAGTTCGCCTCTGGAAATGGTTCGTTGAGGAGAGCATTAAGGAATTTGATAAAATCTACCGCCTATTGGGTGTCAAGTTCGACCACTATATGGGTGAGAGTTTCTATAACGACAAGATGGAACGTGTCCTTAAAGAGTTGAGTGAGAAGAATCTCTTAGTTGAGAGTGAGGGTGCGCTGGTTGTGGAGATGGGTGAAGACAAGCCACCGGCGATTATCCAGAAGCAAGACGGTTCATCGATTTATGCGACGCGTGACCTGGCAGCAGCCCTCTACCGCAAGGATACCTATGATTTTGACAAGGTCTTCTATGTGGTAGGTAACGAGCAGAAACTTCATTTCGAGCAGGTTTTCTCTGTGCTCGACAAGATGGGTTATGATTGGTATGGCGATCTGTTGCACGTGCCTTTTGGGCTGATGCTGTTTGAAGGCAAAAAGATGTCAACCCGTCAGGGCCGGATTGTGCTACTAGAGGAAGTCTTACGGGAGAGCATTGAAAAAGCTGATAAAATTATCGAGGAGAAAAATCCTGACTTGGAAAACCGGGCAGAGGTCGCTGAATCGATCGGCGTTGGTGCGATTATCTTTAATGACTTGAAGAATAACCGGATGCATGAAGTGAATTTCTCTTGGGATGAGGCGCTTAGTTTCGAAGGCGAAACTGGGCCTTATATCCAGTACGCCTATGCGCGGATTCAGAGTTTACTAAGGCGGGCCACTGTCTCGCTAAGAGTGAAAAGCAGGATTGCTGGTGAATATCTGACGAGCGCAGTTAGCTGGGACTTGATTTACCTGCTGACTCAATACGAAGACGTTGTTGAAAGGGCTGCGGTGAGGGTGGAACCGTCGATTATCGCCCGCTATCTGTTAGATTTAAGTGCGGTCTTTAATCAGTTCTACCATCAAGAACGCGTTATTACAGAGGACGATGCAGAGCAGGTTGCTAAGCTAGCACTAGCTAAGGGGACGGCGGAAGTAATCAAGCACGGTTTAGCAATCCTTGGTCTGAAGAGCCCGGCGAAAATATAGATTTGCAGGGGAGGAGTTGACTGTATGGACAACTTTGTTAGAGGACGGAGTACAGCTGAACATATCGACACGAAGGTCTGGAAAATCGAGGTCTCACTCGATGATATGAATCCGGAGTTTTATGGTTTCCTGTTCACTGAGTTAGAGAAGCTCGGTGTGAACGAGGTCTATGTCGACCAGGTAGTCATGAAGAAGAACCGGCCAGGTCAAGTCCTTAATGTTATCTGCCAGGAAGAAATCAAAGACCAAGTGGTAGACTTTCTCTTTAGGGAGACGACGACCTTTGGTCTGCGCTATACGCCATATACAGCCCACCGGCTGGAGCGCAAGCTAATCGAGGTGGAGACTGAATGGGGACCGGTAACGGTGAAGATAGGCCTATATAAAGGGCAAGTCGTCCAGGTAGCCCCAGAATATGAGTCTTGTGCTGAACTTGCGCGGAACAATGATGTGCCGCTGAAAGAGGTTTTTAGACGGGCAAGTGAGTTAGGGAACAAAAAGATAAGTTAGGACAAAACTGAATGAAAAACAAATCCTTCAAAAACTTAGTCATTGGTATCGGAATAACAAACTTTGGTGATAGTCTATTTATGATTGTTGTTCCAATCATGATCTATGCACAGACCGCAAGTGATGTTTATGTTTCCATAAGCGCTTCAGCAGCGGTCTTTACTATGTTATTTGGTTTTTTATTGGGTCCAATTATCAATAAACTTGCGAATCGAAAATGGTTGATTGGATTTCAATTAATACAAATGGTCGCAATTACATTTGTTTTCATTTGTATATTTTTAGGAATAAATGTTTATTCTTTTTCTTTAATAGTGTTTGGGCTCTTAATATTTAGTTTTGGTAATTATTGCTCTTATATTCTAACGCAAATGATTGTTCCCAAAATAGTTGCGGACAAGGAACTACCTAAGGCTAATAGCATCGTAGTTACGAGCAGAAATATTATTAATGGCATAGCAGATGGTATTAGCGGTATTTTAATCTCGATAATTAGTTTTTTCGGAATCTTGATAGTTGATTTATTTTCATATATTATGACATTTTTCTTTTTTAGAAAGGTGGAAATCCCTAAGAGTGCCCCTGTTGCACCGGCTACAGAAGAAGGCGATAATGGTTTTTTAGCAAATTATGTGGCTGAGTTGAAATTGGGTTTCAGAGATATTATTGGAAATTCATTTACAGTAGGTATTTTGCTGTTTGCCCTGATGATGCACTTACAATCATCAATCCTTGCAGTAACGGCGGTTGGTTTCTTTAGTGAAGCCGATAGAGCTTTCTTATACGGATTCTACTTTGCGTCCATTTTGATCGGGTTTAGTCTTGGCAGTATAATTTCTAGCAAAGTTATTGAACGAGTCAATATTCAGAAGTTCTTAGTTTCATCTTACCTATTGGTAATAATAATCTGGATAGCGTCTATGCTGGTTTTTAAGGTTTATGGTTTGCTAATTGTTGTGTTTGTTATGGCAATACTATCAGGTATATTTGAAATCTATATTGTTACGGCTTTTCAGAGATTGTACAAGGAGAGTTTCGGAAATGTTATGACCTTATTCATGGCAATTTCCGGTGTTGCACAGTTATTAGGGCTTTTGTTAGCTCCTGCTTTTATTTTCTTGTTAGGTTATTATAATGTCATCATTTATGCAGCTCTCTTTAATGTTATAGGGGTAGTGTTATATCTCTTGGCTAAAATGTTTAATAAGGGGCAGCCGGGTGTAGTTGAATAAGTAGTAAAGTGATTGATCGCAATAGAAAACCCTGCCTAAGTTGGTACTTGATCTTGATAAGGAAGTAATATGAATTATTGAGCACAGCCTACAAAAGGGCAAACAATGAGGCAGGCATATCCTCGTTATCAAGGATATCCCTGCTTTTTCGATTTTCAAAATCCCAAATTCTGACCTTTTTCCCTCTGACTTTAACTAAACTTAACAAGGTATTACGAGATATTGCTGCGTTAATTCTAAGTGCATACAGAATAAAAAGACCTCGTTTTTCTACCCTAAATAGGCATCATAATTAATGGGCTTTGCTATTTAATATTAGGAGTAAAGTCTTGACATTATGACAGAATTAATGTATTATTATAAATAAGTAAATTTACTTACTTATTAGGGAGGTGCTTAAATGGAAGCAGACTCTTTTGGAGCCTACTTGCGGCAACTTAGACTATCTAAAATACCAAGTATGACGCAAGAAGATTTGGCCAATGCCGTTGGTCGAAATAAAATGACAATAAGCCAAATAGAACAGGGGAAAAATGCTCCTCCGCAAGGAGATTTATTAACTCGAATAATTGACACTTTAGATTTGACAGATGATAAAGGTTTAAGACTTCGTTTTCTTGCGGCAAAATATAGAAACACCATTCCTGATGATATAAAGGAATATTTTTTTGAGATACCGTCTGTGTGTGAAGCAATCCGAGTAGCAAAAAAAGCAAATAAAAAAGATGCTGATTGGATGAAAGTAATTGCTGTATTTGGAGAAGAGTTATGAAGAAAAAGACTCCGGAACAAATTAGCTATAATATGAGGCGAGTAAAAAACAAGGATTCGGAGATAGAACTCTCACTTCGTCACGAATTATGGAAAAGAAATATTAGATACAAGAAAAATGTTACATCGGTTTTTGGAAAACCGGATATTGCTTTTATCGGGAAGCGCATAGCCGTGTTTGTTGATAGTGAATTTTGGCATGGATACGCATGGGAAGAAAGAAAAAAAGAATTTAAGAGCAACCGTGAATTTTGGATTCCGAAAATAGAACGAAATATTCAACGTGACACCGAGGTAAACACATACCTAACAAACGAAGGATGGATAGTGCTTCGCTTTTGGGGCAAAGAAATAAAAGAAAATGTATTGGCATGTGCTGATATAATCGAAAAAGTATACAGGGAGAGATAATTATGCCATTTAGAACGATTGATTTATGTGCCGGTATCGGTGGTGTTCGAAAAGGATTCGAATTAACAGGAGAATTTAAAAATATATTAAGTGCAGAAATTGATAACTTTGCCTGTGCAACATATGAAAAATTATTTGGTGAAAATCCTCATAATGATATTACAACCGAAAGATTTAAACAGATGGTTGAATCCATAAACTATGATGTTTTACTTGCCGGGTTTCCCTGTCAATCGTTCAGTAATGTAGGAAAAAAAGAAGGTTTTGCCGATGCTACCAAAGGTTCGATTTTTTTTCACATCGCCGAGATTGTCCAAAGAACGCGGCCGAAAGCAATTTTACTTGAAAACGTTGATAACTTTATACGCCACGACAAAGGAAACACTTTCAAAGTTGTACTCAAAACGCTTGTAAATGATTTAGAATATAAAGTTATAGGGGTAAATCGTGGTGCCACCGGAGAACTTGTGTTTGATACAAGGAATTTCATTAGGAATTCTCGATATTTTGGAATACCGCAAAACAGACCTCGGACATATATAGTGGCGTTTGATCGTCGTAGGTTTGGTGAACTGTGCATGAATATGGATATCCCTCTCCCTTCGACAAGAGAAAAAGTACTATATGAGGATTTAAACGATTTGTTGGAGATGGGTGCTGATGAGCGGTTCTACCTTGCGTCTGGTTATTATCAAACCCTAATAAATCACAAGGCCAGACAAAAATTGAAGGGGAATGGTTTTGGATACCGAATCGTAAATGCAGCCGACATTGAACATCCGACAGCAAATACGATTCTGGCAACCGGAGGTTCTGGTAAAGAACGAAATATGGTAATTGATTGGCAGGACGATATGCCCGGCAGAAATGTCGAAGGGAAATTGTCTCCGCTCAACAATGAATGTGTTCGCTTTATGACGCCGAGGGAGTGGGGAAAATTACAAGGATTTATCGGCTACGCATTTATTAATAATGAGGGTATTGATGAATTTGCTTTTCCCGAAAGCGTAAGTATGGCGCAACAATATAAACAATTTGGCAATTCAGTAACCATTCCGGTAATTGAGTCTATAGCGGAATATATAGTACATTATTTACGCGAATTGTAAAAAGAATAATTATTAAAAATTGCGCGCAAGATTTCTATGTGTGCTTTTTAATGAAATATATTTGTCGATATATTTCGCGAATAATTTGCAAATATATTGACAAATATATTTGCAACTGCTACATTTAATATATGAAGTTGAAAGGAGTGTTATTATGGCGACTGAAACTAAACGCGATCGCTTTGTTCGAATTGCTGAAGCGCGTACCAATAAGATTATTAATATGATGCGACTGCTTGGCAACTGTGCAAGTCCCGGAAATTATGAATATAATGATGAAGATATCCGAAAGATATTTAATGCTCTCGAAAAGGAGCTAAAAAACACAAAAAATAGATTTCTGGGTGAAGAAAGTAAAGAAGAGCGTTTTACACTGCGCTAATCGGAGGAATAAGGATGTCAAAAATAATGTGGGATTTTCCGCCCCTCGGAAGTGGAAATGAGCAAGGCTACACTAATAGTGGAATAGAACTTTTTAAGGGTGTTGAGTTAATTGAAAATCTGGCACGGGAGATTTGCCAAAATTCGCTTGACGCACGTGACTTTTCTTCCAGTAACCCTGTGAAAGTGGAGTTTTGCTTAACGACCGTGAGAAAAATTGAACATGCAATGTTTGCGGATTTTGAAAAGTGCATTTCTGGTTGCAAGGCATACTGGCAAACACGAATGGACAAGAGGTTGGGGAATTTTTTACGAGGTGTTGACGCTACGCTTAAACAAGATTATATCCCTATCCTGCTTGCAAGGGATTACAATACAAAAGGTCTCACCGGCGCGAAGGCGGATCGCTCGAAAGAATCAGTATGGAGAGCTCTTGCACATTCGGATGGCACATCTGTGAGCAAAGACAGTGATAGCGCGGGCTCTTATGGTATTGGCAAAAATGCTCCTTTTGCTTGTTCTAATTTGAGCATGGTTTTTTATAATACATATGCAAAAGATGAAGAGCGTGCTTTTCAGGGGGTTTCCCGTTTGGCTACGATTCTGGATTCCGAGAGTCGCGCAACTCAAGGAATAGGCCATTATTTACAAGTCGAAAATGCAGATACATGGAGACCTATATTTCCTGAAGATGACTGTTCTTTTAGGGATGAATTTCTTCGTACAGAATATGGAACCGATATAATTATTGTTGGGTTTAATGCTGATGATTCGTGGAAAGAAGCTATGATCCAGGCTGTCTTAGCAAATTTCTTTCTTGCAATATATGAGCATAAAATGGTGGTTACAATTCAAGGATGCGAAATATGTGCAAAAAACATCGGCTCACTTATTTATGAAAGAAAAGATGTATCCACTGAAATGCGTAACACATACGAATGGTATATGGCTTTAACCACTCCCGATGATAACACAATTCTTCACACAACCATTTTAAGTGAAAACGATATTGATTTGTTTATTAAAGCTGATAAGTCTTATCATAATAATGTAGCGTCTTTTCGGTCAACCGGTATGCGAATCAGAAAATACAGAAAAAATATTATGCAGCATTTTGCTGCTGTTGTTGTCATTCGCGGTGCGGAATTAAGTGAATTGTTGAGAGATACCGAGCCTCCGCGACATAATCGATGGGATTATAAATTGATTGATGATGACTCTGAAAAGCGTAAAAAAGCAAAAGAAGTTCTTGAAAAAATGGATACTTGGGTTTTATCAGAGTTACAAAAGAAATATGACTCCGTTACAGAATATACGATTGATTCCGGAGAAGGAGATTATCTTCCGGATGATGTTGACACTATGGGGGGAACGCAAATCGGAGATGATATTTTGCGCGTTAATCATAAGGTGTTAACCGTTATTGCAACAGAGCCCTCCACCGGAACTTCGCAAACAGGCAGCCAGAAAGGAACGGGCGTTCCTCTCCCCGGTGATGCATACGGAAACAAAAAACGTAAGAAGAAAAAGAAAGCAGGGAAAAAGGTTGTTGTCGGTTCCGGACCTCAAGCAGGCACAAAACCTGAGAAATCCGGAGATACTCTCTCAACCGTGAATATCACCGATCAACGCGCATATGCGCTCAAACCGGATATTGGATTGTACAGGGTGTTAATACAAAGCGATAACGATTACGAAAAAGTGTACCTTACCTTTTCGGCGGTCGGAGAGGATAATAGTGAAGATACCGTCGACGTCGAAAAATATGCTACCGAAGGAAAAACAAAGATATCGGATGGGGCTACCATTGGTCCTGTTGCTTTAGCAAAAGATACACCCAAAGAGATTTTTGTTACTTTCAAAAACAGAGAAAAAATGCTCTTGGATATTGTGACAACGGAGGCGAAATAAATGAGAAACAAAAAACAAGAATTCCCCCACCCTCTGTTGTCTGCGGTTCGATCCGATTATACCGAAGGAGAATTCTCTTTAAGTATGAATCAACAGCCTTCTGATGCTGCGGATTTCATTTTTAATTTAAGCTATAACCTTTTTTGTGAAGGGCTCGCACTATTTGTGTCAGAGGGAAAGGCAAAAGTGATTGTTAAAATCTGCAGCAGCACAACCACTTATCGTACCATGCATGAATTTATTCCTCCTTCTAATAGTTGTACAGTAAATATCGGCAAAATGAAAGTTGCAAAGACTATATCACTACAATCATTTATAGTCGCAACCAAGCCTATTGAGGCGTTCTTTCTTCCCGAACATAACCCGTTATATTTTAGTGGAGCAACGTTTGATTTACGCAAAGGTGATATACTTGCAGAAAGCATAATATATGAAGTAAAGTTGGATGACAGTGAATTGCAAAAACCGATTAGCTCTATTTTTCAAATATCTCAACTTGAGGAAGCAACCGAATCAATAATAGCAAACTACTCCGATGAGAAAATCAGAATTTTTCTATCTTCTAAGCTGTATCAAGTTTATCATAACCTTAGAAGAAAAAACGAGTTTCGTAGATATCTTTCTGCGGTGATTGTATTGCCTGTCCTTGTTGAGGCACTTGATTATATTAGGACCGACCCTGGCGAAGATGGAGAAAACTTCGAAGGTAGAAGATGGTATAGGGTGATTATGGAGAACTTGAAACGTCTGAACATAGATCTAGAGACAACTGATTCTTCAATGGTTACGGTTGCAAATCTGCTCCTCGGAGATATTTCATGGGATGCTTTGAATTCATTTAAAACAACGATAGATGATATTAATAGAAATAGCGACACTATAGAAATGGAGGCGGATTAACAAATGAAGCTGAGATATTTATTGGAGCCCGCATACGATGAACTATACGACAATATTGGCGCAAATCGTGATTTGTATGAACAAGATTCCGACTGGATAAATGACTATTTTTCCGGAAGATGTTTTAGTAAAGAGTCATCGATCGAACTTCAGAAAGCGGAGATGTTTATGCTTACGGAAATTTCATTAGACGAACAAAAATCTCAAGAGGATTTGATTAATGTAAAAATACTTTATGATGCTTTTTCAAACCTCCCTCCCCTGTCCGCAACTAATAAGTATTTATGGACATATTTATCCCACGTAACATATAGAAGTTACATTATACACAGATGGATGCCTGCGGCTACTGATACAACAATAAAAAACCGTTTTTTTGTTAGTAACACTGCACATAGTGTATTTGATAATGCAGTTTCTCGGTTGTGGTGGTACGGATATATCTCATATGATAAAAGTAACCCAAAGAATCCGTATTATTTGACCGATATATTACTTATGAATCAAACTATCTGTACGGACTTTGTCGACACAACATACAGCCAAAATCGTATCGTAGGGAAAGGTGTCTTATTGGCTCTAAAGGAGTTTAGCTTGATGTTGGGACCACGCGAAGGTATTACAGAGTATTTTCGAGAATTTAATAAGTATTTCAAACGATATGGCGCAGTTTCGCTACTTGACTTTTTGAGCAGTGATGACGTGAGAGACATTGCTTTGGACTATTTAACAAATCTCAGGAACGATATGATTTTCAAGAAAAACAAGCAAAAAAATTCTTATCCTATTATCTAATACGACAAGTTATCTCGTAATAATTAAGAAAATCTGTTGCAGCTATAAAATTGCAACAGATTTTCTGCTTTCATTTGGTATAACCCGTGGAGTGTCATGTTGAATAAGTTAAGACGGTAGCAAAAATGTATTTTCCATGATTACTTACACTAACTAATACAAATGGGTTTGGGATTATCCCAAGAAACAAAAATAGCTGGTGTGGCTACATTCGCAGTGCTTGCTCCGCAAATATTGCAAGTATGCAGCTATTCAAGAATTGGCATCTACTATCATTAATGAGTTTGTTGAAAAAGTTATTGTTCGCGCTCCTAACAAGAGAAATGGAAAACACCGGCAGAAAATCGAGATTATCTATCACCATGAGGGCAAAATCGTGTTGTCGGAGACAGTTGCAGATAGCACAACGGCGTAGCTCCTGCCACATCGTTCTACATTATACATTATTTACCCCGCTCGATAGCGGGGTTATTATTTTTATTAACATGAGCGTCATTTTTACTTGTTTTTATAAATCTATAAACGTTACTCCAACTCTTTCATCTGGATCTCACCCTTATTAAGTGCATCACCATATTGTTCAAAGTTTAAATTCGGCCGCTGATAAGAAAGATGGTCTACCTGGCCAACATAAGCCCGCAGCACATTCGGTCGGTCGGGCAGGTCAAGCGTACCTGCTCCATAGCCGATTGCTTCGACGCTGACCTGAGGTAGATTGATCGCCTGGCTAGCCAGGGCTGCAACGATTCCCGCTCCGGTTGGAGTGGTGATTTCGTATTGCAGGTCTAGCAAGTTAATCGTTTTACCCTTCAGGATTTCTAGTGTCGCTGGTGCCGGATTCGGATAAATCCCATGTTCAATGCTGATTCGGCCACTACCCAGAGGTACCGGTCCGGCAAAGACCTGGTCAATATCCAGACTCTTTAGGGCAAGAGCAACACCGACGATATCGATGATCGAATCGATTGCACCAATCTCGTGGAAGTGTACCTGCTCAACCTGAACACCGTGTATTTTCGCTTCAGCCTCAGCGATCACCTGAAAGATAGCCAGAGCATTCTTTTTGACATCGGGAACTAGCGGGGATTCGTTAATCATTGCCCGAATCGCGCTGTAGTTGCGGTTAACCGGGACTACTTTGGGGTCGAGCAGGATTTCTAGTTGCTTGGCCGAGATCCCCTTTTTGTTAACAGTTTTAACCTTCAGCGTTACCGAAGAAGCGAGCAAAAGATTGAGCTGTTCATTGATGTATTTCAGGCTGGCGCCGGCATCGATTAGAGCAGCGAGCGTCATGTCGCCACTAATACCCGAGAAACAGTCTAGATAAAGGATCTTTTCCATTTTATTTGCCCTCACGATTGATTAATTTATTGATTAGGCCAGCTTGGTAGCCGGCTCCATAGCCGTTGTCGATGTTGACGACAGAGATGCCGGAGGCACAGGAATTAAGCATACCTAAGAGTGCAGATAGGCCGTTGTAACTAGTGCCATAGCCAATGCTGGTTGGCACCGCTATGATTGGTTTGCTGACTAAGCCACCAACGACGCTTGGGAGGGCGCCTTCCATGCCGGCGATGACAATGATTATATTAGCCTGACGGATTAGGTCGATTTTATCGATCAGCCGGTGGAGACCAGCTACACCGACGTCGCTGATTAAGACAGTGCGACTGCCCAGAGCTTGAACGGTTACTTCAGCCTCAAGGGCAACCGGTAGGTCCGATGTGCCGGCACAGACGATCGCCACATAGCCCGGATAGAGTGGTTGTTCGGGTTTACCTGCAATTAATGTTCTACCGCAATTATTGTAAATAACTTGTGGAAACCGGCTGATAACCGGCTCAGCTTTGTCGGGTGAAACTCGGGTTGCCAGTACTATATTTCCGTTCTCATATAGTTTCTCGAAAATGGCCAGCAGTTGCTCGGCTGTTTTGCCTTCGCCGTAAATTACCTCAGGAAAGCCGGTCCGGCTTTCACGTTCAAGGTCGAGCTTAGCAAAGCCTAAATCCAGCGAATTAGCCTTACCGCCTGAGCCGCTATTATTATTTTTCTTATTATCCGTCATTTGCTTCAGTCCTTATATTTTGATCGAAGGAGCCGGAGCGCAGGCCCTGAAGGTCCAGGTTAATCTGTTCAAATCCCAGCTCACTAAAGTATTTAACAATCTGTTCGCGGTAGCCCAGTACTCGCTCGAAATCCGCTAGCGGGACTTCAATCCGTGCACTCATTCCTTCTGAACGCACACGGCTATTAGCAATACCCAGTACATATAAAAAGGCTTCCGCCTGTTCAATCCGCAGCAGCATCTCCTGGTTTAGCTGATTATAATAGGCGATTCGTGTTGCCAGACAGGATGCAGAAGGCTTGCTCCATTCCGGCAAACCCCGCTGATAAAGCCGGTCCCTGATTTCTTGCTTAGTGAAGCCTAACTCACTCAGCGGACTGCGGATCGCCAGCGATTTCAGCGCTCTAAGACCCGGCCGATACTCGCATAGATCATCGACATTAGTGCCATCGATCAAGGTTGTGATGCCGTGTTCAGCGGCAGCATCGATGATTGCCTGCATGATTTCCTGTTTGCAATAATAGCAACGTTCTCGGTCGTTGCTGGCTATTAAAGGATTATTCAGGACCGGTATATTAATTACCAGGTGCTTGATAGCGAGCTGTTCTGCTATCTTGATCGCTGCTCTCAGTTCCCTTTCAGGAAGCAATTCAGTTGCTATTGTGATTGCCAGTGCCCCCTCACCCAGCGTTTCTTGAGCGACAGCAGCCAGATAGGTACTGTCAACCCCGCCGGAGAAAGCGATGGCAACACTACCTAACTCGCTTAAAAATTCTATTAAAGCTTGCTCCTTAGCAAGAGTTGTCATTTATTTCATTCCTTCGTTATAGATTCTGATTCAGCAAGGATATAAAAAGGCCGACATCAGTTACTAGACCCTTGGCCTGCGCTGACCCGCGGTCAACCAGCTTGTTAACGACAGCCGGATTGATATCAACGCAAACTGTTTCCACATAGCTCGGTAGCATATTACCGGTGCCGATTGAGTGCAGCATCGTTGACAGCATGATCACCATGTCGGCGTCTTTGATCATGTTAGCGTACTCTTCTTGTGCTTGATAGAGATCCATCAAAGTATCCGGCAAAGGTCCGTCATCGCGGATCGAACCCGCCAAGACAAAGGGAACATTGTTTTTCACCAGCTCATACATAATGCCGTTGGTAATCGTGCCGTCAGCAACTGCTGCGGCAATGTTTCCCGATTTATTGACGGCGTTAATTGCCCGCATGTGATGGCTGTGACCGCCTGTAGCGGCTTTGCCGGTGTTCAGGTCAATACCGAGCGAAGTTCCGTGAAGATTATACTCAATATCATGCACAGCGATCGCGTTGCCGGCAAGAAGACCGGAGATGTAACCTTTCCTAATAATCTCTTGAAAATGCGTCATCGCGCCCGTATGGATAATTACGGGACCGGCGACGACATAGATTTTTCCGCCACGGCCAATGATTGTTTTCATTCTTTTCGCTAACTCTTTGACCGCCAATTCAACATGGCGTTCGGAACTAACTTCATTAGTCATAAAGCCGAACTCTTCACTATCTTTCAGGTGACCGGTGTTGATCCGTACACCTTTGGTTGTGCAGACGATCATGTCACCTTGTTTGATGTCGCGAAGCTTGGTCGTGTAGATTGAACCATCGCGCAATACGAGTAAGGCGTCCATGCGGATGTTCTGTGCAGGCAGCCATTTGCCATCAACAAATACATCGGTTGGATGATTGGTAGTTGAGTAAAAATCGTCAGGAGCAGTTTTGTCCTTTAAACTTGGCTTCAGAATTGCTTCTTCAGCTGCAGGCACAGCATTCGTCGCCTGCGTCAAAATTTTCAAAATCGATTCAAGTTTATCCTCTTCAATATCGACAGCAAGTTTAATATAAGGCTTACCTTCAGCAGTTTCCTCAACATTAATCTCGAGAATACGATATTTACCACCATGTTCTTTAATCGATTGGTCAATCAATTTTAAAATGTTATTATTAATTATTTCACCGCGAATTTCGATTATCTTTTCCACTATTTGCCCTCCACAAGATAGAACTTATTTAAGATAAGTATATACTCTAACAGGGCATTCTATCAAATTATTTCCGCATTTTGCAGAAAACTGCCGACAATTACCCTTGTTTTACATTGCACCGCTTGACGAGTATAATATTAGTGTATGTAATTTTTGCAAATTTCCTTCTGAAAGGTGACCCGATGCGCACATATAAATGGACTCGAACAATTAAACAAATATTTATTGCAGTGATGATTATGGCACTGTTGCCGGCAATTGCCGGCTGTGGCGGAGCTTCTCCCAATCAAGCTGATCAGGGCGACATGCGGCTTACAATCTATACAACTTTGTATGTGTTACAAGAGTTCGCGGAGCGTATTGGTGGGGATAATGTCCGCGCGGTAAATTTAATACCTGCAGGCGTGAGTCCGCACGATTATGAGCCATCTGCACGCGATAGCACGAATATCGTTAAGGGCGACCTCTTTATCTATAACGGTGCAGGCATGGAACTATGGATTAGCAACATTTTGACTAATCTTCGCGATACAAAGGTGACAGCGGTTAACGCCGGCGAACGCGCTCTTTTGTTACAAGTGAGCGACAACAAGCATGGTGGTTATGACCCACATACTTGGATTTCTCCGCAAAATGCGATTATCATTGCAGAAACGATCAAAGATGCGTTGGTTGGGCTTGATTACGAGAGACAGTCATATTATGAGAATAATTATCAGAATTTAGCAAGTGAATTGCAGGCTCTTGACGAGCGCTACCGCACTGAGTTAGTCGGTCTTAAACATCAGGAGTTCTATATATCGCATGCAGCTTTTGGTTATCTGGCTGCGGCTTATGGCCTTGAACAACGCTCGATTAGCGGTTATACCTCAGAAGATGAGCCGAGTTTAAGCGAAATGAAGCGCTTAACTGAGCGGCTTACACAAGATGAGATTAAATATATTTTAGTCGATAAGACGGAATCAACAAAAATTGCCGAAGTTCTTGCTCGGGAACTGGGGATTGAAACGCTGGAAATATATACGATAGGTAGTTTATATCCGGATCAGGCGGCAGCGGGACTTAACTACAACAAGCTGATGGGATTGAACTTAGAAGCCCTAAAAAAAGCACTGGGAGAATGATGGTGAGAAATGGCTAACAAAGTGATTGAAATAAGAAATTTAACCTATAGATATGGCAGCCGCGTCGCACTGGCTGATGTTAATTTGGCAATTTATGAGCAAGAATTTATCGGTCTCTTAGGGCCGAACGGGTCGGGGAAAACAACCCTACTGAAGGTTATTCTCGGACTTCTGCCGGTCAAAGATGGCGAAGTCTTGTTATTTGGTACACCGCTTAATAGATTTAATGAATGGCAGCGAATTGGCTATGTGTCGCAGAAGGCGAATAGCTTTAACAGCAGTTTTCCGGTCAGTGTTTTTGAAGTTGTTTCCATGGGACTTTTTGGTCGCAAAGGGTTATTCGCTCGTCTTAACGAACAGGATGAACGAGCAGTACTTGCTGCACTGAAACTTGTCGGTTTAGAAGGTTATGAGAAACGCACGATCGGCATGCTCTCCGGCGGTGAACAGCAACGAGTTTTTATTGCGCGAGCATTGGTGAATAACCCTGATCTATTGATACTTGATGAGCCGACGGTCGGCATCGATATTGAAGCTACCAATTTGTTCTATCAGCTGTTGGACCGGCTTAATCGCGAACATGGTTTAACGATTATCCTCGTATCCCATGATGTTGGTGTAGTATCTAACAAGGTTACGAATATTCTATGTCTTAATAAACAATTGTTGTATTGTGGTCAACCGGAGTTCTTTAATGAGAAATCGATGGAAATGCTGCAAAAGGTTTATGGCGACAATATGGAATTGGTGAACCATGACCATCATGGACATGATCATTATTTTCATCCGCATCAGCGGACTGCACCCGAACAAACGAGTGCCGAGCAATCTTCCGCGAGAGAGGAGGAATAGCCGATGCTCGAGTTATTTTCCTATGCCTTTATGCAGCGTGCATTTATTGCTGCGCTTGTCGTCGGTGTTGTCAGCCCCGTAATCGGTACGTTTATCGTGATGCGGCGACTTGCATTTATTGGTGATACGCTATCGCATACGGCTCTGGCAGGTGTAGCGATTGGCATTACTTTTGGTATTAATCCGATTATCGGTGGTATGATGATTGCTGTTCTATCGGCACTCGGTATCAACAAACTCCGTGAAGAATACAAAAATTTCGAAGAGCTGGCGATGCTTGTAATAATGTCTGCGGGTATGGGCTTGGCGGTTGTTTTGATCAGCCTTTCCGGCGGTTTCACGACGAGCATCTCTACTTATCTGTTCGGAAGCATTGTCGCGGTGACCAAACTTGATTTGGCGGCAATACTTTTGATGGCGGCGATTATCTTGGCTGTGGTGTTTCTCCTGTACAAGGAGTTGCTCTATATCTCCTTTGACGAGGAGAGTGTGAAAATCAGTGGGATTAAGCATCGAATGATCAACCTTATTTTTATGATTCTAATTGCACTCACGATTGCGGTATCGATGCGGATTGTCGGTATATTACTTGTTTCGTCAATGATGATTATTCCGGTTGCAACCGGTCTTCTCATCGCTAAAAGTTTTCGGCAAACGCTCTGGCTGGCGATTCTATTGGCGGAAGCTGCAAGCATATCCGGTTTTGTTATTGCCTATTACTTTAATATCGCATCCGGGGGTACAATTGTACTGGTCAGTGTGGCAATATTATTGGTAACCTTACTTGTGAAGCGACTAAGCACAAATAGCTAGCAAAGTACGATGAATATGCTACAATGAGATTGGCAGGAGGTTAGGAAACGTAATGGTACAGGTTAACGGAATTTCTTATAAATTGGTCGAAGAGAATCGCGATGCGTGGGACGAAGAGGCGTTCGTTGCACGCTTTAGTGATGTGTTAGAGAAGTACGATTATGTTGTTGGTGATTGGGGTTATGAGCAGCTTCGATTGACTGGGTTTTATCGCAATAGCCAAGAAGGCGTTCCTGTTAGTAGCAAAATCAGTTCGCTGCAAGATTTTCTTCTGGAATATTGCAACTTTGGGAGTCCTTATTTCGTCTTAGAACGTGCGGAAAGACCTAAGAAAAAGGTCAGAAGGCGCAGAAAACGTCCAATAGGAGAAGAAAAATAATGCAGATTGATTATAATTTTGTTTTTCTAATTTTAGGCATCCAAATATTGTACGTATCGCTTTTAACGGTGCGGATGATATTGATGGTTAAGGGTTTAAAGTATTTCGCAGCAGCAATTAGTATCGTTGAAGTTTCAATTCATATCGTTGCACTTAGTTTAGTTTTGGCTCATATAAAAGAGAGTTTTTTCTATATCATCGTGTATAGCGGTGGTTACGCAATCGGTGTTTTAATTGGTTCGAAGATCGAGGAGCTGTTGGCTTTAGGTTATGTAACAGTTCAAGTGATAATTCAAGACATGAATTCAGACCTTGCGGACCGGTTGCGTCAGGCGGGCTATGGCGTCACAAGTTGGCTGGGCTCAGGAATGGACGGCGACCGCGTGGTATTGCATGTTTTGACTAAACGGAAAAATATGCGTGCACTTGTTGGGTTGATTAATCAGATTGACAGCAAAGCCTTTATCCTATCGCATGAACCCCTCTTTTTCCAAGGAGGCTTCTGGGCACGTCGAATGGGTTAATAAAAAACCATTGATTAGTGGGATTGCCCCATTAACCAATGGTTTTATTGTTTGCTATTATATCTATCTACTATTATCTAACTTGCTGAACACCAATCACTTGGCCAGGGAGTTCTTCTAATAATGCGCGTTCAATTCCATGTTTTAACGTCATTGTTGCACCTGGGCAAGTTCCGCAAGCGCCTTGCAAACGAACGTTAACAATACCATCCTCGACAGAGATAAGCTCAACATCTCCACCATCTCTTTGGAGGAAAGGTCTTAATTTCTCAATTACCTCATTTACATCATCATACAATGCCATTATCTATCTCTCCTTCCTGCTTGTATTTTATTAAGCATAAGCTATATTACCATATTTATAAGTTTAATACTACACTTCTAATACTCTTTTACTATGTTATAAAAGGTGTCACGTTCAACCGGCACGCGGTTAGCACCTTTGATTAGAAAGATTAGGTCGTCACGAG
The DNA here is from genome assembly GCA_964637775.1 of uncultured Caryophanales bacterium. Lineage (GTDB taxonomy): Bacteria > Bacillota > Bacilli > Tepidibacillales > Tepidibacillaceae > CAYZPB01. The sequence goes on from CAZWWX010000001.1 coordinate 132,492, forward strand.
TTAGCCCGGCTTCAGTTTTCGCACCAACCGCATGGCTGATCCGTTCTTCAATAATCGTGCCATGAATATCGTCAGAGCCATAAGAGAGGGCAATTTGTGTTAGTTGCACTCCGATATCAATCCAGTATGCTTTAATATGCGGGACATTATCTAACATGAGACGACTGATTGCAATTGTTTTTAGGTCATCAAAAGCAGCCGTCCGCATCCGAATTGATGCAGTCTTCTGTTTTGGTTGGACCGCGAGCGGTATAAAGACCATGAAACCTTGATGTTTATCCTGTAATTCGCGGATTCGTAGCATGTGAATTATTCGCTCTTCGTGGGTTTCGATCGAACCGTAGAGCATCGTCGCATGCGTTTTCATACCCATTTCGTGAGCGATTTCGTGCACATCTAACCATTCTTGCGCCGTTGCTTTGTCAGGGCTAAGTTTTCGCCTATATTCCTCGTTTAGTATCTCTGCACCACCGCCCGGCAGTGTTTCCAGCCCGACAGCTCGGAGTTGTTCGAGAACCTCTCTAAATGATAGGCCGGCAATCTTCGCAAAGAAAACGATTTCCGCCGCCGAATACGCCTTGATCACGACATGTGGATATGCCTCTTTCAGAACGCGGACAGTGTCAAGGTAATAGTCGAAGCCGACAGTGTGATTATGTCCGCCGACGATGTGAAATTCACGGATATTCTCTGTGTAACGTTCCGCCACATAGTGTAGGATTTCATCCATGCTCATCGTGTAAGCACCCTCTTCATCGGGGTCGCGGCGATAACCGCAAAAGGAGCAACGCGCCTCACAGACATTAGTCGGATTAATATAAAGGTTCTGAATGAAATATACATTCCTACCGTTTTTCTCTAAATTAACGTGGTTAGCGAGCATACCAATCGTTGACAGGTCAGTTGACCGATACAGGGTCAGTCCGTCCTCTAAGGTCAGGCGCTCATTATTTTTAACCTTTTCCACAATGGGTAATAAACTACGGTCCGTTACTAATTGATTCAAGTTATTCACCTATCTTTTAGTAAATTTTTAAAACATTATATAAAGTATCACGCTCAACCGGTATGCGGCCGGCGTCTCTAATCATTCTTAGGAAGCTTTCCTTAGGAATCATGCGCGCAGCTTCTGAGCCGGCAGCATGAAATATATTCTCTTCCATCACAGTACCATCGAGGTCATCAACACCAAAGTTAAGTGACACCTGGGCAAGCTTCTGGCCAATTGCAATCCAGAATGCCCGGATGTGCGGGAAGTTGTCGAGCATCAATCTTGCTACGGCTAACATCTTTAGATCATAGACTCCTGTAGTTTCGCCTGTTAGCTGATACTCGGCAGCAAGTTTGGTGTTTTCCGGATGAAAGGCGAAACCGAAAAAAGTATTAAAGCCACCCGTTCGGTCCTGTAGCTCGCGCAAACGAATCAGATGATCGATTACGTGCTCCGGCTGCTCGATATGACCGTAGAGAATCGAAGCATTGGATTTCATGCCCATACTGTGGACGAGAGCGTGAATCTCGAGCCAGCGCTCTGCACCGCTTTTGTGACCGGAGATAATGCGGCGAATCGTTGGGTCAAAGATCTCAGCACCCCCACCGAGCAATGAACCGAGCCCGGCTGCAATAAAGCGCTCAAGTAATTCCTTAATCGATAATTTATTTAATTTGGCAATAAAATCAAGTTCAACTGCGGTAAAACCTTGGATGTGAATGTTGGGATTGTGTTTTTTAATAATTCGTAGCAGGTCTTCATAATAGTCGAGCGGTAGATTCGGGTTAACACCACCAACGACGTGGATTTCGCTGAAGCCGCGGTCAGACAGACCGATAACGCGCTCCTCGATTTCCGCAAGTGAAAGTGCGTAGGCGTCGTTGTCGCCTTCTTTGACCGCATAGGCACAAAGATTGCAACCCATCTGACAGATGTTTGTGTAGTTGAGATGCGTGTTAATGATAAAGGTGACGCGGTCACCGTTTTTGCGATAACGAACAATGTCAGCGAGCTGACCGAGTGCAAGCAAATTATCAGTTTTCAATAAACGAAGGCCATCTTCAAAAGAAAGCCTTTCGCCATTTTTTACCTTGATTCTGATGTCATCGAAATTATCTATTACTCGTTCGTTCATTTCTATCACCTATTCTAAACTTTGCATCCTCGGCGGTTGCAGTCTTTCTTCCGGGTGGACATAGTGTTTCGCATTACTTACTGCGATTGCCGCTTCACCAAATCCGGTCGTGATTAATTTAATTTTGCCAAGATAGTTGGCAATATCGCCGGCTGCATAGACTCCGTCGATATTCGTTTTCATCGTAGTATCAACATTAATCAAGCCGTTCTCAAGCTCAATTCCCCAAGCCGATATCGGTCCGAGAGATGAAATAAACCCATGATTCACGACTAGTTCATCAATCTCTAATTCTTCCATAGCTTCTCCCGTTTTCGGATCGGCCAGCACAACTTTTTCAATTCTTTCCACACCGACTAACTCGCTAATTACCCGCGGCACGAGAATGTTGATATCTGATTTATAAAGTAGTTCAACACTATATTCATGGGCGCGAAACTTATCTCGACGGTGGATCAGCGTTAGTTCCTTCGTGACTTTTTTGAGCATCAAGGCCCAGTCAACGGCAGAGTCGCCACCACCAAAGATTAATACTTTCTTATCACGAAATATCTCAATATCGTCAACGAAATAGTGTAAATTGGTCTGTTCAAATTGTCCGGCGTTAGGCAGCTCTAAACGGCGGGGCTCGAAGGCACCGATGCCGGCAGTAATGATGATTGTTTTAGACAAGTGGGTTCCTTCAGTTGTTGTGATTAAGAAATCACCATTTTCCAGCTTATCAATTTTCTCTACCCTCTCCTCGAGACAGAGTGTTGGGTTAAATCGACTGGCTTGCTCTTGTAAGCGGGTAATCAATTCGCCTGCTTTGATTTTAGTGAAGCCGGCAACATCATATATGTATTTTTCAGGGTAGAGGGCACAAAGTTGGCCGCCAAGTTTTGGCATAGTATCAATCAACTTAACGCTGGATCCGCGCATCCCCGCATAAAAGGTTGCGAATAACCCAGTCGGTCCTCCACCAATTATCGTTATCTCATAAACATTATTATCCTCTATCACAGCATTCCCACCTTTACGCATTTTGTCATAAATACATTATAAACATTAATGGTAATTATTAAAAGTGAAATCGTAATAAGGATCTCAAAGTATAAAAAAAGGTTGATTTTTTAAAAATATGGTATAAAATGAGCAAGGTGTTTTTTTAAGAGGCTATTTTATCAGAAAATAGTTGTTGAGAGGAGGAGAATGCTCTTGTCTATTCTAAAGAGCAATCGAGCAAGATTAGTCTTTTCAATTTTGCTCAGCGTCATACTCGTTACTACTATCGGCTTGGTACTCGGCTTCCCTACAAACAGCATATTTAGTGATTTTTCACTAAAAGAATCTAACAATCAGACCAAGAGTTTGGCGGAACAAAACATAAATAATCTTCTAATTAATGAGAAGAGTGCAATCGAGTATTTAGGTAATTTCAGTTTGCAGTTGGAATATGTTAAGCGAAATGATCTGGTGACCTTACTTAAAAAATTAGAAACTAACAAGCAACCGGAGCTTAGCAGATATCCAACTGTTCAAGTAACAGCGACCGGTTATACTGCAGGTGTTGAATCAACCGGAAAAACAATCGACCACCCAGAGTATGGTATTACCTACTCAGGAGTGCAGGTGCGTAGGGATGTTTATTCGACAGTTGCGGCGGATCTTAATCTGTTTCCGCTCGGAACAGTCCTTTACATACCGAACTATGGTTACGGTGTGGTATCCGATAAAGGTTCTGCAATTGTTGGAAACAAGATTGATCTTTACTTTGATACGGTTGATGACGTGTATGAGCAATGGGGGAAGAAACTCATAACAGTCTATGTAATCAAGTATGGTAGTGGTCGAGTTACAGAAAAGATCCTTAACGAATACAATGAGGTGGCTAAGAGCGACCTAATCATGTAAACGGATGTCTGTACTGCTTATAATAAGTAGTGCAGACTATTTTTTTTATTTAGGGATGTGTTATTATAGAGAAAGCGATAAATAATTATAAACAGATAAAGGGGAGTAAGACGATGAAAATCGAATTGACTAAAACAGCTGCAGAGTTTGTAAAGGGAGATTTATTAGCTCTTGCTGTTTTTAAAGATGAAAAGCTTAATGCAGGTGAACTTGCATCGCTTGATAAAGCGCTTAATGGTGACCTTAGTGCTTTACTTACAAAAAGACCGGACCTTGCTGATGCCAAGGCGAGTACGTTGATTTACAGTTTTGGCCGCGTACCGGCGGAAAAGATTCTGATCGTTGGTCTTGGAGAGAAAGAAAAATTTGATAAATTGGTAATCCGCGAGTTGGCCGGATCTGTAATCAGAACTGCTAATAAAGAAAAAGCTACTGATGTAACAATTGCAATTGCGAATCTTCTCGGTCAAGGCATAGATACAAAAACTCTTGCGTTTGCACTGTCAGAGAGTGCTGTCCTGATGAACTATTACTTCCGCGGTTATAGCAGCGAAGAAGATAAAAGCAGCCAGGTTGAAAAATTACACATATTAGCTAATGGTGATGAAACCGATGTAGAACTTGGTATCGCAACCGGCAAAGCTTATGCGGAAAGCGCTAACATAGCGCGTGACCTGGGTAATACGCCGGCTAACCTGTTAACGCCAACTGACCTTGCTGCCAAGGCTAAAGAGATTGCTGATAAACACAAGTTAGAAATCACAATTTTAGAAGAAGCGGATATGAAAAAAATGGGTATGGGCGGTATCTTAAGTGTTAGTCAAGGGTCTGCGCAACCTGCAAAAATGATTGCAATCAAATATTTGAAAGGAAGTAAGGATGATGAGGTCATTGGCCTTGTTGGTAAGGGGTTAACCTTTGACTCCGGTGGTATTTCAATTAAACCGAGCAATAATATGCATCTGATGAAGGGCGACATGTGCGGCGCAGCGACAATGCTTTCAGCACTTGACGCGATTGCTACGTTAGGCATTAAGAAGAATATAATCTGTGTAATTGGGACTACTGAAAATATGCCTTCCGGAACGGCGACAAGACCCGGCGACGTTGTTAAAACAATGAGCGGCAAAACAATCGAGATTTTAAACACTGATGCCGAAGGTCGAGTTGTGTTGGCCGACGCATTATCATATGCGATCAAATTAGGGGCGGATAAGCTGATTGATGCTGCGACATTAACAGGTGCAATGGTTGTTGCGCTTGGTGATATTACAACGGGTGTTATGTCTAATAACCAAGAGTTTACGGATGAGTTTTTGGCGACTGCGGCAGATGTTGGTGAGCGTGCATGGCAAATGCCTTTATTCCCTGAATACCGCGAAATGATTAAAAGCGATTTGGCTGATGTCAAGAATATTGGTGGGCGTGGCGCAGGTAGTATAACAGCTGCTCTTTTCTTAGAAACTTTTGTTGAAGATAAACCATGGATTCACTTAGATATTGCAGGTTCTTCTTGGAGTGAAGTTGAAAACAACTTAATCACAAAAGGCGCAACCGGCTCAATGGTTAGAACAATCGTCCGCTACGTGACTGACAAGGCATAGGTTGTAATTTTATTAATAAGACAACTGCTAAAAAAAGTGTTGACTATTAAAACCAATCTGATATAATTCCTTTAATGCGTGAAAGCGCTAAAGCATATGTATAGTACCTGATAAAAGGAGAACACCTTAAATGAAAAACGATATCCTAAAGAATACGCAAACAACTTATTTTTATGGCTTTAGCCGGGGCTATTATTATGGCGCTGGCCGTTTTGCGTACAATTCAATAAGGAATCAGTTCACTAATGGGTGTGAAGCTAACAGATAAATGGCTGCTTGAGCAGAATATAGATAAAAAGACTCATTAATGAGTCTTTTTTTTATTAAAAAGAGGAGTGATAAGAATGATTTTAGTAATTAGACAAGGAACGCCGGAGACTGAGCTGAATAAGATTAAGAAGAAGATGGTCGAACTGGGCTGTAGCATTAATGAGTCAATTGGTACTAACTATCATGTTTTAGGATTAGTGGGTGATACCAGTGCGATCGACCCTAACCTACTAAAAGCCAATGTTTATGTTGAGCGCTTGATTCGTGTTCAGGAACCTTATAAAAAGGCTAATCGTCTATTTCATCCGGAGGACACGATTGTTAGTGTGGATGGCAGAGAGATTGGCGGCAAAGGATTAGCGATAATGGCCGGACCTTGTTCGGTTGAGAGCGAGGAACAGATTATCGAGATTGCCCGGGAAATTAAAAAGGCAGGAGCTAATTTTCTGCGAGGAGGAGCTTTTAAGCCACGAACATCGCCTTATAGTTTCCAAGGATTAATGTATGAAGGTTTAGATCTGTTAAAGTTAGCGAAGCAAGAGACCGGATTACCGATTGTTTCTGAGTTGATGGCAGCTAATCATATTGAAAGATTTATTGAGGATGTTGATGTGATCCAGATTGGCGCACGTAATATGCAGAACTTTGATTTGTTAAAAGAAGTTGGACGTACTAATAAGCCGATTCTCCTAAAACGCGGACTTTCTGCTACAATTGAGGAACTTCTCATGTCTGCTGAATATATTATGGCAGAGGGGAATGAACAGGTCATTCTCTGTGAGCGAGGTATTCGGACATTTGAAACTTATACGCGCAATACCTTAGATATCAGTGCTGTACCGGCAATTAAGAAGCTTAGTCATTTACCGGTTATCATCGATCCGAGTCATGCCGCAGGCATGTGGTGGATGGTTGAGTCGCTCTCACGTGCAGCGATTGCGGTTGGTGCTGATGGTTTAATGATCGAGGTGCATAGTGACCCATCCAATGCGAAATCAGATGGCGCGCAATCATTAAAACCGGATAATTTTGCAAGCATGATGGAAACGCTTAAGGAGTTGGCAAATGCGGTTGGCCGCACGATTTAGTTATAAATGGTTCTAAAAGGAGCGATGAATTTGAATGACTTTGATTTAAATATAACAATAGTTGGTCTGGGCTTAATCGGTGGTTCCTACGCGATGGCGATTAAAGAGCTTAACCCGCGCAACATCTGGGGTGTCGATATTGATGAGGATGCGCTTAGCTATGCTGAGGCTTACGGAATTATCGATCAGGGTTACACTGATCCAACTGAGCCGCTTGCTAAGTCAGACTTAGTGATTATTTGTCTGTATCCGCAGTCGGTACTCGATTTTGTGAAAACGCATCTGCATCACTTTAAGCCGGGAGCTGTGATTACCGATGCTACCGGTATTAAAGAACGGATGCTTGCGGAGATTGAGGAAATTTTGCCTGATAATCTACAATTCGTTGGCGGACATCCGATGACCGGCCGCGAATATAGCGGTGTGCGTCATGCGATGGGAGATCTATTCCTTGGCGCCAATTACATTTTAACGCCGACTGCAAGAAATGATGAGTCAAGTCTGCAACTGATTGAACAATTAGCGATGCGCATCGGTTGCAAAAGAGTAATCCGTGTCACGCCACAAAGCCACGACCAGATAATTGCCTACACCAGCCAATTACCACATCTGCTCGCTAGCGCGCTGATTGACGGCAACATCGAAGACCAGACCAAGTACTTTGTCGGTGGTAGTTTTGCTGATGCGACGCGAGTCGCAAAGATCAACCTCGCACTGTGGCCCGATCTAATTCTCGAGAACGGTGAGAATGTGTTGCGAGAACTGGACCACTTTGAGGGGAATATAAAGGCATTAAGGAGTGCGATTGAGCGGCGTGACAAGGCGGGATTAACAGCAATCTTTGTGAAAGGTAATGAAAAAAAGGATGCTATGCAAGATAGTTAGTAGTTGAGTGGGAGGAAAAGAGATGAATGAATTAGATAAGATTAGGAAAGAGATTGACCGTATTGATTGCGAAATAGTGAGGTTGTTTGAGGAGCGGATGGAAATCGTGCTGAAGGTAGCGCAGCACAAGGAGCGTTATCACATGCCAATCTGTTATGAGGCACGTGAACGAGAGGTGCTTAGCAATTGTCAAGCCTGTCTCAAGAATAAGGAATTCGCCGCTGATGTTGAGGAACTATATCAGGTGCTGTTTGAAATAAGCAAAAAAGCGCAAGCGCGCTTATTTTTGAAGTAATGTTGGGAATTATCTCTTGTATTAAAAAGGTCTCTAAGATGGCCTCTAAGATGGTCTCATTATAAATCTATCTCTAACAGAATAGGTGTATGGTCCTGGCGTGGTCCGGAATCAATCATTTCTGACTTACGGATGCGTTCAGCAAGCCGGTCACTTACCAACCAGTAGTCAATTCTCCAACCGGAATTGTTGATTTTGCTGGTTTTCACTCTTTGTGCCCACCAGGTATATTGACCGACTACGTCCCCATGCATATGGCGGAAAGTATCGGTAAAGCCTTGATCTAAAAGCTTACTAAAACCCTCGCGCTCCTCATCGGTAAAGCCGGCTGAACGACGATTACTCTCCGGCCGTGCCAAGTCAATTTCTTTATGGGCAACATTAAAATCGCCGGTTGCAATAACCGGTTTAACTCGGTCAAGACTGATTAAATATTCTCTGTATTTTATATCCCACTCTTGGCGGTCAGGCAGTCGGTCAAGTTGGTCGCCTGCGTTAGGTGTATAGACTTGGGTCAGATAAAAATCAGCGAACTCCAATGTTAGAATCCGACCTTCTGCATCCATGGTGCAGGGTGCGTCGATTGTCGGTTTCGATATTTTTACAGCTAAATCATTTTTGTAGAGAAACATGGTTCCTGAATAACCCGTACGAGCCGGCGGACAGGAACTGGTCCAAACTATATCATAATCCGGGAGTATCTCACTTAAGATTTCGAGTTGCTTATTGCTCGGCCCATCACTGGGTAGCTTGGTTTCCTGTAATGCAATCACATCAGCATCATAGTCAATAATCGTTTTGAGAACTTCTCTTGATAAGAGAGCACGCGCTGAGTCTGAAGTCAAAGTAGCATTTAGTGAATCAATATTCCATGAAATAAATTTCCAGGTTCTACTCATCAATTTTAATATCTCCTCTGCTAAAAATAGTTGATTCTCCCGCAACTGACTCGAATGTATAGGTACGTTTTGGTGAGGCGATCTGGATGCCCTCTTTACGGAAATGTTCGATAACTATTTTACGAATTTCGCGTCCCATCAACCAGTAGTGTTGGTCTTCTACCAAGCCGACGATCGTATATTTCACTCCATACGTATTATTTTTAATGTCAGTTATACCGTAAAGGTACACCGGTTCAACGATATTTCCATAGTCATTGCGAAGTAACTTATCGTAATGTTTTTCATTGATATCATCACAGGCAAGTTTGATTACGCGTTCAACTTCAGCTATCGGGAATTCGTAGGAAACGACAAAGTTGATGATTGGTCGCATCTGCTCGCGGTTAAAGTTGATCAACTTTTCGATTGAACTGTTAAGTAGATGCACCTGCTTGCCTGACCACTCACGAATAACTGTGCTGCGAAGTCCAATCTCTTCAACAGTTCCCGTTATCTCGCCGATCTGAACATAGTCACCAACTCGCATCCAATCTTCGAAAAGCATGAAGAAACCGGCGATTAGGTCCTTTACAAAGTTTTGTGCACCGAAGCCGATTGCAAGGCCAAGAATACCGGCACTGGCAAGTATTGGACCGGTTTGCACGCCCAAATAGCCAAGAATAATAATGAATGAGACAATTAATATTACATATTTTGAAAAGGAGAGTAGCAGTGAGCTTAAGGTCTCCTGCTTTTTCTTATCCATTCTTGTTAGCCGGAACACGCGGTTAGCCAATATACTTCTCAACTTCATCAGGATCCAGGTAATTAATATTACGACAAGAATTTTGATTGAGTTAACCAGCAGATTCTCAAAGATCTGGCTAAAATCCTGATCCAAGAAGCTATGAAAACTATCATTAATTTGTGTAAATAGTTTTTCAAATAAAGAAATTTCGTCCATGGTTTCACCTCTAAGTAAACTTATATATGTAAACTGATATAAACAATAATATCATAGTTTATTAGCATGTGGTTCACCTTCTCTAAAATTGACAGTTGCTCGCCAATTAAGATAAAATGATTGTTATGCAAGAAATCCTAAGTACAATGGAGGCTGACTAATGAGTAAAGGGATAAACTTTATAAGAGAGTACTCAATTCCGTTAATAGCGGGGGTAATTGTCGCCTTATTCTGGGCAAATATTCATCCTGAAAGTTATGAGACGGTGATTTATAAGGAAATAATTGTCGGCCTCAATTTTCATTTTTTCGTCCAAGATATATTTATGGCATTCTTTTTTGCGATTGCCGCAGTTGAGATAACCCAAAGTTTCTTGCCGGGTGGTGACTTAAATCCGATTAAGAAGGCGGTAAATCCGCTAATGGCTACTTTTGGTGGAGTGCTTGGACCAATTGGCTTCTTTTTCTTGTTTAATGCATTGTTTGGCAGTCCGGAGTACAGTCATGGATGGGCAATCCCAACTGCTACCGATATTGCGCTTGCATGGTTGTTGGCGCGCTTTGTGTTTGGTAACAAACATCCGGCAGTTTACTTTTTACTACTCTTAGCGGTCGTTGACGATGGTATTGGTCTGGCGATTATTGCAATTTTTTATCCGAATCCATTGATGCCATTTCAACCGATTTGGCTATTGTTAACGCTACTGGGTATTGCTGTTGCCTATCTACTAAGAAGATTTAAAGTAAATAATTATTGGCCGTATTTGATATTTGGTGGTAGTTTAAGTTGGTTTGGGTTATATAACGCAAGCCTGCACCCGGCACTGGCATTAGTTGCAATTATTCCGTTTTTGCCGCATCACTGCGAGCCGGATGGACATGTTTTTGAGGATACCGGTAAAGGTAGTTCGCCGCTCAAACATTTTGAGCACCAATGGAAAGGATTTGTTGATTTTGGGCTATTTTTCTTTGGACTCGCCAATGCAGGTGTTCTGTTTAGCGAGATTGGTGCATTAACTTGGATTATTCTTAGCGCGCTGATTATTGGCAAGGTTGTCGGCATATCAACTTTCTCATTAATAGGGAGCAAGATTGGTTTTCCCTTGCCGGATGGAATGGGCCGTAAAGAACTGATTACGGCAAGTGTTGTTGCTGCGATGGGACTGACAGTAGCGCTGTTCGTATCCGATGTTGCCTTTACCGATCTGACGCTGAAAGGTGCGGCTAAGATGGGTGCACTCTTTAGCGCAGGTATTTTTGTAGTAGCCCTGATTGTCGGCAGATTATACAAAATTAAAAAGATTAATTAGCTAGAAGCTTACACAATAAAGTATTAGAATGAATATAATAAATGAAATAGGGGAGAGATAAAAATGAGTGATTCAGTTATCAAAGTGATTGCTGATTTAACTAACGCATCAGGTATTTCCGGTCATGAAGCTCCGGCACGGGCGGTAATGGAGGAGCAGATTGCACCATATGCAGATGAGGTTGCTGTTGATAACCTTGGCAGCTTGATTGCACGCAAGGGTAGTGAGGGACCGCGGATTCTCTTTGCCGGTCACCTGGATGAAATTGGTTTTATGGTTTCTCGGATTACAGATGATGGTTTTATCAAATTTCAGCCGATTGGTGGTTGGTGGTCACAAGTTGTTTCCGCTCAACGCGTTAAGGTTATTACCCGCAAAGGTGAACTGGTGGGAATCGTTGGGTCCCGTCCGCCTCACACGATGAGGGATGAAGAACGCGATAAACCGGTTAAAATTAAAGATTTATATATTGATATCGGCGCTCAAAGCAAAGAGGAAGCGGAAGGTTTTGGTGTTCGCCCGGGTGATGCGATTGTACCTGATTCACAGTTTACACCGCTTGCGAATCCGAAAATGCTACTTGCCAAAGCGGTAGATAACCGCATCGGCTGTGCGGCTGTTGTTGAAGTATTTAAACGTTTACAAGGTCAAGCGCATCCAAACATTGTGTTTGGTGCCGGTACTGTTCAAGAAGAGGTAGGGCTGCGCGGTGCGCGTACTTCTGCATATATGGTTGAGCCGGACATTGCTTTTGCAATTGATACGGGTTTAGCTGCTGATACACCCGGTTTTAATCAGGATGATGCAACCGGCAAGTTGGGTGGCGGTCCACAGATCATCGTCTATGATGCATCGATGGTTCCGCATAAAGGATTGCGTGATTTTGTTATTGACACGGCTGAGGAGATAGGAATTCCTTATCAATTTTCCACACTTGCTTTTGGTGGTACTGATGCAGGTTCGTTCCATTTGTATGGTAGAGGAGTACCTTCGCTGTTTATCGGTGTACCAACACGCTATATTCATACACATGCAAGTGTGTTTCATCAAGATGACTATGAAAATACGGTTAAATTATTGCTTAAACTGGTTGAAAAGCTTGATGCTAATACTGTAGAACAGATTAAAAAGTCCAGCTAATACCGGACTAAAGGAGATACTATGAGTAAACAATATGCTGTTATCGGTCTGGGGCGTTTTGGCAGCAGTGTTGCTACAGAACTCTATCAATTAAACAATGATGTTATTGGTATCGATCTTGATGAGAATCGAATCGAAGAAAATATTCACAATGTTACCCATGCGGTACAGGCTGATGCAACCGAAGAGGCGGCGCTTAAGTCACTCGGTCTCGGTAACTACGATGTCGTAGTTATTGCGATTGGTAAGAATATTCAGGCGAGTATTTTGGCGTCTTTGATTGTTAAAGAGCTGGGCGTTGAAACGATTGTTGTTAAAGCACAGAATAATCTGCATGCTAAGGTTCTTTATAAGATTGGTGTAACAAAGGTTATCTTTCCCGAACGCGACATGGGACTGAGCGTTGCACATAATTTAGTTGCTCCAAATATTCTTGATTATATTGAACTTTCGGATGATTATAGTATTGTGGAATTACTTAGTAGCGAAAAGATAATTGGGAAAAGCTTGGTAGAACTTGACATTCGTGCTAAATTTGGCTGTAACGTTATTGCTCTAAAGAATGGTGAGGAGATTAATATTGCACCTAACGCTGATGACTTAATTGCCAAAGGCGATGTACTCGTGGTAATCGGCAGCAAGAAAAACTTGCAACATTTCGAAGTGTATGTGACGGGTAGTAAGTAATAGATAAGAGAGAGATAGTAAATGGAGATTCGATCGGTAAATAATCCGCGAATAAGTACTTGGCAACAGCTCAAGATGAAAAAAGGCCGCGAAAAAGAGGGGCTATACTTAATTGAGGGTACCAAGCTGATATCAGATGCTCTTGCAGCGGGTGAGCAGCTTAAAACCTTAATTATTCATGATGAACGTGCTGAAACCGCGGAGTTTGCTGAACTGCTTGCAAGAGTCGATAATTCGGTTGAGCGAATCCGAGTTTCCGCTCCGATTATTTCAAAGTTGAGCGATACGATGACACCCCAAGGAATTATTGCGGTCGTGAAGAAACGCGATTATCAACTGGAACAGTTTCTTAGTAAGGATCGACCGACTTTTGTTGTGATTGATGAACTCCAAGACCCGGGTAATCTGGGCGCGATCATTCGTAGCGCTGATGCAGCGGGGATTGATGGTATAATAATCGGTGAGAAGAGCGTTGAGCTCTACAATCCAAAGGTGATTCGCTCGGCGATGGGCTCGATTTTCCATCTGCCGATTGTCGTTGATGTAGATTTAATGCAAGTGATGAGAGAACTCAGCAGACGAGGCATCAGGATTCTTGGAACCAGCCCACAAGCTGAGCTCGATTATTATTCGCTTGATCTTACAGACAACATTGCAATTGTTATCGGTAACGAGGCAAAGGGGCTAAGCGCTTCGCTCATGCGGACAGTTGATGAGATGATGCGGATACCGATCTTAGGTAGCGCCGAATCGCTAAATGCGGCGATGGCGACTTCGATTATACTGTATGAACATGTCCGCCAGCGGGCTAAACAATAGAAATAGATAAGTGGGGGTTTTTAGATGAAGGACCGGTTAGAGCAGTTAAAGTTACGAGCGGTGCAAGAGATTGCTAATGCGACTACACTTGCTGCGTTACAGGAAGTAAAAATTAGATATCTTGGCAAGAAGGGCCCAATTACTGAGGTTTCTCGCGGGCTGTCTGCACTTTCGGTTGAGGAACGCCCGCTTGTCGGTCAGCTGATTAACCTTTTGAAAGAAGAGTTAGCCGACAGTATTGCTGTGAAGGAAGAGGGCTTGAAAAAAGAGGCAATCAAACAACAATTGGTAGCGGAAACAATCGATGTGACCCTTCCGGGTAAGCCGTTAGTACAGGCAAATGCTCATCCGCTAAGCGGAATAATTGCTGAGATTGAGGATATCTTTGTCGGTCTTGGTTTCGAGATTGCCGAAGGACCCGAGGTTGAACACGATTTTTATAACTTTGAAGCGTTGAATCTGCCGAAAGATCACCCGGCAAGAGAGATGCAGGATACATTTTACATAACAGAAGAGGTGTTGTTAAGGACACATACTTCACCGGTTCAGATTCGGGCAATGCTTGAGAAAAAAGGTGAGGGTCCGGTCAAAATTATCTGCCCGGGAGCAGTGTATCGTCGTGATGACGATGATGCAACGCATTCGCACCAGTTTACACAGATTGAAGGTTTAGTTGTCGATAAGCAGATTGCTATGTCCGACCTGAAGGGACTCTTGCTTAGTTTTGCGCAAGAAATGTTCGGTGCAGATACCAAGATTCGCCTGCGCCCCAGCTTTTTCCCTTTTACCGAGCCGAGTGCTGAGGTTGATGTGACTTGCTTCTTCTGCCATGGCGAAGGTTGTAACATCTGTAAACAGACCGGTTGGATTGAGATCTTAGGCTCGGGGATGGTTCATCCGCGAGTGTTAGATAATGCCGGTTTTGATTCAAGCAAATATACCGGACTTGCGTTCGGTCTCGGTGTAGAACGAATTGCAATGTTGAAATATGGAATTGAGGATATTCGCCATTTTTATACTAACGATCTGCGATTCCTTGAGCAGTTCCGGATGATATAGGAGGGCGCGAAATGAGAGTATCATACAATTGGTTAGCTGAATATGTTGATTTAAAAAATATTGACCCCTATCAGTTGGCAGATCTACTTACCGCTGCCGGTGTTGAAGTCGATGCGGTAATCGCGACCGGCAAAGAGATCGAAAACGTAGTTGTCGGTTATGTCCGCGAACGCGTCCAACATCCAAATGCAGAACGTTTGAGCCTTTGTCAGGTGGAACTGGCGGGTGGCCGGGTTGAGCAGATTATCTGCGGTGCGCAGAATGTTGACAGCGGACAAAAAGTTGCGGTTGCTCAAGTCGGTGCAACGCTTCCGGGCGGTTTTATAATTAAACAGGCCAAGCTTCGGGGCATTGATTCCTGCGGAATGATTTGTTCTGCTGACGAACTTGGTTTAGATAAGAAATTCTTTAGCAAAGAGGTCGCCGAAGGCATTCTTGTTCTCGATGAGGACACGCAGATTGGCGATGATATTCGTGATGTGCTTCACTTGAATGATCATATTTTGGATCTCGAATTGACACCGAATCGTGCTGATTGTTTAAGCATGATTGGAGTTGCTTATGAGGTTGCGGCGATTCTTGATCGAGAATTGACACTGCCGGAAAATACGCTTACCGAGCAGATTGATACCGGCGGTCGTGTTAAAATTAAACTAACAGCATCGGATGGTTGTCCACACTACGCGGCGCGCCTACTACGCAATGTTCGTGTAGAAGAATCACCTGAATGGCTGCGCAATCGTTTAATTGCCGCGGGAATCCGCCCAATTAATAATCTTGTCGATGTTACGAACTATGTTTTGATGGAATATGGGCAACCGCTCCATGCCTTTGATTTTAAGGCAGTAAAAGGTGGCGTAATCGATGTTCGCTTTGCACGTGCAGGTGAAGAAATCACTACGCTTGATGGACAGTTGCGTAAACTTGATTCAGAAATGCTGCTAATCACCGATGAGGAAAAGGCAATTGCGATTGCCGGAGTGATGGGTGGCGCTAATAGTGAGGTTGTTTCAGATACGATAGAGGTTCTTCTCGAATCGGCTTTCTTTAACAGTACATCAGTTGGGAAGACCGTGCGTAAGCTTGATTTGCGTTCCGAAGCAAGTGTGCGTTTTGAAAAAGGCGTTGATCCGAATCGCATATATGGTGCAGTCAACCGTGCTGCCGAGCTTTTGGTGAAGATTGCCGGTGCCGAAATCGTCGGCGATATTTACGAAGCAAAGGTAAGAGAACCGGTTGCGAAAAAAATTCAGCTTAATCCGGTTAAACAAAATTTAGTCATGGGAACTAATCTGACTATTGAACAGATGCTTGATATTTTCCGTAGGTTGCGTTTTACCGTGCAAGAGAGTGGCGGCAGTTACATCGTCGAAGTTCCGACACGCAGGGGCGATATCACGATTGAAGAGGACCTTGCTGAAGAGCTCGCTCGTATCTATGGTTATGACAATATCCCGATTACACTGCCGGTAAGTGTTTATACACGCGGTGGTTTGACTGACAAGCAAAAATTATTCCGTCGTATCAAGCGGAACCTTGAGGCTTCCGGCTTGAACGAGGTGATTACTTATACGCTTGTTTCTGAGGCGACGGCTAACCGTTCGAACAATTTGTTTACGGATCTTGTGCCGCTTAAACTACTCACCCCTCTAAGTGAGGAGCGCGAGTACTTGCGGACACAGTTGTTAACCAATCTGCTTGCGGTTGCGGAATACAATACGAATCGTCAAGAACCGAACATTCGAATTTTTGAAATCGGACGAGTATTCAGCAGTGAACCGGAGGCCGGTAAGTTGCCTGTTAAAGAGCGACGCGTACTTGCAGGTTTATTGACCGGCGACCTACCGCGCTATTATGCGGATAAGACAACAACGGTTGATTTTTTCTACACCAAAGGTGTCATTGAAGAACTATTTAATGAACTTGGACTGAGCAATATCGAGTATCAAGCGACTGTTGTTAATGATTATCATCCGGGTCGTACCGCTAAAATCCTTTACAAAGGAGAACAGATCGGTTTATTTGGCGAAGTACATCCGGAGCTGGCGGAAGAGTTTGACCTAAAACGAGTTTACTTGTTTGAGTTAGACTATGACCGCTTGCTTGAGCTAACGACACTGGAAATTGAGTATAAACGTTTGCCGAAATACCCGGCTGTTGAGCGCGATTTGGCTCTGGTTGTTGATGAAAGTGTGAGCAATTATGAGGCGGCGCACCTTATCCGGAATACTGCTCGAGATCTGCTTGAGAGTCTGGAACTTTTTGACGTCTATACAGGTGCACAGATCGGAGAAGGAAAGAAAAGCTTAGCTTATGCGCTAACCTTTAGAAGTAATGATAAAACTTTGATTGATGAAGAGATTACTGCTCTTATTCAGAAGATAATTAAAAAACTTGAGGATCGTTTACAAGCAGAGATCCGCAAATAGAAAGTCGGAGGTGGCAAACCGAGATGAATTATGTTGATGTTGCAATTCTTGTAATATTGCTTCTGTTTGCTGTGCGTGGCTATCATTCGGGGTTGGTTAATCAGCTTGTTAATCTATTTGGTTTTATACTTGCACTGGTAGCTGCTTATTTATTTTATGGTAAGTTGGCGCCATTCTTGCAGGGATTCATTCCGTTTCCGGAGTTTCAGAACCCAACGCTCGAACTGTTCACAAAAACTTTCGACTTAGAGGTGATGTTCTATAATGCGTTGGCGTTTGTTATTATCTTTGTCGGAGTTAAGCTGGCACTCTGGTTACTGGGAGCAGCCTTAAATACGGTCGCTAAGCTACCCGTTATTTCAACAATGAATAATCTGCTTGGATTGCTGGTAAGTTTGTTACAGGGCTTTCTCATCGTTCTGTTGCTGGTTAACTTTGCAACAGTTATACCGATAGAGGGAGTTGAGGAACAGGTAGCCGGATCGGGCATTTCCCAGAAACTGCTCGAGATTACACCGGGCCTTACTGAAAAGGCATACACGATCTGGAACACAATCATTGAAAATAAATAGAAACTAAAAAACATAACTTAAAGCATACAGAAAAACGGCTAATTATTAGCCGTTTTTTAATTGTAAATTATACATATTGTAGTAGCGTCCCTTGAGTTTTAGCAACTCTTGGTGAGTTCCTCTTTCGACGATCTGGCCTTTGTGTAGCACCAGGATCAGATCGGCATCAAAGATTGTCGATAAACGGTGGGCAATAGCAATTGTTGTCCGGCCTTCACGCATTCGGCGCAGAGCTAATTGGATTGCTTCTTCTGTTTCTGAATCAATATTGGCTGTCGCCTCATCAAGCACCAGAATCTTGGGATTGAGTGCCATCGTTCGAGCAAAGGATAACAACTGTCTCTCACCACTTGAGAAGGTACTGCCTCGCTCGCCGATTGGGTTACTATATTTGTGCGGTAATCGTTCGACGAATTTGTCTGCTTGAACGAAGCGCACCGCATCTTTAATTTCCAGATCGGTAATTTCTTCATTATAAAGTCGGATGTTGTGATTGATATCTCCCGAGAACAAGAAAGCATCCTGCAACACCAGTCCCAGCCTGTGTCTAAGCTCGTCCTCCTGATAATAGTTTAGATTGACACCATCGATTAAGATTTCTCCCTGAACGACCGGATAGAAACGCATCAGTAGATTGCTAATTGAACTTTTGCCACTGCCGGTATGGCCGACAAGCGCAACCGTTTCACCCGGATTGGCGGTGAAATTAATATTTTTTAACACATCAACCTTACCGTCATAGGAGAAGGTGACATTTCTAAATTCGATTAAGCCTTGTTCAATTTTTGGTTGCTCATCACCAATTGTTGCCGGTGCAAGCTGATCTTCGTCGATAAGGCCAAAGACCCGTTCTGAAGCAACGATTGCCTGTTGAAATTGCCCGATTCGCGCCATCACCATATTGATTGGTTCGAAGAAACGCTCTAAGTAGTTGATAAATGCATAGAGCACACCGATTTCAATCGGACTTTCAAAAGAGCGAATCCCGAAGAAACCAAGAATCAGCGCCAATGCTAACAGATAGACTATATCGACTGCGCTCCTTGCGAGCAGGGCATTGATTTTTACTTGTTTTAAGGTTGCATGATATAGCTCATTGTTGGTTTTACCGAAGCTCTCGCGGAAACGTTTTTCTTGGCGCATTGCCTGGATAATCGTCATTCCTTGGAGCGACTCGTTAAGTTTGGTGTTAAGCTGGCTCAGCTTTTGCCGAGCAAGGTGAAAGACCCGTGAGCTAAAATATTGATAAGTCCGAATCAGGATAAAAATTAGCGGCAAGAAAATCAGGTAGAGTAGCGCCAATTTCGGATTCAGATAAAACATTGCAATGATAATCCCCGTCAGCATTACGATATTCTGAACAAAAGTAGATAGCACTGTGATGTACAGTTCCTTAATTGCTTCAGTATCATTCGTAATCCTCGAGATCAGACTACCGCCGGCCGTTCGGTCGAAGAACGCAAGCCCCAGTTTTTGCACACGGCTAAAGGTATCAATCCTAATCTGATGGATGATTCTAACCGCAATCTTTTGGAAGAAGAGCAGTTGGATATAGTTAAAGAGACTTGATGAAACCAACAAGACGAAATATAAAATTGCCAAGACAAGTATGCTATTTAGCTCGAAACTGCGCGGCATTAAGTGATCATCGATAAAGGTTTTCATGATGATAGGATTTAACACGTCAGCAATCGTCGCTATGAGTAGCATGCTAAAGCTAAAGACCAGGAGTCCGGCGTGTTTCTTCGTATAGCCGGCAAGTCGGCGTACTGTCCGTTTACGGCTGATTTTCTCAGTTGTCATTCCTTGCTCGAGGATGATTGCTTCTTTAGCCATTAGACTCACCACCCTGCTCCAATAATTGCTCAAGTTGCTGTCTGGTAAAGATCTCTTTGTACCAGCCATCAGCAGCTATTAATTGAGTATGTGTACCTCGCTCAACGATTTCGCCGTTCTCAAGAACAATAATCAGATTGGCATGGCTAAGTGAACTGATGCGGTGGGAAGAGATTATCGTTGTTTTGTTTTCCCGTAGTTCCAGTAAATTATTGAGAATTGCTTCTTCGGTTTTCGCATCAACAGCAGACAGTGCATCGTCAAGGATTAAGATTTCCGGGTTTAGGAGCAGTGCTCGCGCTATAGAGATCCGTTGTTTTTGTCCTCCCGATAAAGTTGTTCCCCGTTCACCAACGATTGTTCCGTAAGCCTCAGGAAACTGCATAATATCCCTGTCAATCTGCGCTAATGCCGCGACTTCGCGAATCTCCGCAAGTGTCGCTTCCGGCTTAGCAAAAGCAATATTTTCCGCAATCGTTGTCGAAAATAAGAAATGATCCTGCGGGACATAGCCCAAGGCTTGGCGTAGGGAGTCGATTTTATAATCATAGATGGACCTGCCTGCAATCTGGATATCACCATCGTCAAGGTCGAACTCGCGTAGCAAGAGCCTCACAAGCGCAGACTTACCGCTACCCGTACGACCAACGATACCAAGAGTTTCGCCTTTTTTCAGATCGAATTCAATTGTCTTCAGAACCGATCCCTCTTCTTCGAGGAAGCTGAAACTGTTGATCCGGTAGCTGATATTGCCGGTCGGAACTTCAGTGATTGCTCCCGGGAGGTCAACTATTGATGGTTTTATACTAAGTAGTGCTGTAATGCGGTCATAGGAGGCGTGTCCGCGCTCAACTATATTAAAGAGCCAGCCAAAAGCAAGCATCGGCCAGATCAGATTTCCTAAATACATAATAAATGTGGTCAGTTTCCCTATCGTAATCTGATCGGTGATCACGAACTGAGCACCGAACGCGATTGCAAGGAAGTAGGAAATACCGACAATAAAGAAAATTGTCGGGTCAAAAAGCGCATCAATCTTGGCAACGGCAATGTTTTTGTTAACTGTATCCTGTGATTTATCTGAAAAATCTTTGATTTCCGCTTCTTCACGACCAAAAGATTTAGTCACGCGGATACCGGATATACTTTCTTGCACCTTATCATTCAGGTTCGCAAATGATGACTGAGCTTTAGCGAATCGCTGATGGATTAGTTTACCGTATTGACCGGTAATAATCGCCATGAAAGGCATTGGTAATAGACAGATTAGGGTCAACTCCCAACTGACAAAAACCGACATCATAATGATTACCATACCGCCAAGTGTAATTGAGTCAATTAGCGTTAGGACACCGTCACCGGCTGTCATTTCGACTGCTTGGACGTCATTAGTTGCATGTGCCATCAGGTCGCCTGTTCGCTGTTCGTTGTAAAACTCTGACGTATGTTCAGTAAAATGTTTATATAGTTTATTTCTTAGATTCTGTGACAATCTTGCTGAGGCACCATAGATTAGGATTCGCCAAACAAAACGGAGCACGTAGAGCAGAAATCCGCTAAAGATAATTAAGAATAACCAGGTAAAAAGAATTTGCCCGGTTAAGGTATTTTCAGAAATATGATCGACAAGAATTCCGACTGCGAATGGCGGAAACATGATAATTGCCGCAACCACGATTAGAATCATGATTCCGAATATGTAGCTTTTCTTCTCCTGCTTGAAAAACCAGAAGAGATCTTTAAAAACTCCCATGACTTGCTCCTTAAAATATGTTCGGTGTTTAATTTAAATGGCAAATAAAAAAGCATGGGTCGCCCCATCGCATTTAACCGCCTTTTGGTTCTTTCAATATAGAGTATATCATTTAATTTTCAACTATGTAAAGCTCATTCGAAAGTATATAATGTTAATCGAGAGGTGAAGAAAACGTGAATGCACGTAGCTTAAAAGCACTTGAATATCCGAAGATTATTGCTATGCTCGAGAGTAAGGCGACAACCGCCTATGGCAAAGAGTTGGCGGCAGCACTATTGCCAACTACAAAGCTCGAGCTTGCGACCGCCTGGCAGAGTGACACGCGCGAAGGGCTTGAGCTTTACCGCTTGAGCGGTGGTGTTTCCCTTGGCGGTGTAAAAGAACTGCGGCCGGCGTTAATTCGTCTGGATAAGGCGGGCGTATTAACGATTGAACAACTGCTGGATATAGCAAATACAATTTATGCCGGTAACCGAGTGAAGCGGACTCTGACCAACTTTGCTCAGGTGGATTTGATACCGCATTTGTACGAACTTGCTGAACAGCTGAGTGAGCTAAAAGAACTTGAGAAGACAATTCGTACGGCAATCGATGAGAATGGTGAAATCAAGGATACGGCAACACCTGAGTTGAAGCGGATTCGGCAACAAATATCGGCGGCTGAAAGTAAATTGAAAACGAAGCTTGAGGCACTAATCAAAAGCCCGACTAATCAGAGCAAACTTCAGGATCCAATCATTACGATTCGCAATGACCGTTATGTGATACCGGTAAAACAAGAATATCGGGGATTTTTCGGGGGAATCATTCATGACCAATCAGCGTCGGGGGCGACGCTCTATATAGAGCCGGAAGCGGTTGTCGAGATTAACAATCAATTACGGGAAGCACTACTTAAAGAACAACGCGAGATTGAGCGCATTTTAATTCAGTTGAGCGGTGAGGCGATGGCTGAAGCGGGGGCACTCGAGTTAAATGTCGCTTTGTTGGCGGAAATTGACTTTATTCAAGCTAAGGCGGAGTTAGCGCGGGAGATGAACGCCACAAAACCACTACTAAATGCTGAAGGTAAATTGAGCCTCAAGCGCGCTCGTCATCCACTGATTCCTCCTGATCAGGTGGTACCGATTGATGTTGAACTTGGCATTGATTATCGGGCAATCATAATAACCGGTCCGAATACCGGCGGTAAGACGGTTTCACTAAAGACAATCGGCCTATTAACATTGATGGCAATGGCGGGGCTGCATTTACCGGTTACTGAAGGTAGTAGAGCGAGTACCTACTCGGCAGTTTATGTTGATATTGGTGATGAGCAATCGATCGAACAAAGTTTGAGTACTTTTTCCGGTCATATGACTAATATTATAAAAATATTGGCAGAATTTGACGAAAATAGTCTAATTTTATTGGACGAGCTTGGTGCAGGAACAGATCCGACTGAGGGAGCGGGCTTGGCAATTGCTTTGTTGGAACATATCAAAGGCGTAGGTGCATCGGTTGTTGCGACCACTCACTATAGTGAGCTAAAGGCCTATGCTTACAACAGCCCGGGAATAATTAACGCAAGCGTTGAGTTCGATGTTGAATCGCTGCGACCTACCTATCGCTTGTTGATTGGAGCACCCGGACGAAGCAATGCATTTCTGATTGCCGAGCGATTGGGGCTTAGCAAAGATTTAATCGCGATGGCCAAGGACCAGGTGCGGCAAGATGATCGACAAGTGGAGTCAATGATTGCGATTCTTGAGGCGAATCGTTTAGCTGCAGAAAAAGAACGTGCTGCAGCTGAGGAGTTACGTGTTGCTGCGGCAAAGACAAGTAATGAGCTGGCAGAGCGTCTAAAACGATTGGAAGCGGAGCAAGAAACTATACTTACGAAGGCGGAAAAAGAGGCAGAACAACTCGTTGCAAAGGCCCAGAAAACTGCTGACACGATTATTAATGAATTACGTCAATTGGCACTGGCGGAACAGTCGAGCATTAAGGAACATCAGTTGATTGAGTTAAAGAAAGGTCTGAAAGATGCTGTACTTGAGCGTGGTCTTAAGGGTACAAGTGTTGGCGCTAAACCGCAACAAAAGCTGAAGGTTGGTGATGATGTGCTGGTGCATAGTTTTGGCCAGAAGGGCACGATTATCGAGCAGGTTGCCGACCGGCAGTATTTGGTGCAGATTGGCCTGGTCAAGGTTAATGTAAACGCCGATGAGCTGGAATTATTGGCTACAAAGAAGGAGAGCAAGCCCCAGCAGAGTGGAACCAGTTTCAAACGTAGTTCTACTGCGCGACCTGAGATTGATTTGCGTGGGAAAAACATAGAGGAATCGATTACGGAACTTGATATTTATCTTGATGAGGCATTTTTACAAGGCTACGGTCAGGTTACGGTAATTCATGGTGTTGGAACGGGTGCGCTGCGTGCCGGCTTACAAGATTTCTTGAAACGTCATCCTCACACTAAGGAGACACGGCCGGGACGTTATGGTGAGGGTGGTAGCGGCGTAACGATTGTTCAATTTAAGTGATAATCGCATTTATTTGCTATATTGCAACGCGTCGTCTGTACTCGCCCAAGGGCTCATAAGGCCGCGCTTATGAAATACAGCAACTGTCGAAAAATGTCAAAAAAGGTTATACTTGCCTTATAGTCTTTTCGTTATGAAGGTGTTATAATAGTGCAATCACAACTTTAATTGGAGGGATTTACATGGCATTGATTCAAGTAACTGATCAATCCTTTGCGGCAGACGTTGAGGCTGGCGGCTTAGTACTTGTGGACTTTTGGGCACCTTGGTGCGGTCCATGCAGAATGATTGCGCCGGTGCTGGAACTGCTCGCTTTAGACTTAGGAGACAAAGTAACGATTGCAAAACTAAATGTTGACGATAACCAGAATGTTGCTCGTAAATACGGCATCATGGGTATTCCGACATTGATTTTATTCAAAGACGGAGCACCGGTAGAAAAAATTGTTGGCTTTACCGGCCAAGATGAGCTAAAAGCAACGATTACTCGTCACCTGTAAGGATTATAAGTTAATTAACCATTGAAATTAACCACTAAACGCGCGCTTGATTATCGCCTGTAGTTTAGTGGTTTTTGCTTGCACAAAAGTCGCAGTGATTCGGTGATTGTATGGTAAAATAGGGCTAATGATAATGTATATTCGAGCAGCAGAAAAATCGATAATAAATGACAATTTATGACAATTTATGACAGGATGTTACAATGATGTAGGCTAAGAGAGGAACAATGATGTAGGTTAAGAGAGGAGAAGAACGGATGAGCGATAATAGTAATTTGGCTAAAATTAAACAAAAGCTAAGCGTCTTGCCTGATAAGCCGGGCTGTTACCTGATGCTTGATGAGACCGGCAAAGTCATCTATGTCGGCAAGGCCAAGTCGCTTAGGAGCCGGGTCCGTTCTTACTTTAGCGGTAGCCATGACACCAAGACAACTCGTCTGGTCAGTAAAATAGCTGACTATGAATATATTATTACGGACACTAATATTGAGGCATTAATTCTTGAGAACAACTTAATTAAGAAATATCGCCCGCGTTATAATGTCATGTTAAAAGATGATAAGACCTATCCTTATATAAAGTTAACTGCAGATGAACATCCGCGCCTCGAAATTGTGCGCAAGATCAAGAAGGATAAGGCCAAGTATTTCGGACCATATCCCAATGCGGGCGCTGCCAAGGTGGTCAAGCAGTTGCTTGATCGGATTTATCCTTTGCGGAAATGTAAAACTCTTAAGAAAGAGGTCTGCCTCTATTACCATATCGGCCAGTGCTTGGGACCCTGTGAGTTCCCTGTTAGTGCCGAAGAAAATGCCCGAATGGTGGCTGAGATCACACAATTTCTTCAGGGTGACTACCAGCAGATCAAACAACAGTTGGTGGCGAAAATGTTGGAAGCCTCGGAAGCGATGGAATATGAGCGGGCCAACGAAATCAAGGGGCAGCTGGCTGACATTGAGTCGATTATGACCAAACAAATAATTACCCTTAATGACCGGGTTGACCGCGATATTATCGGTTATTACGCTGATAAAGGCTGGTTAGCGGTCCAGATTTTCTTCATGCGCCAGGGCAACCTGCTCGAGAGCGACCTCAAGATATTTCCCTATTATATGGAGGAAGAAGATAGTTTTCTATCGTTTCTTACGCAGTATTATTTTGAGCATCCGGTTTTGGCCAAAGAAGTCCTGCTACCAATCGGCGTCGATGCTGAAGCCTTTAGCGAGTGGATACCCGCGAAAGTGTTGCAACCGCTGCGGGGACCAAAACGCAAGTTGGTTAACTTAGCTAGCAAAAATGCGGAGAATGCCTTAAAAGAAAAATTCCTACTCGAGGAACGGAAGGATGAGCGGACGAAAACAGCGATTGTGAAGTTAGCCCAGGCGCTTGATTTGGATAGTTTGCAGCGGATTGAGGCTTTTGATAATTCGAATATTCAAGGGGCGAATCCGGTTTCGGCGATGGTCGTCTTTATTGATGGCCTGCCTGATCGGAATAGTTATCGCAAGTTCCGGATTAAGAGTGTTGTTGGGCCGGATGATTATGAGACAATGCGAGAGGTAATCCGCCGGCGGTATAGCCGGGTATTAATCGAGGGTTTGAATCTGCCTGACCTGATCATTGTTGATGGTGGTTTGGGTCAGATTAATGCGGCGCTTGATGTTCTTGAGAATGAACTGAGTTTAGACATACCGGTTGCCGGCTTACGTAAAGATGATAAGCATCGCACATCGCAGCTACTCTTGGGCAGTGAAGCGCGCGTGATTGAGTTAGCGCGCAATAGTCAAGAATTCTACCTATTGCAAAGGATCCAGGATGAGGTCCATCGCTTTGCAATCACCTTTCACCGTCAGGTGCGGAGCGACAGCATGTTTAAGTCAGAACTTGATGGTATTGTTGGCGTTGGACCGAAGAGAAAGGCCCTGTTGCTTAAACATTTCCGGTCGGTCGCGGGCATCCGCGATGCCAAACCGGAGGAAATGGTTAAGCTGGGCATTAATGAGCAATTAGCGTTTAATATTCTGGAACACCTGAATAAGGAAGATTAGGGCGCAGGAAATTGCCAACGAATGAAGCGCGCCAGGTCATCGGGATAAGGAGCCTGGAATCGTAGGCGCGCTTCAGCGCTACGCGCCGCACCCGTTGGGTGCGCGAAGGCAATTTCCCAGGCATGGAGTGCCTGCCGCTCTTGGGCGATAATGTCGCCAATGGCGGCGCCACCCGCGCGATGCCCAGCGTCGCCGGCGCCACCCATATCTACACCCGCTACCTTGTAGCCGCCGTATAAATCATCGCCCACGAGCGGTGCGCCCAACCAAGCCAAATGTGCCCTAAGTTGGTGCGTCCTGCCGGTCAGGAGCTCTAACTCAACCAGGGAAAACCCTGCGCTTTCGCGCAGCACGCGGTATCGCGTCCGCGCCGGTAACCCGGCGCTATCAGCAAAATCAACAAGCCTTCTCACGCTGTGATTAGGGTCGCGAATTAGCGGGGCGTCGATTAAACCCGCTTTGTTAGGTAAACTGCCATGGACGATACCGTGGTAGTTTCTTTTAAGTTCGCCGCTTGCTAACTGCAGGGCCAATACATGATGAGAATATTGGTTTTTGGCAACGATAAATAGACCGCTCGTGTCGCGATCCAACCGGTTAACCGGTCGAAAGCGATAACGCTCACCCTTGCTCAGCCAGTAGTGCTGGAGGCCGTTGGCAATCGTGCCGGTCGGGTAATTGCGGGTTGGATGGACGACAATACCTGCCGGTTTATTAATAATCGCGATATCAGCATCCTCATAGACGATGTCGACCGGAATTGGTTCCGGCGGCACCTCTTCTGAGTGCTCAGCCGGCACATAAATCGCCAGGGTATCACCGGTCCGGACCCTACGGGTAACATAAAGAGAGATATCGTTAAGCCGGATATCTCCCTCGTTTTTGATAGTTGTCAGCCCTTTGCGGGAGAAGGCAAGTTGGTCATAGAGAACCTCTTTGATCATTAAGCCATCCCACTCAGGTTTTATTTTAATTTCTACTAATAATTTCATATCACTTTTCCTTCTTAAAACTAACTTCATCTAAACTCCAAACTAACCTCATCTAAACTCCAAACTAACTTCATCTAAACTCCCTAATGTTACTACTTGTTTAATTAAAAACTTTCCTTACCCACCAGCCCTGCCTAATCAACCGACACTGACTATTGCGAATCCCTTGTCTTAATCTCGACCCGGCGGATTTTGCCGCTAATCGTTTTCGGCAATTCACTGACGAATTCAATGATTCGCGGATATTTGTAGGGTGCTGTAACTGTTTTTACATGCTCTTGAATTTCTTTTTTTAGTTCATCGCCGGCGGTGTAGCCCTTAGCTAAAACGATCGTCGCCTTAACAATCTGACCGCGCGTTTCGTCAGGTACTGCAGTGATCGCACATTCAAGTACTGCCGGATGCTCCATCAGAGCACTTTCTACCTCAAATGGACCGATTCGATAACCGGAACTTTTGATTACATCATCAAGCCGACCGACAAACCAATAGTAACCATCTTCATCGCGCCAAGCAACATCGCCTGTATGGTAAACATCATTATTCCACACGCTTCTGGTTAACTCAGGATCACGATAATAGCCGGTGAAGATGCCGTAAGGCACAATTTTCTCTGTTATTACAACGATTTCGCCTTCTTCGCCAACATCACAAGAAGCACCGAACTCATTAATAATATCAATTTCATAACCGGCAGCCGGTTTACCCATTGAACCCGGACGGACTTCCACCCAAGGGAAGGTAGCAACCATTACTGTTGCCTCAGTCTGACCAAAGCCCTCAGTAAGTTTCAGGCCGGTCGCCTTTAAGAACTGGTTATAAACCTCAGGGTTCAGCGGCTCACCCGCTATTGAACAGTGAGTGATATTGCTTAGGTCATACTTTGACAGATCTTCTTTGATAAAAAACCGGAAAATCGTTGGCGGCGCACAAAAGGTTGTCACTTTATGTTTAATAATCTGTTCCAGTAATTCACCGGGAACAAACTTATCATAGTCATAGACAAAAACCGCACTTCCACAGAGCCATTGACCATAGATTTTGCCCCAAGCAGCCTTTGCCCAGCCGGTATCAGCAACGGTTAAATGCAGACCACCTTCGCTAACTTGTTGCCAATATTTCGCTGTTACGATATGGCCCAGTGGATAGAGAAAGTTGTGCTGAACCATTTTCGGCATACCTGTCGTGCCTGATGTGAAATAAATTAACGAGATATCTTCGTTTGCGGTTAGCGCATCTCCTGTTGGTTTCGTGAACATATCGCTCATCTTTTCTAAGTCGGAATCGTAGTCGACCCAGCCGTCGCGAGCACCGCCAACTAACACCTTTTGGAAAGGTGCAGTATGTTCGGTTGCTGCCTCAATTGAGTTAACAATCTGTTCCTCATTAACTGAGACAATCATTTTAATATTAGCTGCATTATTGCGATAGATAATATCTTTAGTTGTAAGTAAGTGTGTTGCCGGAATAGCGATGGCGCCGATTTTATGTAATGCCAGCAGATTAAACCAATATTCATAGCGGCGCTTAAGCACAAGCATTACCGCATCACCTTTCTTAATTCCTAAGTCGGCAAACAGGTTGGCAGCCTTGTTTACATTCTCCTCAAGCTCTTTAAATGTGAAGGTGCGCTCGTCACCTTTATCATTGCACCAGACAAGGGCAACTTTGTCCGGAGTTTTTTTCGCTATCTCTTCAACAACATCATAAGCGAAGTTAAAGTTATCAGGTGTTTTGATTGCAAAATTTTGATAAAAATCTTCGTAGGAAGTAAAATCTTCCGCTGTCACATATTTTTGATACATCTTGTTACCTCTCTCTCTTTCCTTAATTGACGCGCATTTATACG
This sequence comes from uncultured Caryophanales bacterium, assembly GCA_964637775.1. GTDB lineage: Bacteria > Bacillota > Bacilli > Tepidibacillales > Tepidibacillaceae > CAYZPB01. Next base: position 162,019 of record CAZWWX010000001.1, read on the forward strand.
CTTATTTCTATGTAAAACGAACCATACTCAACTTGCTTAAACTTAACTTGCTTAAATTAATAGTCTAACCCGCAGGCGCATCGACAATTATTGCTAAGAAAACCGCTTTTTCGCCGTTTAAAGCTTCCATAGCATGTGGCAACTCTGAATTATAGTAGATTGAATCACCCGCACTTAAAACTAATTCTTTACCATTAATCACGAGACGCATACTGCCCGAAAGCATGTAGTCAAACTCTTGTCCTTGATGCGAGTTGAAATCGAGCGGCTTATCGATATTACTCGGTTCAATCGTTACCAGGAACGTCTCCATCTGCTTTTGCACGAAATTGTAAGCCAGGTTTTGATAGTTGTAGTTTTTACGACGCTTAACAAAAACGCCTTTATCCTTTCGTACTAATGCGAAGTCGTGTAATTTCGGATCTTCACCCGTTAATAGTGCAGTCAGTTCGACACCCAAATCGTTTGCCGCAGCATAAAGAAAGCTGACAGGGATATCGACTGTACCGCTCTCATACGATTCGTAAGTTGCAACATCAACGTTTAATTGTGTTGCTAATTGTTCGACCGATAAGCCGGAAATCTCCCGCAGCTCTTTTAACCTTGTTGCAATCGCTTTAATCTGTTCTTGCAATCCAACCACCCTTTCCCAATCTTTTCAAATAGTTAGAATATTAAGATAAATACTATCACAGTGTAACATTTTTTTCATCAACAAGCTTAAACTAATATTAAATCTATCTATGTTATTATATAATGAGACATGAACATATGAGAAGGAGACGCAGTAATGCAGAAAAATCAACCGATTGGAATCCTCGATTCCGGATTAGGCGGACTAACCGTCGTTAAAGAAATTATTAAACAACTACCCAACGAACGGCTGATCTATGTTGGTGATACTGCCCGTTGCCCTTATGGACCGCGTTCGGCCGAAGAAGTACGCGAATTTACATTGGAGATTGTAAACTTTTTGCTGAAACAAAATGTGAAAAGCATTGTGATAGCATGTAACACTGCAACCGCGTATGCGCTTAATGCGGTTCGCGACCATGTTAAGATACCGGTAATCGGCGTTATCAGACCGGGTAGCATTGCGGCGGTAAGAACCTCTTTACAGGGGCGGATTGGTGTAATCGGAACGGTTGGAACGATTGGCAGTGGCGCTTATCAGGATAGTTTGCGCGAGTTAACTGCGGGAGAATTAAACGCGAATGGACCAATTACGCCTCATGTTGTTTGCTTAGCCTGTCCGACGCTCGTTCCTTTGGTTGAGGAAGAGCACCTTTACAGTGAAAAGGAGAAACAGAAAATCGTTGAGGAGGCACTGGCACCGCTTAAGGGTAAAGAGCTGGATTCGCTAATCCTTGGCTGTACCCACTATCCGCTTATTACAGAATATATCCAAAAGACGGTCGGTGAAGAGATTAAGCTGATTAGTTCTGCGGAAGAGACGGCTAAGCAATTGGCGGCAATTCTGGCAGACCTGGGCATGTTAAACGATGAAGAGAACAATAGCGACATATCAGTCGCCGGCAGCGAGAACCAATATTACACGACCGGTGATGCAAACCTATTCAAGCAGGTCGGTGAACGCTGGCTTGATGCTGAAATCGCCGTTAAACATATTGAACTTACACAATTAAATGGGCAGGGGGAGATTTAAATGAGAGCTAGTCAACGAGAAAACAATCAATTACGAACCATCAATATTGAGCGGAATTACCTGAAATACGCTGAGGGGTCTGTTCTAATTGAGTTTGGAGATACAAGGATTATTTGTAGCGCTTCTGTTGAGGACAGAGTACCGTCGTTTTTACGCGGTGAGGGCAGCGGTTGGATTACCGCTGAATATTCAATGCTTCCGCGGGCTACACTGACACGCACACAACGCGAGGCAACAAAGGGGAAGCAGAGCGGCAGAACGCATGAGATTTCCCGCTTGATTGGGCGCGCACTTAGGTCGGTTGTCGATCTAAACCTACTTGGTGAACGGACGATTTGGATTGACTGTGATGTTTTGCAGGCTGATGGCGGTACGAGAACGGCAGCGATTACCGGATCTTTTATTGCTTTGTCAGATGCTTGCAACAAACTGCTTACTGCCGGCGAGCTGACAGCATCACCGATTAAGGCTTATGTTGCTGCGACCAGTGTCGGTATTGTAGGCGGTGAGGCGATTCTCGACCTTGAATATGTTGAGGACTGTGAAGCTGCTGTCGATATGAATGTCGTGATGACGGATGAAGGTAGATATGTGGAAATTCAAGGTACCGGTGAAGAGGCGACTTTTTCCGAGGAGGAACTTGCTGAATTATTAACACTTGCGAAATCCGGCATCAAGCAACTGATTGCCTTACAGAAGGAGTGCCTTGATGAAGAGTAAACGCTTAATCGTTGCGACGAGCAACCGGGGGAAGTTAAAAGAATTCGCGGCGATGCTTGAACCGTTGGGTTTCGAGCTTGCTTCATTGGTTGATTATCCGGAGTTGGCTGAAGTGGTTGAGGACGGTGCATCGTTCGCTGCTAACGCTCAGAAAAAGGCTGAAGAGATCAGTAAACAATTACAGCTTCCGGTGCTTGCGGACGATTCAGGTCTGGTAGTTGATGCTTTGGCGGGAGCACCCGGGATCTATTCCGCGCGCTATGCCGGCGACCCGCGTTCAGATAGTCGAAATATTGAAAAACTGTTAAATGATTTGAAATTGGTGCCGCCTGCGAAACGAGCGGCACGCTTTGTTGCTGCGCTTGCTCTTGCGATACCGGGCCAAGAGACGCTTATTGTCGAAGGGACTTGTGAAGGTGTGATTGCAACTGCGCCTGCGGGTTCTGAAGGATTCGGTTATGACCCGGTGTTCTATTTACCGGAGCGAAAGCAGATGATGGCGGAGCTTACTGCGGATGAAAAAAACAAGATCAGCCATCGGGCGAATGCGCTTCAAAAACTGACCTCTTTGCTGGTGGAAAATAGTTTCGCTGACTTTCGTTGACTAAAAAAAATACGCATGTTATAATTTTTCGTGTTGTGATTATTTTTGATTATCTGTCTCAGTAGCTCAGCTGGATAGAGCAACGGCCTTCTAAGCCGTAGGTCGGGGGTTCGAATCCCTCCTGAGACGCCATTAAAGCTCTATTACTGCACCCCACGCTATCGGGGTGCTTTTACTTGCTTGAAATGAGGTCACCTTATGTTATAATTTATAAATACCTTGATACATATTAGATTGGCAATAAATGAAGGAGGAATATATTGATGAAAGCTAGTTGGGAAAAAGTAGAGGGCGAGAAGAATCAGGTTCTTTTACGCGTTGAAGTAGATGAAGCAGCGGTAAAGAAGGGGCTTGATCAAGCCTTTAACAAGGTTGTTAAGACTGTTAATGTACCGGGTTTCCGCAAAGGTAAGGTGCCACGCAACATTTTCGAATCGCGTTTCGGTGTTGAGGCGCTGTACAATGATGCGATTGATTATATATTACCGGAAGCATATGATAATGCGATTAAAGAGACAGGGATTGAACCGGTTGACCGTCCGGATATTGATATTGAGCAGTTTGGCAATGGTGAGCCTTTCGTGTTTACTGCGAAAGTGACAGTTAAACCGGAGGTGGAGCTGGGTAAATATAAAGGTTTAAAAATCGAGAAGAAAGATTTTGCAGTCAGTGATGAGGCGGTTAAGCAAGACCTTGAAGCACTTCGTGAGCGTCACGCCGATATCGTTGTTATCACCGATGGCGAGGTTGCTGATGGCGATACTGCCGTTATTGACTTTGAAGGCTTCCTTGATGATGTTGCTTTTCAAGGCGGTAAAGGTGTTAATCACTCACTCGTTATTGGTTCCGGCTCATTTATTCCCGGTTTCGAAGAGCAAGTTATCGGTATGAAAAAGGATGAGGAACGTGACATCAATGTCACTTTCCCTGAAGAATACCATAGCGATGAGTTAGCAGGTAAAGCGGTAGTTTTTAAAGTTAAATTACACGAAATTAAACGTAAAGAGTTACCTGAACTTGACGATGAATTTGCAAAAGACATTAATTTTGATACGTTAGAAGCACTGACAGCTGATGTACGAAAAAAACTTGAAAAGGCTGCCGCGCAAGAGGAAGAGCTTTACCTCAAAGAGCAGGCATTATTACTTGCCGGAGAAAATGCAAAAATCGATATACCGGAAGCGATGATTGACTATGAGGTTGAAAAGATGCTTCGTAATTTCGATCAGCAACTTACCGGGCAAGGATTAAATCTTGAACTATATCTACAATATATGGGTATGGATGATGCAACCCTGAAAGAACAATTCCGCGGGGATGCTGCCAAGCGTGTACGTTCTGACCTGGTTTTAGAGGCGATTGCCGCAACTGAAGAGTTAGTTGCTACTGAAGAGGAAATCGATACAGAAATAGCACGAATTGCTTTGAGTTATGGCCGTGAACCGGCAGAGATTAGAGAGATTCTGGAATCTGACGGTGAAGGCATTAAAAATATGGAACTCGATGTAAAATATCGTAAGGCTTTAGATTTATTAGTTGCTGAAAGCAAGTAGGGGGTGTTGACAGTTAACGACGATAAGAAAGCAGTTAAATGTTCATTCTGCGGAAAGCCGCAGGAGCAGGTACGAAAGTTGGTGGCCGGTCCTGATGCTTATATTTGCGATGCTTGTATTGAGCTATGCGGCACTATTATTGATGAAGAGATTGCCGGCGATGTTGTCAAGAAAACAATGGTTCTGCCTAAGCCACAGGAGATAAGGCAGACGCTTGATCAATATGTAATCAATCAGGATTTAGCTAAAAAAACTTTGGCAGTTGCTGTCTATAACCATTACAAACGAATTAATGCTCAGGAACAGGATAAGGAAGTTGAGTTGCAGAAGAGCAATATTATGCTACTCGGTCCGACGGGCAGCGGTAAAACGTTGCTTGCGCAGACAATGGCACGGATTCTCGATGTCCCGTTTGCAATTGCTGACGCCACTTCACTAACTGAAGCAGGCTATGTTGGCGAGGATGTGGAAAACATCCTATTGAAACTGATACAGGCTGCTGATTACGACATTGAACGCGCACAGACAGGCATTATTTATATTGACGAGATTGATAAAATCTCTCGTAAATCTGATAATCCTTCAATTACGCGTGATGTGTCAGGAGAAGGGGTGCAGCAAGCGCTACTTAAGATTCTTGAGGGAACGGTTGCTAATGTGCCACCGCAAGGTGGGCGCAAGCATCCACACCAAGATTTCTTGCAATTAGATACGACCAATATCCTGTTTATCGTTGGCGGTGCTTTTGATGGTATTGAGACGATTATTAAACGACGTCTTGGCAAGAAAGTTATCGGCTTTGGTACAGATGCTACCGGTCTGAATGATACTTTGATGGCGACTGAACAAGCGGCAGATGCTGACTTGTTGACGCATGTTTTGCCGGAAGATCTTCTGAAATACGGTTTAATACCGGAATTCGTTGGTCGAGTTCCGGTAATGGCAACTCTTAAAAAACTCGATGAAGGAGCGCTTGTTGATATTTTGACTGAGCCGAAGAACGCACTTGTCAAGCAGTACAGACGCATGTTCTCACTAGACAAAGTTGAGTTAGAGTTCACTGATGATGCGCTTGCGGTAATCGCACAAGAGGCGATTAAACGCAATACCGGCGCGCGTGGATTACGGTCGATAATTGAGATTGCACTACTTGATGTGATGTATGAGTTACCTTCACGAAAAGATGTTGTTAAATGTTTGATAACGCGTGAAACGATTCTTGAAGGCAAGCAACCGCTGCTCTTTAATCGAGCCGGCGATCTGTTGTCGACTAAAAAGGGCGAGGCAATCGCTTAAAGCTTGGCATAATGATAAAAGACCACCTATAGGTGGTCTTTTAGTCTGTTACAAGACAAATCGCGTTATTGATGCGCTATTGATTCTGTTCTTTGGCCTCTTTACCGCCGGCACAGAAGTCACAAGGGTCTGTGCGGTTAGCTTCGAAGGCTTCTTCAATTGTGCCTTTATAAACAGTTTTCGATCTCATTAACGTATGGCAATCAGGGTCAAAGTGATAGGATTTACCCCACTGTGTCCAATAGGCATCGCCATCGTTTTGGAGAATCGCCGCTTCTTTGGCAGCTTCCAGATCCTCAGCTGATACCGGATTGTAGTCGATTGATAGACCAACCGCAGCTATAAGTGCGATAGTCGCAACAACAGACACGATCTTTTTAGTTTTCGCATCAAGCTCTTTGTTGTTTAGTAGGATAAGTACTAATGGGAAAAAAGCGATTACAGCTGCGATAACACCCATGTTGTTCCAAAGGAAAAACTTAACTTTATTCTTCTCACTGGCAGGGTCGATTCTGTTTGCTTTTTTCCATAGAAACGCACCGGCTACAACAAGAATTAGGTCAAGTACGATGCCGGCAATCATCCAAATCATCGCGTCGCCCGTCAGATATAAAATACCATTAATTAGTGCAATTACAACAACCTCTGCAGCGATCGCTAAGAGCCAGAGCAGTACAGCAAAGATACGCATTCCATTCGCGCGAGCTTTTGGCGTTTTACCATCTACTCCCTCAGCAGCAACGTTCTTGGTCTCCTTACCCGATTTAACGTCAACGAATTTACGCTCTACCGGTTTCTTTTCGTTTGCCATTTAATCACCTCTATAATTTAATTAATATTTTAGTAAGTAAAATGATATCACAAGCAGGGTGATAAAACAATAAAATCGACCAATAGGGAATTAATATATCTATTACTATATTTTGACAATTGGGGTTTGAAATGCTATTATTTAGTGAGTAAATCTTATGTTGTTATATGTGTTTATCAAGTGCGGTTCAGACCCTGGAAACTGCCTCTGAAAATAGACAAAAATCACTAAGTAGGTTAAAATTCACTAAACGGGGGTGTTAGAATGAACAACAATTTAGAAGAAAAACGGATAGCCCTTTTACCATTACGAGGATTGCTCATTTTTCCGCGAATGTCGATTCACCTTGATGTCGGGCGTGATAAATCGATTAGAGCGGTTGATTATTCGATTTTGGAGCGTGGCTCCTTGATATTTCTTGCCGCTCAAAAAGAGTTTAATGTCGAAGAACCAACTGAGGATGATATTTTTACAATTGGTACGGTTGCTAAGATTAAACAGAACCTTAATCTTCCCAATGGACGCATCCGGATTATGATTGAAGGTTTATATCGTGCGCGGGTTGTTGAATATATTGATAACCCTAATCACTTTGAAGTTATTTACGAGCCGCTTGCGGAACATCCGGGTCTTGGAATTGAGACTGTGGCGCTTGGTCGCATGGTCTTGCGGATGTTTAATACGTATTTAACCAACGCTAATGTACCGGTACCGGAGGCTGCAACAGCCCTGCTCAGTGCCGAGGAACCTGATGAAATTAGCGATTTAGTCGCTTCGTTTTTGCAGATCAAACTGGCGGAGCGTCAGGAATTACTCGAGATACTTTCGGTGCATGAACGTTTGGAAAGACTCTATTCGCATCTGACCGAAGAAGCAGAGATTTATGAGGTTGAAAAGGTAATCAGTGAGCGTGTTAAACGCCAGATGGACAAAACTCAGAAGGACTATTATTTACGCGAACAAATCAAGGCGATTCACAAAGAACTTGGTGAGCGCGATGCGATGTTTAGCGATATTATGCAGATGCAGGAACGGTTAGACGAGCTTGCCGCACCGCCTGAGGTGAAGGAAAAGATTGCGAAAGAGATTGCAAGATTGGAACGGATGCCGGGCAGTGCTGCTGAGAGTGTCGTAATTTATAATTATCTTGACTGGTTATTTAATTTACCGTGGTTGACGGAGACAGCTGAGGAGATTGATATAGAACGAGCCGAGAGAACGCTTGATGCTGACCATTATGGCTTAGAAAAAGCGAAGGAACGAGTACTTGAGTACTTATCAGTACAGAAATTGGTAGGAAAACTTAAAGGTCCGATCCTCTGTTTAGTTGGCCCACCGGGGGTGGGTAAGACTTCGCTTGCGAAGTCGGTTGCCCATTCAATCGGGCGCAAGCTCGTGCGCATCTCTCTCGGTGGCGTCCGTGACGAATCGGAGATTCGTGGTCATCGTCGCACCTATGTGGGCGCGATGCCGGGAAGAATTATTCAAGGCATGAAAAATGCCGGAACAATTAATCCGGTCTTCGTATTAGATGAGATCGATAAGATAAATTCTGATTTTCGCGGAGATCCGGCATCGGCGCTGCTGGAGGTACTTGACCCGGAACAGAACAATAGTTTCAGCGATCACTATGTTGAGTTGCCGTATGACCTGTCAAAGGTAATGTTTATTACAACTGCCAACTCAGTTCATACGATACCGAAACCCTTGCTTGATCGAATGGAAATCATCGAGCTGTCCGGTTATACCGAACTTGAGAAGTTGCAGATTGCCAAGAATTTCTTATTGCCGAAAAATCTTGAGGCGCACGGTCTTAATAAGTCGAGGTTAAAGATTAGTGACGAGGCGCTGCGCAGGATAATAAGCGAATATACGCGCGAGGCCGGCGTGCGGAATCTTGAGCGCGAATTGGCTAAAATCTGTCGGAAAGCGGCGAAAATTATCGTTTCCGGGGGACAGAAGAATATTAGTGTCGGTGAAAAGAACTTAGAGAAGTTCCTTGGTAAGCCGCGTTACCGCTATGGTCTGATGGAAAAAGAAAATCAGGTAGGAGCAGCGACGGGACTCGCATGGACAGCCGTTGGCGGCGACACTCTGACCGTGGAGGCAGGGATTGTCCCGGGTAAAGGCAAGCTGATTCTTACGGGACAATTGGGCGATGTAATGAAGGAGTCGGCGACGGCGGCATTCAGCTATATTCGCGGGCGGGTTCGGGAGTTCGCAATCGACCCGGATTTTGCTGAAAAGAATGATATTCATATACATGTACCGGAGGGAGCAATTCCGAAGGATGGTCCATCTGCGGGTATTACAATTGCGATTGCACTTATTTCGGCACTTACCGGAAGACCGGTGCTGCGAACTGTTGGTATGACCGGAGAGATAACGCTTCGTGGACGTGTGCTGCCAATCGGCGGTTTAAGGGAAAAGGTTTTGGCTGCTCATCGTGCCGGATTAACAACAATTATCCTGCCGAAAGAAAATCAGAAGGATTTAGAAGAGATTCCGGCGGAAGTTAAGGAAACGATGAATTTTGTTCTCGTGGAAGACCTTGACCAGGTTATAGCTAAAGCGATGGTGAAATAGATGAAGGTTAATCAAGCGGAACTGAAAATTAGTGCGGTCGCTATTAGTCAATACCCGGAGGATAAGTTGCCGGAGATTGCCTTAGTTGGCCGCTCTAATGTTGGCAAATCTTCGCTAATTAATCGGCTGATTGGGCGGAAATCTCTGGTTCGCACAAGCTCTAATCCGGGTAAAACGCAGACTTTGAATTTTTATCTGATCAATGAGCTCTTCTATTTTGTTGACCTGCCCGGGTATGGTTATGCTCGCGTTTCCAAAGCTGAACGTAGTCGCTGGGCCAAGTTTATTGAAGAATACCTGATGGTCCGTGAGCAGTTGGGGGTTGTCGTGATGTTGACAGATTTGCGCCACCCACCAACGAAAGACGATATAGCTATGTACCAGTGGTTGAAATATTACGACTTGCCGGTAATTGTTGTCGGGACTAAAGCTGACAAGATTCCCCGCGGCAAGTGGGAGCTCCATAAAAAACAGCTCAAGACAGGGCTTGAGCTGGTATCGACTGATAAATTATTAACTTTTTCAGCCGTTAAAGGCTATGGTTTCGATGAAGTGTGGAAAGAGTTAATGCCGTATATTAATTAGTCCCTTTTCATTTTTACTGAGCCTTTAGGCTCTTTTTGCCGTTTAAAGGGTCGAGTCAGTGCATCAGGTGGAATCTCCGCCAGAATCATCCCCAAGAAGATAAGCAGACCCCCAATTGCTACATTCCATGTCAGCAACTGCCAGAGCACAACCATTGATGTAAGTGCCGCAAAGACCGGCTCAGTCGCAAAGATAATTGCTGTTTTCGTTGGTGAAGAGTAGCGTTGGAAGTTGGCTTGAATCAAAAAGGCAATCGATGTTGCAAAAAGAGCCGTAATAACAATCGCAAGCAGAACATCAAACGAGAGCAGTACATCGATTGAGAGTAGTGCTGTTGTATCTTCGAAAATAATAGCGGCACCTAAACTCAATATTCCACAGACCGCTATCTGCAAAAGTGCTAAGATAAAGGCCGAATATTTAGGTGCGTATCTCCCGGTATAGACAATCTGGAGGGCGAAGAAAATTGCACCAAAGAAGATTAAAAAATCTCCAAAGTTGATTCCAACACTGCCAATCATCGTCATGATATAGAGTCCAATCGCTGCTAAACCGACTCCAATAATTGATGTGGATTTAAGTTTTTCTTTTAGTATTAAATACGATAATATCGGTACTAAAACGACGCTTAGGCCGGTAATGAAACCGGCGTTAGCGGCAGTTGTGTAGAGTAGGCCGATTGTTTGTGCGCCATAACCGATGAATAGCAAGACACCCAGGAAAATTCCGGCGAACCAGAGCTCTTTTGGAATAGCAAATAGATTTTTGCGATCCCAGATTAATGCGAAGATTAGCAAGAAAATAGTGGCTACCAAAAAACGCACCGCATTAAAGCTATGCGGTGGTAAAAGTGCTATTGCATTCTGGACAATGATAAAGGTTGTACCCCAGATGAATGCAACAAAGAGCAACATTAAATCTGATTTCAAGCTTTTTTTCATCAAGTTAAATTACTCCTATTTTATTGACAGCATCCGTTCTAAAGAGAGAATCGCCTCACGTGCCGTCGCCTCATCTACAGTAATTTGCTGTTCATAATCCTCATTATTTATTTTTTCTAAAGCTCTTAACAGTGATTCTAAAGTAATCGTGTTCATCGTCGGACAAAAACTGTTGTACTTGCCAAGTGAACGGATCTCTTTGTCGGGATTTTCTTTAGCTAGTCGGTTCACCAGATTCGCTTCGGTGCCAATAACCCATTTGCTACCGGGCGGTGATTCGTTTACCAGATTAACAATATAGTTGGTTGAACCGGCATAATCAGCTGCCTGGACAACCTCAAAGGCAGTCTCCGGATGGACCACGATTTTAACCTCAGGGTCTTGGCGGGCTTCTTCGATATCCGCCACCGTAAACCGCTGGTGGACAGCACAGAATCCCTTCCAGAGGATAACCTTAATGTCGTTCAATTCGCCTGTGTATTCGAGCAGTTCGCGATGCGGATTCCAAATTGCCATTTGATTTTCAGCAACACCCAGATCGTAGGCAGTGTTTTTGCCCAAATGGCGGTCGGGTAGGAAAAAAACGATTTCCTTCTGAGTAAAAGCCCATTCAAGGACCTTGCGAGCATTGGATGAGGTGACTGTTGCGCCGCCGTTGCGACCAACAAAAGCTTTAATTTCCGCTGAAGAATTTATATAGGTAATCGGGATAATCCGTTCACCGAAAATGTGAGTGAGTTGTTCCCAACTGCGTTCTGCTTGTTCAATATTAGCCATATCTGCCATTGGGCAGCCTGCGCTCTCTTCCGGCAAGAAGACACGCTGGTCCGGTTCCGTCAACATGTCAGCAGTTTCCGCCATGAAATGCACACCACAGAATAGGATGTACTTAGCTTCTTTATTAGCGGCTGCCATTTCAGCAAGTATCAGTGAATCACCGACTGCATCAGCGAATTGAATAATCTCGTCTTTCTGATAGTGATGAGCCGGAATGTAAAGATCAGAGCCGAATTTCTCTTTAAGCTCTCTAATTCGTTGTTCCATATTTGTTTCCTCCCGCAAGATTAAAAGAGATGTCTAACGCTTTAACTGAGTGGGTCAACATTCCCAAGGAAATATAGTTGACACCACAACCTCGGTAGTCGGCTATGTTACCGGTATTAATACCGCCGGAAAGTTCAGTGATAATTTCCGGGGGAATAAGTGCTGTGTATATTTTAGCCTCCTCCGGAGAACAATTATCTAACATTATAACATCAACGCGAACATTTATCGCCTCTCTAACTTGTTCGAGGTTTTCTGTTTCAACTTCGATTTTCAGCATATGCCCATATTTAGCGCGTACGCGCTCGACAGCAGCAGTGATTGAGCCGGCATGAGCAATGTGGTTATCTTTAATCAGCACAGCGTCATCAAGGCCGTAACGGTGGTTGTAACCGCCACCGGTTCGCACAGCGTATTTTTCGAGCATTCTTAGCCCGGGTGTTGTTTTACGTGTATCACAGATGCGAATTGTCGGGTCAGCGAGCAACTCAATAATCTGTGTTGTTGTTGTTGCAATTCCCGAAAGGCGTTGCACCAGATTGAGAATTACGCGTTCACCACTGAGGAGCGGGATAACTTTGCCGGAAACTTTAGCGATGACCTGTTGAGCTGAAACGTGGTCCCCGTCCTGTGCCGGCAGCTCAACTTTGATATCTGGGTCGAGAAGGTGATAGCCGAGCTGAATAATTTCTGCACCGGCAAGAATGCCGTCAGCTTTTGCTACAAATTCACCGGTACCTTCGTCGCTTTCAGTAAAAATAGCGCTCGAAGTTACATCAAGGTAGCCGATATCCTCGTTAAGGAAACGCTTAAGCTGTTCGGTTAAAGCTACCTTATTCATCGAAATTGCGCCCCCTTACGATGTAGTGTTTCAGCCATTCTTTGTCGTTCGGTTTAGGATAGTCGGTGCGAAAATGTCCGCCGCGACTCTCTGTTCTCAGTAATGCCGAGCTGGAAATTAACCAACCAACCGTTAACATGTTAGTGATGATTTTTTCTTCATTAGTTAAACTGATTAATAACCTGTCAGCATTAATTACATTATTATATTGGTCGAACCAATTAAAGGCAGTCTCTAAATCGAAGCCGTTTCGCACAATGCCTACATAGTCAGTCATTATTCGCCTAATTTCGCTAACTGCGGGGAGTTTCTGGTTAAGCGTACCACCTCGAGGTATAGTGATTTCAGGTAGATTGTTAATATTAGCTATATGCGGTGTAACCTGCTCGACAGTTGTTTCTTGTTCCTCTTGCTCCTCTTGCTCTAAAAGATGACTCGCTAACGATCCGGCAAATATTAACCCTTCAAGCAAGGAATTGCTTGCTAAGCGGTTTGCACCATGGACACCGTTGCAGGCTACTTCACCGACCGCATATAGACCCGGAAGTGAAGTTTCACCCTCCATATTGGTTTTTACACCGCCCATGATAAAGTGAGCTCCCGGGGTAACCGGGATCAGACCATTAGCAATCTTAATTCCATTTTCTTTACAGAGTGCAGTGATCTGCGGAAAACGATTCTTGAAGTTTTCAATTGCAGAGATATCGAGAAAAATCTGATGACCTGCTTGTTGTTCCTTAAATACTTGACGGGAAACGATATCACGAGGTGCAAGGTCGCCTTGCTGATGAACACGGTCCATGATAAAACGTCCATTTTCATCGACCAAGCGCGCACCTTCTCCACGTACCGCTTCGGAGACTAAGGCAGAAGATTTATTTTTAGTGACCAGCATCGTTGGATGGAATTGAATAAATTCCAAATCAACTAATTCGCAACCGGCGCGATAAGCCATTGCAATACCGTCACCGGTAATTGTTGAATCATTAGAAGTAACTTCGTAAAGTCCACCCATTCCACCGGTTGCTAAAATTATATAAGGTGCCTGATACATAATCGTTTCACCAAGATTATTTTTTGCAAATACTCCAACGCAGCGACCGTCGTTGACAATTAGGTCATAGACCATTACGTGTGAATGGATTCTTATATCATTGATAATTGCCGCCAGCAGATGTTCAGTAACTGAGCGACCGGTTGAATCACCGCCGGCGTGAACGATACGGTTAGTTTTGTGTCCACCTTCACGAGCTAAGCTCAGGTTATTATCCCGGTCGCGGTCGAAGGGAACACCAAGATTGACCAGTTGACTGATCGCTTTCGGCGCATTTTTTACCAGTTCGCGGGTTGTTTTCTCCACATTATGCATACTGCCTGCTTCAATTGTATCGATAAAATGTTTTTTCCAGCTGTCATCTTTGTCGAGTGAAGCTGCAATTCCACCCTGCGCTAAATATGAATTGCTTTTCTCGATCTCCTCTTTGGCAATTAAGATGACATCTTTACTGTGAGAAAGTAGTTCGGCAACAACAAGTCCGGCAATTCCACCGCCAATTATTACGACATCTGCCTTTTCGATTTTCATCAGTTGCACCCCTTCATTACTGTAATTGTTACCTATTTATCATAATATTCACATAAAAAGACGGATAAAACAATAGAAATAGGTGTAAATTGCAAGTTTTTACAATTATTTTGTGAAATTTTTAAAATAGGTATTCACAAGAAGCGAATTGAATGATATTATGAAAGCACCAAACGAATTAAGTTTGGTGAGAGTTTATTTTTTGACCGCAAATCATTGGCGATTTGCGGTCTTTTTTTTATGAAAAAAACCTTTGTGTGACAGCAAGGATAATAATGAGCGCCATTTATTTTGCTATATTGCAACGCGGCGCCTCTACTCGCCGCAAGGGCTCATAAGGTCGCGCTTATGCAAATATAGCAAAATAAATCGTGTGAGGTTCAATATAACAAAAAGCTGGACAACTATTGTATTTCGTAACGCCTTTAAGCTCTGCGTTTCCCACTGTTTAGCTTCGCTTAACCTAAGTGGAGAAATATAAAAGTTGTTCAGCTTTGTTATTCACTTAACCCGTTATTTATATTAGAGGCGCCGCGTTGCAAATTAGAAAATAAATCGCTGCGCTATTAATAAGCTCTTGCCAGCACGATGGTTGTGGTGCTGTCCTTGCCGCAGCAAATACATTTTCCGCTACCAGAGCGTTGCTCAAATGGTATGACTCGTGCTGTTGCGCCGGTCTCTGCTTTAACCTCTTCCAAGCAGGCGATATCCTCGCACCACCAGCTCTCATAAAAACCGCGATTCTCAATCAGTCCAGCTTTAAGTTCGTCAATCGTATCAGCAGTATAGATATGCTCTTCCATGAAAGTCTTAGCTTTAAGCAACATGTTTTCTTGGATGTCAATCAGACGCTGTGGAATGATGGTAGCAAGCTCGGCAATCGGCAAAAATTCTTTGTCACCGGTATCGCGACGAGCAAGAACGAATTGACCTTTCTCGAGGTCTTTAGGACCAAGCTCAATCCGAATCGGTACTCCCCGCATCTCATATTCATTAAATTTCCAGCCCGGGCTCATCCCATCACGAACATCTGACTTAACACGAATGCCTAAACATTTAAGTTCCTTTTCAATCGTCGCAACCATGTTCAATACCGGCTCTGTATCACCGCGCAGAATTGGCACGATAACAACCTGCACCGGCGCAATCGTTGGTGGTAGTGCTAAACCGCGATCATCACTGTGCGTCATGATTAAACCGCCGATTAAGCGAGTGGAGACTCCCCAAGAAGTTTGATAGACATATTGTAATTGATTCTCCTGGTCAGAAAATTGTATATCAAAAACTTTGGAGAAGTTCTGCCCGAGATTGTGTGATGTTCCCGCTTGCAGTGCTTTGCCATCGCTCATCAGTGCTTCTATGCTGTAGGTATGGACTGCACCGGCGAATTTTTCGTTTTCAGTTTTGCGACCGGTTATCACAGGCATTGCCAAGAACTCTTCCGCAAACTCTTTGTAAACTTGTAGCATCTGCAAAGTCTCTTCCTCAGCTTCTTCATAAGTTGCATGAGCTGTATGACCTTCTTGCCAAAGGAATTCCGATGTCCGCAAGAAAGGCTTAGTCGAACGCTCCCAACGCATGACGTTCGCCCACTGGTTTAGTTTCAGCGGAAGATCTCGATAAGAGTGAATCCAGTCGCTCATCGCTGAGCAGATAATCGTTTCTGATGTTGGCCGAATAACCAGCCGTTCTTCCAACACCTCATTGCCGCCTTGGGTAACCCAAGCAACCTCCGGTGCGAAACCTTCAACGTGACTCATCTCTTTTTGCAGATATGATTCGGGAATTAGGAGCGGGAAATAAACATTATCATGTCCGGTCTCCTTAAAGCGGCGGTCAAGATCCTTTTGAATGCCTTCCCACAAAGCATATCCATACGGCTTAAAGATAATCGTACCCTTAACCGGGCCGTAATCCATCAGGTCAGCCTTACGTACAATGTCGAGATACCAGCGGGAGTAGTTTTCCTCCATGCTCTCAATCTCTTTCACAAACTTTTTTTCTTCTTTTCTTTCTTCAGTCAACAAGCTCACTCCCTAATCGCTAAATATTATTTTAAAAAGCATATTATTTACAGTTTATAGCTACCCAACGTAATTGTTAATCTAACTTTTTAATGATATCATATACTTAATAAATAATGAATAAAGCTTGCCGAATTAGTTGGTCATTTTGTGATTGGCATTTGGGATCAAGTTTTTAGGGGGGATTTTGGTGGTAGAAAAACGCGTTTGGCGCACTAATGGATTTGTCGGTATTATTTTTTCCTTGATTTTAATGGGCGGTGGCATGTTTTTGCTTAGCAGCTATGAAACCGTAATTATTATTCTGGGAATACTTGCACTAGTCCTCGGTATCAGCCTGTTTAGTGGTTTATCGATTGTATTGCCGAACCAGTCGATTGTTGTGACTTTTTTCGGTAAATATATCGGTGTGGTTCGCGAAAGTGGATTTTTTATGACGGTTCCGTTTACTGTTCGTAAGCGCATTTCACTGCGTATCCGCAACTTTAACTCTAACAAGTTGAAAGTTAACGACGTTACGGGCAATCCGATTGAAATCGCTGCGGTTGTCGTATTCAAAGTAGTTGACTCAGCTAAGGCAGTATTCGATGTCGATAATTACGAACAATTCGTTGAAATTCAGAGTGAAACAGCGCTTCGCCACGTTGCGACAAAATATCCGTATGACAATTATGATGACGATTCAATCTCTCTACGCGGTGACGTTGCGGTTGTTTCCGACGAACTTACAAAGGAGTTACAGGAACGCTTGGATTTAGCGGGCGTACAAGTTTTGGAAGCACGCTTAACGCATCTCGCGTACTCAACTGAAATTGCCAGTGCAATGCTTCAACGCCAGCAAGCGAACGCGATTATTGCCGCACGCGCGATGATCGTCGATGGGGCAGTTGGCATGACGCAGATGGCGATTGAACGAATTGAAAAAGAGGGACTTGTTAAGTTTGATGAAGATCGGAAGATTGACTTAGTTAACAACTTGATGGTTGCCATCGTTTCTGATCGGGGAGCGCAACCAATTATCAATACCGGTAGTAAGGAAGCATAAGCTTAATGACATTATTTCTGACAATAATTTTCTGGATTATCATAGTTGCCTTGTTTGCCTTTAGTTTTATCGGCATCGTTGTTCCGGTTATTCCCGGCGCACCGTTAATACTTGGCGGATTCGCAGTCTATCATTTCTTTATAGCGCCGATTGAAGGTGTAAGCTTCTGGATAGCGATGTTTATTTTGGCAGCGGTTTCGGTTATTGTTGATTATCTGGCAAGCATCAAATTCGTGCAAAGATGGGGCGGTTCGAAGAAAAGTCAATGGGCGGCTATTATCGGTCTATTGATTGGTCCGTTTATCATGGGACCGCTTGGCTTAATCGTGATGCCTTTTGCTCTGGTAGTGTTGGTGGAGATGATTATCGGCTCTAATGCGCGAGATTCATTCAAAGTGGGTCTGGCCTCCTTTATTGGACTGCTGAGCGGCGGACTATTCAAGGCACTGATCTTTATCGCAATGATTATCTACTTTTTTATCAAAATATAAGCGGCCAAAATATAAGCGACCAAAAATATAACAGGAGCCGTTCGGCTCCTGTTTTTTTACTCTTGATATTGTAATCGGTAAAGGTTGTAATATAACCCTTCATGCGTTAGTAGCTCCTGATGACTACCCATTTCCCGAATCGTTCCTTTATGGAGCACTATAATTTTATCGGCATGCTGAATTGTTGACAACCGATGAGCAATTACAATCGTCGTACGTCCCTTAATCAGCTTGTTTAAGGCGTCTTGGATTAGAATCTCGGTCTCTGTGTCAATATTGGCTGTCGCCTCGTCTAAAACGAGAATAGAAGGTTTAAAGGCAAGCGTTCTCGCGAACGAGAGCAGCTGTCTTTGTCCTTGTGACAGCGTTGATCCACGCTCTTTGACCTCTTCGCTGTACATCTGTGGTAACTTCTCGATAAAGGTGCTTGCATTTACATAATGCGCCACATCACGCATCTCTTGTTCGGTAATATTCTGGTTGTTAAGCGTTATATTGGAGCGAATGTCACCGGAAAACAAGAAGACGTCCTGCAACACAATCCCGACGTTGCGGCGCAAGGTTTCCAGGTCAATATCGCGTATATCGATGCCGTCAATGCGAATCGCACCTTTCTGAATGTCGTAAAAGCGACCGAGCAGGTTGATAATCGATGTTTTGCCGGCACCGGTTGCACCGACAAAAGCAACCATCTCTCCTGGTTTAATCGTAAAACTAATATCTTTAAGTACCCAGTTTTCGTTGTTATAAGCGAACCAGACATGATCGAATTCGATTTCACCATTGAAACCGCTAACCTCAACCGGCTCTTCCGGATTCGGAATAATCATCTGTTGATCAAGCAATTGGAAAATCCGTTCAGATGAAGCCATCGCCTGTTGGAGAATTGTAAATTGTTCCGTAATGTCATTGATCGGTTGGAAGAATCGGCGTAAATATTCAATAAAAGCGAATAGCAGTCCGAATTCAATTACACCGCCGAGTACCTCGCGTCCCCCGAACCAAAGCAAAAGCGCCAGCGCCAATGAATAGATTAAGTCCATCGATGGCCGAAAGACCGCAACTGTTTTAAGTTCGCGCATACTTGCATCATAGTGTGATGTGTTAATTTCATCAAAGCGCTCGAATTGCTGCTTTTCACGTTTAAAAATATGAATGATGCGCATCCCCGAGATATTCTCGTTTAGCGTCGTGTTGATCCGAGCAAGACGCACACGCACGATGCGGAATGCATCGCGAGCGTATCTTTTGTAGAGCCAGGTCGATAGCAGCACGAGCGGAATTGAGATAAAGCTGATCAGCGCCAATTTCAGATTGAGCGACATCATAACGATGATTATCCCAACAAGTACTAATAGGTCCTTGAAAAGATTGACCAACACCTCCGTGTACATCTCGTTAAGTGTTTCAATGTCGTTGGTTACTCGAGTCAAGATACGACCGACGGGATTTTTATCGAAAAAGCTGAGCGATAGCCGCTGAATATGCGTGAATAGTTCCTGCCGAATGCCATAGATAATCCGCTGTCCGGCGTATTGCAACATATATTGCTGTATATAGGTGATGACAAACAGCACCAAGAGCATCACGAGAAAGATTAAGCTAATCAGATAGAGCGCATTGATATCGTAACTGCGGAAACTGCGCAGCTCAGAGGCTGTAAGCTCGGTAGCTGTATAGTTTTTGCCTTCTACAATAACTTGCGGTTTGCCACTTGACCACTCAAGGGTAAAGGTCTGGTCTGCCCGAACTATACCGGCTGTCAAATAATAACGTTTATCTTTTTCGACGATCTGAAAACGATCGAGAGTGGCAAGAGCCTGTTGATCAACCAGATGCTGATTGAAAATATTGGTCAGTCGCTTAACTCGTACATATTCATGCTCACCAAAGTAAGTTCCCTCGAGCGGCGCTTTGCCTTGTTCGTAGCGCACCATCGGCGTGTAGATGCCGTTGATGTGATCGTCGATTGCCACTTTGATCAGATAGGGTTGAGCTAACTCAAGTACAGTAATAATCAGCATTAGAAAGATAGCAAGCGCAATCAGCCACTTGTGTGGTTTAGCATATTTCAGCAAACGCCTAATGATTTTCAAGTCATAGGCTTTCGTTAAGGCTTCCTCTTCATGGTATTCTTTGCTCATTTAGCTCACCTCCTACTGATTAGCGATTATATCTTCGAGCAGTTGCTTTTGATATAACTCATAATAAGTGCCCTTGACCGACAATAATTCATCATGCGTTCCGCGTTCAATAATCGTCCCCTCGTCAAGTACGATGATTTCGTCGGCGTCTTTGATTGTCGAAATCCGGTGGGCGATAATAATGTTGGTTCGCGATTGACGAACTGTGCGTAAGTTATGCAGAATCAGTTCTTCAGTCTTCGTATCAACGGCGGATAGGCTATCATCAAGGATTAAAATACTTGGATTCTTAATCAATGCGCGTGCAATAGAAATCCGTTGTTTCTGGCCGCCGGAAAGCGACACACCGCGCTCGCCAACCATCGTTTCAAATTGTTCGGGAAAGCCCATTATATCTTTATAGATGCCGGCAGCCTTGGCTGCTGCTTGAATCATCTCATCGTCATAGTGATCAACACCGAAGGCGATATTCTCTCTAATCGTTGTTGAGAATAGGAAGTTATCCTGCGGTACGTAACCGATGCTGTTCCGCAAGACTTCCAAGGGAATCGTTTTCAATTCGTGACCGTCTATTAGAATTTCACCCACTTCGTTATTGTAGAGACGCAGCAAAAGGTTGGCGAGTGTTGTTTTACCGGAGCCGGTGCGTCCGATAATTGCCAGTGTATGGCCATTTTTTACTTCAATATTGATGTTGCTAAGTGCGTCCAGCGGACTACCCGGATAGGAGAAACTGAGACCATGGATACTGATATCGCCTTTAAGGTCAGTGATTTCCGGATTCAACAATTCAGGGAAATCATGAATTTCCGGTTCAGTTTGGTAAATCTCGTTAAGCCTTGCCATCGATGCCGCCCCCCGTTGCAGAATATTTACCACTCGTCCAATCGCCATCATTGGCCATGCAAGAAGTGCGATATAACTGTTGAAAGCAACAAAGTCACCAAGCGAAATCTCCTGATTGATTACCAGAATACCACCATAGAACAGGACGATTAGAATGCTCATACCGGAGATAAACTGTACAATCGCATGGAAAAGAACATGAACTCGTTCAAAGCTCATGTTTTTATCAACGTAATCTTGGTTAGCTAACTTAAATTTATTGATTTCTTCCTTTTCTTGCACAAAAGATTTAACAACTCGCATACCGGAAAGGTTTTCCTGCACGCGCTCAGAGATACCGGAGAAGGATTCCTGAATCAGACGGAATCGGTGATGCATCAGCGTTCCAAACTTCCTCGTCGCCATCGTCAAGAAAGGGAGCGGCAAGATCGCAACGATTGTCAGTTTAAGCGAAATTGTCTGTGCCATTAGGAAAACAGCAACGATAATTAGAACAATCGCATCGAAGATCATGATAATACCCGGACCTGCTGCCATTCGAACGGCGTTGATGTCGTTAGTAGCGTGTGCCATCAGGTCACCGGTCTTCTTATTATTAAAGTAGTTGGTTGACATCTTTTGCAGATGCGAATACAGGTCACTGCGCAAGCGGAATTCAAGTAACCGCGCTGAACCCATTATGTAGATTCGCCAGAGATAACGGAAGATGAACATAAATATAGCGATACCGAAAATGAGCAGCGAATAATAGATTAATCGCTCAGCTACAAAGGCGCCGTCTCGAAGCTCATCAGTGTAGGTACCAAGAATTTTCGGTATCAGCAGCTGCAGCACGTCAACTAAGACAAGCCAAAGAATTCCGACTACATAGGTCCATTTGTGTTTTAGAAAGAAGTCTTTAAGTGTCAGGAAATTACGCATTTTTCACCTCAAGTAAGTTTTTAAAGTAAGTTATTGAAACCACTGCGAACATATTCGACAATCTCAGCAATCTGTTCGTGTGTGGCATTATCGATATGGATTCCGCATACAACCGTGCAGGTACATTTCAGCTGTTTAGCGGCAAGGAGCGCCGTTTCGCGTGCTAACTCGCCCTCTTTGTGGGAAGGTAGTTCGCTACATTTTACAAGAACCTCTTCACCCTGCCAAAAGGCAACCGCCACTGCACCAATATGTGCACCGGACATCGATTCACCGCCGGTTATCGTGAATAGATAATCTCGGCCGAGCTGTGCCTTGGTAAAAGTGATGTTATAGGGATTTGGGGTAAATGACATATTCACGCCTGTGCTCCTCTCGATTAAAATAAATCCAAGATAGATTATATTATATTTTACAGCGGAAATACATTTTTCTATCAATATTAGCTTAAAAGGGGTATAATCAGGGAACTATATCAGAAAAGAAGGTGAAGGCGATGGACGAAAAAAATCTTGAGAAGTTAAGACAAGAGGTAGATGCGATTAACTTTGAGCTACTGCGACTAATTAATCAACGCGGTGCGCTTGTGAAGGAGATTGCGAATGTTAAGCAAAAGCAGGGACAACCTAAGTTTGACCCGATGCGCGAGCGCGCGATGCTAAATCGTTTGATTGAAAGGAATGAAGGGCCATTTGATGACAAGACGGTGAGCTACCTTTTTAAGCAGATTTTTAAGGCATCGCTTAGCTTACAACAGGAAGATAACAGCCGGCGCTTGCTCGTTAGTCGTGAACGTCACGCTGAGAACACGATTGTTGATGTCGGAGGAAAGCTGATCGGCGCTCAACCGATTATAATTGCCGGTCCGTGTGCGGTAGAGAGTGAGGAACAGATTGAAATTGTTGCTCAGGAACTGGTTGCACAAGGGCTCAGCTTTATTCGTGCCGGTGCCTTTAAACCACGCACATCACCCTATGATTTCCAAGGACTCGGATTAGAAGGCTTAAAAATTCTCCGCAAGGTTGCGGATAAATATGATCTCAAAGTGGTTAGCGAAATCGTTAGCCCGGTCGATATTCCGCTTGCGACGGAGTATGTCGATGTGATTCAGATTGGTGCACGCAACATGCAGAACTACGAATTGCTCAAGGCGGCAGGCATGGTGAAAACACCGGTGTTGCTGAAGCGTGGCATTTCGGCAACGATCGAGGAGTTAATCTTTGCGGCGGAGTATATCGTATCTAAAGGCAACTCGCAGGTAATGTTGATCGAACGTGGAATCCGCACCTATGAGCGTTGGACCAGGAATACGCTTGATATTCTGGCAGTGCCAATCTTAAAGCAGGAGACACATTTGCCGGTGTTGGTTGATATCAGTCATTCAGCCGGTCGGAAGGATATTGCAATCCCAATTGCTAAGGCTGCATTAGCTGCAGGCGCAGATGGCATCATGGTTGAGTTTCATCCGGATCCGGAAGTAGCACTTTCTGATGCTAATCAACAACTGAATCATGCACAGTTCCGCGAGCTACTAACCAGCCTTCGGACAGGGAATTTTATTTAAGTTTAGCGAAATGCTTAGCATTAGCTCATAATTCAAAAAGGTGATTGCAATAATGACGCAATCACCTTTTATTTATAACAATTTAATTTGTTGTTAGTCTTAATCAGCTTCTACATGGAGCACGTTCGATTGACCGGAGTCGCCGTTAATATTGCTCGCAGTCACATAGTAATAAGCGTTTTCCGCTGCACCGAAATTGTGCGAATAGAATGTATCGATAGTTGAAGTCACTTTGGTGAACGGTCCGCTCGCGTCGGTTGCAAAATATACATTATAAGCTGTGATTTTCTGGCTGCTCGGATTATTGCTCCAAGTCAGGATAACCTGGCTGCTACCGGCGATATGGTTACCGCTTAGGGCAACCGGTGCTGTCGGTATATCGCTTGGCGGTGAGTGGTCTTCGTAATCACTGTCACCGAATGGATTCGGCATCGTTCCCACAATCTTAGAATGCTGAGATTCGGTACCGCCGACTTCAACTGCAACGATATAATAAAGTGCACGACCACCGGCTTCATCCTCAAAATACATACGGTCAGGCTCTAAGTCCTTTTGCAGTATCGTGCCGGCGTATTTGAAAGTACCGCTAAGGCTTGTGTATTTATATGCACGATAGCCAATGATGTTCGGATTGATTATTTTATCCCAAGAAACAATGTTTTTATAATCCATACTCTTGATGATTAACTCTTCCGGTGTTTCAGGAGCAAGTCCGGTTATTTCCCTTGGGTCCGGCCCGTTCGGCAATTCACGGTCAAAGTCAACCGGAGGAGCTTTCTTCGGTTTCGCATTCGGATCTTCAGGATCCGGTTCAGGTATTTCATACGGATCACGCTTATAGAAAATACCGGTCTGAATCATATCTTGCGGTGTATCCTGATTAGCAAAATAGCGCTTTCCGTCGTAGTAAACGACACGTGCATAGGCAAGCGAATCGTCAACTTCGGTTGGGATATATTTTTTGTTGAAAATATCGGTAATCAAGCTTCCGGTTTCAATCGCTAATTCCGATGGCAACAGCCCGGAAGTGCTGGCAACAGTTAAATCAACAATATCTTCCGGTTTTTTGAATTTAGCAGAGGTTGGCGAAAGTTCGGGATCAGTTTTCAAGATCTGGGCGAACAATCTACCCCATGTTTTCGACGCTATTGCTGCATCAGGTAAAGCTTCCGGATATGCATAACCGGCCCAGACGCCAAGTGTTATCGATGGTGAATAGCCAACGAACCAAGCGTCTTTGTTATCATTCGTTGTACCGGTCTTGCCTGCAAGGTCAACGCTGTATGAAACAAAATTACGAATCGTACCACCGGTACCGTTTGAGATAACTGTCCGCATCATATCGGTCATAATGTAAGCAGTCTGTTCACTGAAAACGACAGTCGGTGTTGATTTATGTTCGTAAATAGTATCACCATGACGATTGATAATTCGTTCGATCATGTAAGATTCAATATACATTCCACCGTTCGCAAAGGTGGTAAAGGCACTCGCCATCCGCTCAGGTGAGCTTTCAAGAACCCCAATCGCCGCAGATAATTTTGCATCGTTGAAGTATTTTTCAGTGGATTCAAGTCCCATTAATTTATAGAACTTATAGGCTTCTTCTTGGCCAACGGCTCTAAATACTTTTACAGCCGGTATATTATAGGACTGATTAAAAGCAAGACGTGCTGAAATTCGCCCATTATATTTTAAATTCCAGTTATCAGGCTCCCAACCATCATCAAGATTGAGAGGTATGTCGTCAATCGGTGTTGCCGGCATTAAGAGACCTAATTCAATCGCCGGACCATAATCAAGCACCGGCTTGATAGCTGAGCCAGTCTGACGTTTCGTCGTACCGCGGAAGTTTGAATGGTTAATCTGTGAAATATCAAAGTCACGTCCGCCTACAAAACTAAGAATTGCACCGGTACTGTTCTCAATTAGAGTTGCGCCGACCTGTTCAAGTGCATTCTCAATCGTCAACACAGAACCGTCGCGCTGTGTAAAGTTATATGTTTTTGGCTTACTAAAGTTGTCCGGGTTACTGACGACTGCATTCATGTCGTTATAAAGTTGTCTGTCGATTGTAGTATAAATATGATAGCCGCCAGTCTGTAATTCCAGAACGGCTTGTTCAAACAATACATTATAGTCAGCAGCTTCGCGTGAAACTCCGCCAAGTTGCAGCAGAATCTCCGCTGCACGTGCCTCTACTTCGGTAATTAAGTATGGATTTTCTTTAATCGGTTTCTTTTCAGCAAGCGAATAATCAAAAGATTCTTGAATATCAAAGGCAAGTGCCTCGTCATGTTCGGCTTGGCTGATTAATCCTTCTTTTAGCATACGAGAAAGAACAAGTTCTTGACGTTTTTTCGCTTTTAAATATCCTTCTTCATAAAAACCGTTATTGTTAAATGCTGAATAGTCCGTCGGTCGTTGCGGAATACCTGCAAGATAAGCTGCTTGAGCCAGGTTTAACTCACTGACTTCTTTGTCGAAATAGCCCTTAGCTGCGGCTTGGATACCGTAAACGTTGTTTAGATTTGCTGCTTTGCCGTAAGGAATTTTGTTAGCGTAGGCCGCAAAAATATCCTCTTTCTCCATTAAACGGTCAATCCGCATCGCGAGAAACAGTTCTTTGGTTTTACGCGATTCAGTTTTCTCAGCAGTAAGGAAAGTGTTTTTAGCTAATTGCTGTGTAATTGTACTACCGCCGGTCTGTGTGCTCATGTTAAATGCCCGTTGGAAGAAGGCGCGAGCAGTTGCTTTGATGCTGATGCCTTTGTGTTTCCAGAAGGTATCATCCTCAATCGCGATAACAGCGTTGACATAGTCTTTCGGCATTTCCTCAAAGCTTATCAGCCGCCTATCTTCATCGGCCCGCAGTGCACCAATTTCTTCGTAGTTGCCATTTTCATCTAAATTCGAAAAATAGGCGAACCCGGTCAAGTTATTAGTTGAGATTTTATCGTAGATTTCCGTCGCGGTACGGACCGGTTCGTCTGCAATGTAGGACATTACAAGCCCGGTTAATGCTCCGACGATAAGTATAATCGCCAGAAAAACTCCCAACACAATAAAACGGAAATACTGTTTAATACTCTCTATAATTGATTTACCGCTAATTTTATTCTCTTTTGGTTTTTTAGAGCTATTTTGCTTTGCCATTAGTCACCCTCCTAAGAGGCTATTATATCATTTTTTTTATAATAACAAATATCTTAGCTTTAATTATATTTCACTGAGCGCCGGAATTCCAGAGGAAGCATGGTTATATTGACTTTTTAGGGTGCTTATGGTTAAAATGAGACATTCTAATTATCGTGTATTTATCAATTTGGAGGGAAATTAATGACTGACAGTATTAAGTTAAACAGTTCGCAGCAACAGGAACTTAATCGCCAATGGGAGATTTTAAGCCGTGGTGCTGTTGAAATAATACCTGAGGATGAATTTAAGCACAAGCTCGCACGTTCAATCGTTAGCGGCAAGCCAATCAAGGTGAAACTGGGACTCGATCCATCAGCACCGGATATTCATGTCGGTCATACTGTGCCGCTGCAAAAGTTAAAGCAATTCCAACAACTTGGGCACATTGTACAGTTGGTTATCGGTGATTTTACCGGTCAGGTTGGCGATCCTTCCGGCAAATCCGAGACAAGAAAACAGTTGACACCGGAACAGGTTAAGGAGAATGCGCAGACCTACGTTGATCAGCTATTCAAGGTTCTCGATTATGCAAAAACAGAAGTTTCTCATAATAGTGAGTGGCTCGCTCCGCTCACCTTTAGTGAGGTTATCGGACTCGCGTCAACGATTACAGTTGCGCGGATGCTGGAACGCGATGACTTTGAAAAACGATATCATTCGCAACAGCCAATTAGTGTGCATGAATTTTTCTATCCTTTGATGCAGGGCTATGATTCGGTTGCCCTTCACACTGATGTTGAGATTGGCGGTACTGATCAGAAGTTTAATCTGCTCATGGGCCGCAGCCT
The DNA here is from genome assembly GCA_964637775.1 of uncultured Caryophanales bacterium. Classification (GTDB taxonomy): domain Bacteria; phylum Bacillota; class Bacilli; order Tepidibacillales; family Tepidibacillaceae; genus CAYZPB01. The sequence continues at coordinate 189,272 of CAZWWX010000001.1, forward strand.
GCAAAAGGAGTTCGGGCAAGAGCAACAGGTTATTCTCACCTTGCCGCTGATTGAGGGGTTAGACGGAGTGCAGAAGATGAGCAAGAGCCTGAACAACTACATAGGCATTGATGAGGAACCGAACCAGATCTATGGCAAGGCGATGTCAATACCGGATGAACTGATGGTTAAATATTATCAGCTGGTAACTGATCTGCCGCATGAAGAGGTTAGTGAAATTATTGCGGGGTTAGAGTCCGGCTCGTATCACCCGCGTGATGCCAAGATGAAGATGGCATATACGCTTGTGCGGATGTATCATGGCGTAGAAGCGGCGCAAATGGCGGAGGAACATTTCCGGACGGTTTTCCAAGAACGCGCACTTCCTGATGATATTCCGGTAATTGAATTAGCGCAGTCAGAGCTCGAAAACGGTGAAATCTGGGTTATTAAGCTACTCGTTAGTTTGGGACTTGTTAGTTCAAATGGTGAGGGCAGACGTATGATAGAGCAAGGTGCTGTGAAGATTGACGAGGAAAAACAGACAGATCTTGATGCGAATATTGCAGTTGTTGATGATATGATTGTACAGGTAGGCAAGCGGAAATTTGCGAGGATTAAGTTAGTATAATGAAAAGCATCCAATCAGATTGGATGCTTTTATTATTGTTAGACAGATTATCTTGAGTAGAACTCTACGATTAATTTTTCGTTAACTTCTTGCGGAAGTTCAGCGCGTTCAGGCAGTCTGGTATAAGTTCCGGCGAACTTCTTGTCGTCGTAAGTTAAGTAGTCCGGCAAATAGTTGCGGTTCTCCAGAGCTTCCTTCACTATGTCAAGTTTCGTGCTCTTTTCGCGAAGCGAGATTACATCGCCGGGTTTACAAGTGTATGACGGAATATCAACCTTGTGACCATTAACGGTGACGTGACCATGGTTTACAAGTTGTCTTGCACCTTGGCGTGTAGTTGAGAAACCAAGACGATAAGCAAGATTGTCAAGACGGCTCTCCAGCAGAATCATAAAGTTTTCACCTGACACACCATGCATTTTTGATGCTTTTACGAATAATTTCGCGAATTGTTTTTCACTTAGGCCATACATATGGCGCAGTTTTTGTTTTTCATTTAATTGAAGACCATACTCGCTAATCTTGCGGCGTTGGTTTTGTCCATGTTGACCCGGTGGGTAAGGACGTTTCATATCCTTGCCGGTTCCACTTAGAGAAACACCGACTCGACGTGCAAGCTTGTGTTTAGGTCCGGTATATCGTGACATTTGGTAAATCCCCTCTCATTGAATATAAATTGTATCGGTATTTAGATGCGCTTGACTCTGCCGATCAGCCGGCTATCCGGCTACTATTAGAATAAATCAGCCGCTCTAATAGTGACAGGTCAAGTGAGGGTGCTCACATCTGTAAAGCTTGCCCGATAATCACTCAATACATAATAAGGCTTTGCGCCTGCACTGTCAATAGCATTTCGAATTTTTTAAGTTAATGTTGGCTGTATTTAAGTATTAGTATAAAATAAAGATTGTGCAGAGAAATCTTTGGTGGAGGTGTTCGCTTGTGAAGTGGTTGCGTTATGTCTTGTTTGCTGTAATTGTAGCTTTTCTTTTCGGGCTTTTAATCTATATTGTCATTCAATATACTAATGAGCCTTCACCGGGAGAGGAATGGAATCGCAAAGAGGATAATAAGCGTTATGATACCGATTCGCTCTATGAGTTTACCGAGCTGCTGCCAATTGAACAACTGTTATATAATGTGCATTTTTTGGAGCAGGTTAAGGGCAATGGATTAGTGTATATCTATGGATATGATAAGAATAATGACTATCTTGCTTCGATTAATTATACAACCGAGCAGGAGGCCGGCTATCAGGTGCGGATTACACGCCTCACGACTGATGAGTGTGATTTTGCGTTATTCATTCCTGATGTACCGGAGATTGCTACATCTAAAGAGATGGAACTTGCAGTGGAATTGCTGTCAAGCGGTTTCCCGATTGTGCAGCAGGTTGAAAAACTTGAATGGGAACATGCGCTATTTATCTATGAAATAGGCGGAAGTGAGTGGGAGTTCGTTGAGGCGGCGGGTGATGATGAAATTTATTTGCAGGTTCGCGATATTACTCGCGATGAACGCTGGCGGATTAGGCTAAATGATTTTTCTCATTATTTGGTGTTCTCTGAGGTGTTCACTAATCCGGAGCAACCTGATGTATTGACCTTTATTTTTTACTTTGAAAATATCGAATCCGGCGAGCAAATTAATCGCAAAATAACTCTTGATCTATCACAACTAAGTGAGCGCAATAGCGATACCGGTAAATATGCTGAGGCGGATCGCTGGTTGTACGGCGATTTCGGTTTCATCTACGATCAGTGGGCAGTGAATAATAAACGCGGCTTTGTAGCGATTTCGACCGAGGATCCGGATAATCCCAAAACGGAGAACGGGTTCTATGATGATGTTGAACAGTGGGTTTATCTTGACTATACAGGCCGTATGCAGTGGTACGGTAACTCGGTCGGTATTTTCGGTATGACGATGGAACCGCTGGATCTTGCTGAAAATAGCTATCATTACGAGCTTAATCTAATTGAAAATGTTGAAGATGGCTTGCAACAGATTGTATTAGAGGTTTATGATAATGCACTTGCGCGGCAGATTAAGACGAAGGAATTCGTCTGGGACCGGGTAGCCGGCAAATTGCTACCGATTAAAATGGATTAGCGGCATTTATTTTCTATATCGCAACGCGGCGTCTCTACTCGCCACAAGGGCTCATAAGGCCGCGCTTATGCAATATAGCAAAATAAATGGCCTGGCACCAACACGCAACAGGAGTGATAGAGATGGACTATAGCGAGAGCAGAAAAATCATCAAAAACTTAAGCCCATTGATTTTCACCAGATAATATAGTATTATGCGAATATGAGGTGGAAATATGATAGTTACTACGGCAATGTTATTAGAAGAATTAAAAGATTATCAGAGTCCCGCAAGTAAATTATCGCGAATGGTAAGAGAGGGGCAATATACTCGGATTACCAAAGGGCTATATGAAACCGATCCAACTACACCTGGTTATTTGCTAGCCGGAAGCATATATGGACCTTCTTATTTGTCTTTTGAATTTGCGCTGTCTTACCATGGTTTAATTCCTGAGGCGGTATATACTTTCACTTGTGCAACTTATGATAAGAAGAAAAAAAAGATATTTAATACGCCTTTTGGCACCTTTACCTATCGTGATGTCCCTGCTAATGTATATCATTTAGGCGTAGAGTTGGTTAGAGAAGGAACATATGGCTACTGGATAGCTTCCCCCGAGAAAGCGCTCAGTGACCTCCTTTACACAAAGTCGCCGGTCGCTAATCTCGCGGAGTTGGAGCAATTAATCTTTACCGATCTGCGCATTGATGAAGAGGGGTTCGCAGCACTAGACCGTGATGATTTGCAATATTTGGCAGGCCTTTATGGTAGTACTAATGTTCAGAGACTTGGTAGCCTGGTGAGGAGAATATAAGAGGTGAGTTTAGGATGGACACTATAATTAAGCAAATGCTTAAGTCGTATAGGTCGGATACTCTATATGACAAGAAAAATGCTATGAAAGAGGTAATGCAGGAGATAGTTCTCTGTGGACTTAGCCGTAGTGGGTTTTTCCGTGATGCTGCTTTTTATGGTGGCACGGCACTGAGAATTTTTCATGGATTGGATCGTTTTTCTGAAGATTTAGATTTTTCTTTAATCGCACGCGATGAGAATTTCGATATTGATCATTATTTTCCCACTCTTGCCAAAGAGGTTCAAGCATATGGGCTCAATGTTAGCATAACAAGGAAGGAAAAGAATCAAGATAGCCAGATACAATCCGCATTTCTTAAAGGGAATACCAAAGAACATATGCTGGCATTCTATCCGGGCGAGACCGCTGGAGCTAATATAGCAACGAATGAAATGATTAGGATTAAATTCGAAGTTGATATTAATCCGCCTGATTATGCTACTTACGAGTACCAATACCGTTTACTCCCCGTTCCTTATGAGGTGCGGTTATATGATATTCCGTCTCTTTTTGCTGGCAAAATCCATGCAATTCTATGTAGAGGTTGGCAACAGCGCGTCAAAGGACGAGACCTGTATGACTATATTTTTTTCTTGGCTCAAGGTGCTGACGTGAATGAAAAGCATTTGGAGGCTAGGCTGATACAGACAGGCTACACTTTAGAGGAAGGTTCTCTAACAATGGAAGGGATTAAATCGCTGCTCAGTGAGCGTTTTGACTCTATTAATTATAAACAGGCGCGGAGTGACGTTGAACCATTTATTCGGGATACTTCAGTCTTAGATGTCTGGAGCGCTGATTTCTTCAAGCAAATAACCGCGAAGTTATAGTAGAATTAGCTAAACATTTATTTTCTATATCGCAACGCAACGTCTCTACTCGCCACAAGGGCTCATAAGGCCGCGCTTATGCAATATAGCAAAATAAATGTTTTATGTTATCAATCAAATTGTTTATGTAAAAGACAAGCAATTGTATTGCGTTAAGCAATACAATTGAGTATAATGGAGTCATATCTAGGAGGTGGAGATATGTCTAAAACTACAAGCATTTATGCTCGAGTGGAGCCGCAAGTCAAGGAGCAGGCAGAGTTGGTATTAAGTCAACTCGGTATACCGATGTCCAATGCTATCAATATTTTTTTGAGACAGGTTGTTTTGCAGAATGGTCTGCCTTTTGAAGTAAAACTTGATTTACAGGCGCCTTTAATTTATGAAGATTTATCGACGGAGCAGTTCGACGCTGAAATTGAAAAAAGTTTTAAAAGTTTACAAGAAGGAAAAGTCGTCTCCGCTGATCTTGTTGCGGAACGTATGAAGAAATTATATCGAGATGAGTTATAGGGTTTTTTATACGGATTTCGCTCAAGAGGACCTGGGAAATATTTACATGTTCATTCTTTATAATTCGGGTGTGCCACAAATTGCTGAAGAGCAGTCTGACAGAATAATTAATTTTATAAAAAAACTGGATAGAATGCCTTTGAGGTATGGATTATATCCTAAGGAGCCATAGTTAACCAAGGGATTACGATATGCATGTGTAGAGAGCTATTTGGTTTTGTACACGGTTGATGAAATTAAGAGAATAGTTAATATAATGCGTATTATGCATATGAAGCAACATATTGAAGGGAATCTAAATAATAGCTAAACGTTTATTTGGCTATATTGCATAAGCGCGGCCTTATGAGCCGATGCGGCGAATACAGACGCCGCTTTGTAATATAGCAAATAAATGCTGATACTATTTAAACTCCACAACCACATCATCGAATCCGGCCTGATGCAAAAATGAGCGCAACAGGCTTGCGATCCGTTTATCCGCTTCGTCTAAGAAACCCTGCGCCACTTTATCGCGCTCCAGCTTAGCTTTGTTTTCGTTAATCTCATCAAACACAATCTTAGTCTCATGTCGCACAAAGATATTTTTCTTAACATCTTGAACTACCACGGCCTCTGTCTGGACCACATTATCAAGAATCCGCGCATGCGGCACATCCGCAGTTAGAGAGTCAGTCGCCTCATCATAGCTAATTTCAATATCCGTAAAATCAGTCCCTGCCTTCAGATAACCCGTATACTCGATCAGCTGGGTCGCCTCAGCATACTTAATATCTGTGAGCCCGAGCAGAGATAGAGTCTTGCTGCTTGTGCTGATAATCACGTTTTTGTAATCAAAGTGGAGCGTCGCTAATTCAGCCAGTTCAATCAAGTTGTCCTGGACAAGCGAGATTTGTACTTCGCGGTTGATTTTGTCGCGAGCTAAACCGCCGTTAAAAATAAAAATTCCCACGCCAATCAACGCGGCAATGACGAGCAAATTTATAATCAGTTTAATCTTCTTTATCATACATATCACCTCAATCGATATGTATTATACTATATATAGGAAGAAAATGAAATTTATAACGACATTTAGAGAGGTGAAGGCACGCACTGTGAATAATAGAAAAATCTAACTTTAATTACGAACCCTTAAGATAACCTCTTAAGGGTTTTTTTATGTTTTTAATTATGACACTTTCAATCACTACACAAAGGCTTCCGGGTTCTGTGGTAATTTTTAAATATAGACAATTATTGTAAACAGGAGGAAGTGCTCTTAAGATTCGTATAAATAGAAAGATACGAGGTGGAGTCGTGAGCAAAAGAGGTAACATGATAAAGATGGTAACCCTCCTTCAAAATAGGGGCAGGATGAAAACGAGCGAACTTGCGCGTGAACTTGAGGTTAGCGAGCGGCAAATACGCACCTATCGTAACGATTTAGAGATGGGCGGAATCTTTATCAATTATAAATGCGGAAGATACGGTGGCTATGAATTAGCGAGTCCTTATCTTAATTTTATTGATTTATCTGTAAATGAACTTGCAACACTTAATAAGGTTAGAGATCAACTCCATGCAGACGAAAGTCAGCACTTATTAGATTATAACAGTGCATATGAGAAATTAATTGCGCTTTATAAACATCGTGGGGAGCTAAGAAATTATACTAAATACTTTATGGCTCGTGACCGAACGGATTTTTTGGGGAGGTTTTATGAAAACAACAATAGTGAAGAGATCACTATGAAATTAAAAATTAGATACCCTTTTTCAATGATAGTAAGTGAACGGATATGGGCTGAAGACCAAAAAACTGAATGGGTCGATTCAGATACGATAGTTTTCACCGCTCGTCTATATGGCCGTCGTGAAGTGATAGGTTGGATTCTCAGTATGGGGCGATACGCGAAAGTGCTTGAACCGGAGGAATTAGTGCTTGATATACGCCAAGAAATAATGCAGATCCTGACACAATATTAATTTTTTCCAATTGTGAAGAAGTTTTGAATTACTACAATAGGGCTTCCGGGTTCTATGCTATGTTAATTTTATACATATATATCACATACTCAATAGAAATGAAAATAACATAAAAGGAGAGGTGTAAATTGAGTAAAAGAAAAATTCTTTTGGTTTTTGTTGCCGTTATTCTGTTGGTTGGGATGACTCCGGTTGGAGTATTGGCGGTAGATCAGACAGACGCAAAACGCGGATTTAGCGATATGCCGAATGACTGGTCAACAGTTGCTCTGCAACATGCTGTTGATAATGGCCTTTTGGTCGGTGCGAACGGCAAGTTAAATCCTAAGGGTAACTTAACAAGAGCTGAGATGGCAACAATAATTACTCGTGCATTTAATGCGCAGGTAGCTAAGGATGTTGCTGCTTTCTCAGACGTTAAGGTAGGAGAATGGTATGCAGACTATTTAGCTAAAGCCTATCAGATGCAAGTAATTCAAGGTGGCAATGGTTTGATGAAACCAATGGACCAGATTACAAGACAAGAAGCTTTTGTAATTATTGCAAGAGCGATGAAACTTACTGATGCTTCTGAATTTTCTGGTAGTTTTTCAGATGTTGGCAGTCTTGCTGTATGGGCGAAAGGTGGCGTAGCTGCTCTTGCTAACGCGGGATATATTCAAGGTGCCGGAGGTAAGCTTAATCCGACAGCAAACATTACGCGAGCGGAATTCGCTCAAGTGATGAAGAATGTAATTGCGCACTATATTAACAAGGCTGGCACTTATACAGAAAATTATACAGGTAATGTAATGGTTAATGTTGCTAATGTAACCTTGAGAAACTCTAAAGTAACGGGTGATGTAATCTTAGGTGATGGCGTTGGTGATGGCGATGTAACACTAGATGGCGTTAATATATCCGGCAAATTGATACTTCGTGGCGGTGGTGCGAACTCAATAGTAATAAAAGGTAATTCTAACATTGGCACAATTATCATCGCAAGAATTGATGGAGAAATCCGTGTAATTGCCGAAGATGGTGTTAAGATTGATGTTGTAATTATTGACGATGGAAGTGACGACGTTGTTCTTGAAGGTGAATTTGGCACAGTAACAGTACTTGCTGATAATATTGTTATTGATACGACGAAGGCAAAGATTGAGAAACAGATTATTGAGGGAACTGGTTCTATTGTTATAAAAGAGGATAAGCCAGCTAGTGAAGATACAGGTGGAACTCCGCCTGCACCGACAACAGTTGCAGTTACCGGAGTAACATTGGATAAAACAACCGATGAACTTACTATAGGCGATGAGATAGTTTTAACGGCGACGGTGCTACCAGCTAATGCAACAAACAAAAACGTAAATTGGTCTTCAGCTGATACTGGAGTTGCTACCGTAGATAACAGCGGTAAAGTTACTGCGGTTTCTGCAGGAACAGCTGTAATAACTGCAAGTACAGTGGACGGTAATAAGACTGCGACTTGTACAGTTACTGTAGAAGCCCCAGCGGTTGAAGAAGCAGCTAAGAAAATTGAATTAACAGTATCATCAACGCTCGATGATGAAAGCATTACAGAGGTAGTAGCTTCTGTTGATGAAAATTATGTTGCAAGGGCGTTTATTCCTGCGAATGCAATTGTAAACGCTGGGAATGCGACTTTAACGTTAACAATGACGGATGTAGATAGCCTCGGAATCGTAGGTACTAGATCTCATTCTTTAGTCGTTAACACAGGAATTACTGGAGTGACGGTCGACTTACTTGGTTTTATCGATGGACTTATTAGTCTAGATAGCGCCGTTGTAAAAGGAACTTTTGGTGCTAATGAAGTAACGTATTCACTAGTTCTTGAGAATACTTCTGAAGGATATGAGTGGACTATGACACCAAATACAACTGCAGCAGCACGTTCAGCATGGCAGTATGTAGCTGGTTTAGTAGAGGTTAACACTTATAGTGAGGATGATAGTAAAATCTATGTGCCTGAAGGAGCATATCTAATAGTAGGTAATGACAAGTTAGATTTCACAAGTGTATTGAACTTAGAAAATGTTACTGGAGACTTAGACGCAACGGAACAAGCAATTAGAGATGCTGTTGTTCTAAATAAAGACAGCGTTACAACTAGCTCTGCTCAAGTAGAAATTTATGTACCAAATGGTGCTAAATTGAGAGTTGGTCAAAGTGAAATCGAATTAAATGCTGGCACAGGAAATAGTGGAATATTGATTAAGATTAACGGTTTAACTGGCGAGGAAGGCTGGTTAGATTCTGTACTGGAAGAAATGCAAGCGGCAACTGGTGTTTATGGCATGATTAAAGGCGGCTTAGATCTGCTCAATTTATTTGCTACAGGATTGCAAGGCTCTACCGAGTCAAATCCGGTAACTGTTGATATTCAAAAAGTTGACGTCAAATAATATTTAATGTAGGTTGCTTTGTGGACGGAGAAAATAATACCAGTAACTAAAATATTTTAAGTAAAACTGGGACCCCGTGAGAAGCGTTAAATGGCGATCTCGCGGGGTTTTTATACATAAGAGTTCCTTGTTAAACATATCGATGATATATAACCTAATTAGAAAAGATGAGAAAGGATAGATGAAACTTGAGTGTAAAGAAAATACTTGTAATTTTGATATCTGTTGCTTTGTTGATTGGTATGACTCCGGTCGGCGCTCATGCAACTATGGGGTCTGCATCCTCAGCAGATGCAACTAGAGGCTTTGTCGATATGCCGAACGATTGGTCGACACCTGCACTTCAGCATGCAGTTGACAATGGGCTTCTGCTCGGTGCTAACGGTAAACTAAATCCAAAAGGGAATTTAACTCGAGCAGAAATGGCCACAATTATTGCTCGTGTTTTTAATGCTCAAACTAAAGCTGATATCTCTCATTTTTCTGATGTTAATCCTGGAGAGTGGTATTCAGAATATGTTGCGAAAGCATATCAGATGCAAATTTTAAAAGGTAGCAATGGTAAAATGCTGCCAAAAAGCACAATTAGTCGGCAAGAGGCATTCGTTATAATTGCACGTGCACTCAAATTAGCTCCTGCTGACCAACTGGATAAGAGTTTTTCCGATACTAATCAGATTGCGAATTGGGCGAAAAATGAGCTGTTTGCATTAGTTAATGCTGGTTATGTAGCAGGGTCAAATGGAAAACTTAATCCAACGGGTAACATTACACGTGCTGAGTTCGCTCAAGTAATGAGAAATGTAATCGAGCACTACATTAAAGATCCAGGCGTTATATCTAAAGACTATTCTGGGAATGTGATGATTAATGTTTCTGATGTAGTCTTGACTCGGTCAATTATAAAGGGTGACCTAATTATAGGTGATGGAGTAGGTAACGGAGATGTTACGTTAGACGGTGTAACAATTACGGGTAGATTACTTGTACGTGGTGGCGGGATAGATTCAATTCATATAATTGGTGGCACACATGTTGGATCGTTAGTTATTTCACGTGTGGATGGTGATGTACGAGTATTTGTTGAGGATGGAACTGAGATTGAGGTTGTAATTATTGAGGATGGAAGCGATGATGTTTTTCTTGAAGGTAAATTTGGGACAGTAACAGTTGTTGCCGACAATATAATGGTTGATGCGACAAAAGCTAAAATTGCTAATCAGGTTATAAATGGTAGTAATTCTCAAATATTGATAGGTGATGGACCAGTTAATTCAGGAGGAAATAGTGGAGGGGTTGTTATACCTCCTACTGTATTTGTGCCGGTCAATGAAATATTTTTAAATAAAGCTGATATCACACTATTTACCAATATTTATACTAACGACGAAGAACTTCTTGCTGTTTCATATAATCCAAGTAACGCAACTAATAAAAACACATCATGGTTATCAAGTAACCCTGAGGTGGCTACAGTAACACAAAATGGTGTTGTAAGGGCTGTAGCAGTTGGGGAAGCTACTATAACTGCTACAAGTGAAAGTGGTGGTAAAACAGCAACGTGCATTGTTACGGTTTTGGAACTAGGGACAAAAGAAGGCTTTTTAGAGGATCTAAATGATACAGTTGAATCAATAAATGTAGAAAACATTTCAATATTTTTTGATACAGAGACAGAGAGTTTCGAGGTAGTCTTTGAAAACGAGAATATTGATATAGATATGGTTAAGGTCGCGGCGAATTCTGTTATAGAATCTTTGAAGGACTATGCGGGCGAAGATAGCAAACTTACTTTAACTAATTCGACAGGTCTGTTCTTTAAAGAATTTACCTTAAAGGATGTATCTATAACTGAAATTGCTGAATTTCTGCTTGGCGTCGGTGGAGTAAGTGACTTTATTAATAATGGGCGAGTTGATGTTACTTATAATGCGTCAGTTAATTATAAGCATGCTACGATTAATCTAGAAGGTAGCTTGGTGTTTAGGATTAAGGGTAGTGAAGAGCAGTTTTTAACAGAATTATCTCAAAAAATCGACTCAGTTGTAAATGCTGCTTTAGATGACAATGATGAGAAATTTGTTGAAGCTAAGATGGCAGAACAAGACATCTCCATATTATTCGCGAATGGTGTAGATATTGAGTCTGTAAAAACTACTGCATATAATTTAGTAACTTCAATTAAAGAAATAGTGAGTGCTGGAGAACTGATTATAAATGGCAATACTTATGACTTATATGATGAGTTGGACTTAACCCAAGTTGCTAAAGACTTGCTTGATGGTGTGAGTTTATCTGATTTTCTTGAAGGTAATGCTGTTAGTAAAGAATACATTCTTAATGTTGTTTATCGAGAAGCACATCTGTCTATTGAAGGAAATTTGTACTTTGGAATGCTAAGTTTCGAGTTATTATATTACGAACAAAATATCAGTGATGACGGTTATATCTTATTAAATAGTGAGAAAGTTCTAGCTAAATTCAACTCAACTACTAACGTTGAACCTAATGAAATTGAAGGTTTTACTGTAAAGGCATTTAATCAAGAATTAATAGCATCAGACGGAAGCACAGTGCTTAAGCTCTACTATGACAGAAATACTTTTACAGTAAGCTTTAATGAGAATGGTGGATCTAACGTTACAGACATTACCAACGTTAGATATGGAACGACTGTTTCGGAACCAAGTGAGCCAACAAAGACTGGCTATAGCTTTGGTGGCTGGTATAAAGAAGCTGGCTTAAATAACACGTGGAATTTCACTGAAGATACAGTAAACTCTGCAACAACCTTATATGCTAAGTGGAATCCTAATACAAATACAGCTTATAAGGTAGAACACTACCAACAAGCTGTAAGTGGTACAGGGTATACCTTGGTTGATACAGAAAACCTAATAGGAACAACTGAGGCTTCAGTAACAGCTGCAGCTAAAACATATACAGGCTTTACT
>CAZWWX010000002.1:0-165458 GCA_964637775.1 uncultured Caryophanales bacterium
TGCGACAGGGCTCGCTTGGCTTTTTATTACACTGTTTAGTTTTCAAAGAACAATTTACACAACTTTTATATAATAGCACATACATATTTAATTTGTAAAGCGCTAAATATATTTATTTTAAACTTTTTAAAGTTTTGTCATATTTCCTGACGCCTATCTTTCCCGCATCAACGGGAACAGTAACACATCACGAATTGACGCTTGGTCAGTCAATAGCATCACAACACGGTCAACACCAATACCAAGCCCACCTGTTGGTGGCATACCAATTTCCAGCGCATGAATAAAGTCTTCATCCATCTCATGAGCCTCTTCATTGCCCAGCTCTTTCTCAGCCAATTGAGCTTCGAAACGTCTACGTTGATCGATTGGATCATTCAACTCTGTAAAAGCATTAGCATGCTCGCGACCAACAATAAAGATTTCAAAACGATCTGTAAAACGCGGATCATGCGGATTCTTCTTGGCAAGTGGTGAGATTTCAACCGGATGCCCATAGATGAAAGTTGGTTGAATCAACTTCTCTTCAACGAACTCCTCGAAAAACTCGTTAACTATATGTCCATAGCTCATATGCGGCTCAACTTTGATGCCGTGTTTTTTAGCAAGTGCCTGCGCCTCTTTGTCTGATTTTACGGCCAGGAGGTCCACCCCTTTATATTTCTTTATAGCACCTACCATCGTCATTCTTTCCCATTTTGTTCCTAAGTCAATCTCAACGCCCTGATAATTAATTACTTTAGTGCCAAGAACTTTTTCAGCGGCATAGGAAATTAGACCCTCGCTTATGTCCATCATCGTTTCCATATCGCCATACGCTTCGTACAACTCAAGCATTGTAAATTCCGGATTGTGTCGCGTAGAAACACCCTCATTGCGGAACACACGACCAATTTCATAAACTTTATCAATGCCACCAACGATTAAACGCTTCAAATGTAGCTCTAGTGCAATGCGCAAGTAGAGCTCCATATCTAATGTATTATGATGCGTTACAAACGGGCGCGCTGTTGCACCTCCCGCTAAACTATGTAGTGTCGGTGTCTCTACCTCCAAGTAACCGATGCCATCCAGATACTCACGAAAAGCACTAATAATGCGGCTACGCTGAATAAATGTTTGCTTAACCTCAGGATTAACGATTAAATCAACATAGCGCTCGCGATAACGGAGCTCTACATCTTTCAGTCCGTGATATTTATCCGGCAGCGGATAAAGTGATTTCGCTAACACATGAAGTTTCGCGACTCGCACGCTGAGTTCGTCTTTATTAGTTTTAAAGACAGTGCCATCCACGCCGATGATATCACCTAAATCTAACAAATCAAATACCGCAAATTCGTTCTCGCTAACCTGATCTTGACGAATATAGATTTGAATCCGCTTACTACCGTCTTGGATGTGAGCAAAACCAGCTTTGCCTTGTATACGCTTCGACATGATTCTACCCGCAAGCCTAACAGCTACGCTTTTATCATGCAGCTCTTCCTTGCTATATTTCTCATACTTTTCCAGAATCTCCTCAGCCGTCGTATCACGTGGATAGCTGTAACCAAATGGATCAAAGCCCAGTTCTGTAAGTTTTTCAAGCTTCTGACGACGTAAAAGAAGTAGATCATTCAAATCTACTCTCTCTTCGCTCATTAAAATCATCTCCAAATCAATTTAATATAGCGCGAAAATCGATTCCACTATTTCTTTTTAATGGAAAGGATCTTATATCTTGCTACGCCTGAAGGCGTATTAACATCACAAATCTCGCCTCTTCGCTTGCCAAGAATCGCTACGCCGAGCGGAGATTCATTGGAAATCAGATTAGCCTCTGGATCTGCTTCGGTTGAACCAACGATCGTGTATTCAACGATTTCGTTAAACTCCAAATCCTCCAAGCTTACCTTAGCACCAACACGAACGCAGTCAGTCTTAACATCATCACCGTTGATTACCTTTGCGTTGCGTAGCATGTTCTCGATTGTAAGAATCCTACCCTCAACGAAAGCCTGCTCATTCTTAGCATCTTCATACTCTGAATTCTCTGAGATGTCCCCATAACTGATTGCATTTTTAATTTTTTCGGTCACATCATGTCTTTTTACTGTTTTTAATTGTTCCAACTCTTCCTCAAGCTTTTTGTAGCCGTTTGGAGTCACAAGAATCTCTTTGTTAATCATATGCTTACCTCACTTTAAAAACCACATAATTTACCTTGCTAGTATAATAATAAAAAGCTTCTCTTAACCGCCGAGGTTAAGAAGCTTTTTGCTAAACTATCTTGATTGGATGCGTTGATTATAAATCAATCACTTTCTATTGTCAACTTAGTTGATAAATATAATCAGTCAAAATTGCAACTAACTCATCCTGCTTGAGCGCCCGATTCACTGCTCCTCGCACTCTCGCAGATTGTGGTAGCCCTTTTAAATACCAGCCGGCGTGCTTGCGCATTTCCTTAACACCGACCGTTTCGCCCTTTAAGGCTACCAATCGGTCAAGGTGCTCCAGCGCAATTGCCAGCTTCTCCGACAAAGTTGGCTCGCCCACGCTCTCGCCGTCCCGCAAGAGTCGCGCCGTCCGATACAGCAACCACGGGTTACCGAGTGCGGCCCGTCCAATCATGACGCCGTCGGCGCCTGTCTCCGCAAGCATGCGCAGCGCATCCTCGGGCTCCCTAACGTCGCCATTGCCAATCACCGGCACATTAACAGCTGCCTTGACCTTAGCAATAATATCCCAATCAGCCTTACCTGTGTACATCTGCGTCTTTGTGCGCCCGTGAATGGCAATCGCGCTAACGCCCGCCCGCTCCAGCGCTTGCGCGTTCTCAACCGCGAGTATATGCGCACTATCCCAGCCGGAGCGGATCTTCACCGTCACCGGTTTAGCTACCGCCGCAACAACTGCGGCTACCGCTTCTTCAATTTTGTCTGGCGACAAAAGCCAAGCAGACCCGCCACCGCTCTTTGTCACCTTAGGCACCGGACAACCCATGTTAATGTCAATTATATCCGCCGCTGATGAAGTGTCAATTATTTTGGCAGCCTCGACAAGACTTGCCTTTTCACTGCCGAAAATCTGCATGCTAACTGGGTGTTCCTCCGGATCAACCTCAAGCATTCGCCAAGTATACTCGTTCTTCAACAAAAGCGCCTTATCACTCACCATCTCGGTCGTAACAAGGCCTGTTCCGAAGCGCCGAGCAATAATCCGAAACGCTTGATTATTAACCCCTGCCATTGGCGCCAACACCACATTATTTTCTAACTCCACGTTCCCAATCTTCATCTGTGTCTATTCCCTTTCAATCCTAACCTACTAGTCCAATCCCTAATGAGAAACTACCCCTAACCTACTAGTCCAATCCCTATTGAGACACTACCCCTAACCTCCGCTAGTCCAATCCCTACTGAGCACCTTTTCTCATCCCCTACACCAGATGAAACACGCTAATCCCCGCGAGCTCTTCCTTGCGGTCGATAATCAGGTTCGCAATCGTCCGCTCAACTCCCGGTATCGCTCCTTGATATATCTCATACAGGGGTAATAACACGAATAAGCGCTCATGCATCAATTTATGAGGTATAACCAGGTTCTCCTCTGCAACAACTTCATCTCCGTACATCAATATATCGATGTCAATCGTTCGTGGCCCCCAGCGCTCATCACGAACCCGACCTAAGCGCTCTTCAACCTTATTTACATAAGTCAGTAGCTCCTGCGGTGTCAGATCCGTCGCAACAGCCACTACCATGTTCAGAAATTTATCTTGGTCTAAAAACCCCACTGGCTCTGTTTCATAAATCGACGATTGATCAATTATCGCAATTCGTGGGTGATCGGCCAGCTCATAAAATGCCTGCTCCAAATTTTTAAAGCGATCTCCCAGATTTGAACCCAATCCCAGAAAAACTCGAACCATCATTTACGACCTCTTCTAATCTCAACAGCAACGCTCTTCAAGTACCCATGAATTGGTGGATTAAGCTTGCGTACCCGCACAACTATCTCTGTCAGCGGAAAGTGCGCCAATAATTCTTGGGCAATATTCTCGGCAATCGCCTCAAGCAACTGCCTCTTAGTACCCATTAAAATTTCATTCACCACATTATACACGAGCGTATAATTAATCGTATCAGCTATACTATCGCTTTCTCCCGCTTTTTGCAGATTAAGGTACATCTCCAAATCGACTTCGAACTTCTGCCCCAATCGATTCTCCTCTTCCAAAACTCCGTGATAAGCATAGAACTGTATCTTTTCAAAAATTATCCGATCCATCACGCTACTCCCTTTCCTCGACATCATTCATCGTGTCCATCATTACAACAGCTCGCTTCACCTCAAGCACATCATGTACACGCACCAACTTGCATCCCTTCGAAATACCTTGGCAAACCGTGGCAATCGTCCCCTCGAGCCGCTGGCTCTTATCCAAATCAAGCGTATAGCCAATGATTGATTTGCGTGAAGATCCCAGCATAACCGGGTAGCCAAGGTTAACAATTTCATCTAATCGATACATCACATTTAGATTCTCCTGATACGACTTTGCAAAGCCGATTCCCGGATCCAATATAATTTTATCGTGCTCAATACCGGCAGCTAAAGCAATATCAACACTCTCCCGTAAATCTGCAATTATATCAGATATCAGTGACCCATAGCTAGCAACCTTTCGATTATGCATGATTACTACGGGTACTTTGTGCCGTGCGATAACCGCAGCCATTTTGGGGTCGTTTTTTAACCCCCATACATCATTAATCATGTTAGCGCCAACTGCCAACACTTGTTCTGCGACCTCTGACTTAGAGGTATCAACTGAGATTGGAATCCGAAGCCTCTTATTGAGACACTCAACCACCGGCATAATCCTTCTTAATTCCTCACCAACAGTTATCGGTATGTGTCCCGGACGAGTTGATTCACCGCCTATATCAATAACATCTGCCCCACTGGCTTCCATGGCAAGAGCATGCCTCACTGCACCCTCTTCACAATTAAACTTCCCTCCATCAGAAAAGGAGTCCGGTGTTAAGTTCAAAATCCCAACGACTAACGTTTTATTGCCAATCAGCAGTTCCTTGCCATTACACTTAATTACTCGTCTGCGATGCCCATCACGCCGGCATTCTATAACCTGTGTTAGTTCATTAGCGATTAACGGTAATCCAAACGGCTGAGTTTTTAACTTTTTAATCAATTGCATATACTGACCGCTCGTTCCGATTAGCAGAATATCAGATATTTCCTGCTCCAAAGAAGCAACATTACGATTAACAACTGCTTCTCCGCCACGAGCCAGCATTTCTTGTTTTAAAATCAATGCAGCTTTTAGAAAAACACGCTCAACCTTAATCGTCAGCAATTCACCCTTAGGCAGCATTAAACTAATCCCTGCTGTATCAGCACCGATCTTAATCATCTCGCGTTTTAAGCGCTCTATATCTTTAATCGCTAACATGTGGGTATTATGTTTCATTCTATCCACCTCACTCTTGGCGACTTTGTCCGCTAATTTTCATCTATAAGCGTCGTATCGACTATTTTAACTCCCAGCTCTTTTTTTAGATTTTCTAACACGACACCAAGCGGTTCCGCATAGCTAAGTGCTAACTCTCTTCTAATCTGATCTTTCACTTCATAGTAAGCATATTGATATGCTTGTTTGTGATCAAGCACCCTAATTATATGATAATTCAAGCCTACCTGAATAATCGAAAGCTCATCTTCTTTTAGAATTCGAGCAGTTTTAATGATATTTGAATCAATCATTGGATTATCCACATACACATAACCCATGTCACCGCCGTTACCAATCGTTAAAAAATCAATCGACATTGTACGTGCTATTTGATTAAAATTTGCACCATTTTCAATCTCGTTTACAAGCTCATGTGCAAGTGCCTCTGAATCAACAACGATTTGTTGCAGATGGAAGCTTTCAGGTATTTTATATTTGTTCATGTTCTTTTGATAGTAAAGATTTACCTCTTCTTCAGAAATCTCAATATCTTTTGTCGCCAGTTGTTCCCAGAGTATGTAATGCTCAATCTCCTTAATAAACTGGCTCTTGCTCATCCCCAAATCACTTCGCAAGTAACTTAAAAAATCCTCTTCCGTCGCAAAATCATTTTTAAATTTATCATATTCACGATTAACCTCAAGCTTGTTAACTGCTAAATTGTGTTTAACTGCTCCATCGCGTATCACTCGTCGTTCAATTAACTCTTCTAATGCTACCTGACCGTAACGCTCCTTCAGCTCTTGATAGAACTCAGCCTCCCTAATGTCACGTTTATTTACAATTGCTACAACATCACCTTCGTCATGCAGGTTAATTATAATATAGTAGGTAACCCCACCGGCAATTATTAACGAAAGAATTATTATTATTGTCACCAATACCTTAACTAATCTCATGGACTCTCCCCTTCTACCTAATGTAAGATTTATCTATTGATTTCGATTATAAATTCGAATTAAACCTTCTATCGTGAGCAGATTATTAACCTCGTCAATCGTTGTTGACTCTGACGCAATCAATTCCGCCAATCCGCCTGTCGCAACAACCTTCGGCCTTACTCCGCTCTCTTCAATAATCTTCGTCACAATTGCGTCAACTTGCCCGGCAAAACCAAAAATTATACCGGACTGCATTGCGGTCACTGTGTTCTTCCCGATTACCGAACGCGGCTTAACCAACTCAATTCGCGGTAATTTAGCAGCCTTTTCAAACAGTGCTTCCGTAGAAATGCTGATACCCGGCGAAATCGCTCCGCCCTGATAAGTTCCCTCTTCATCAATATAATCAAACGTTGTCGCAGTCCCAAAATCTACAATAATAAGTGGCGTCCCGTATAAGTCAATCGCTGCCGTTGCATTAACAATCCTATCTGCACCAAGCTCTTTCGGGTTTTCGATGCCAATTTTGATCCCAGTCTTTATCCCCGGCCCAACAATTAGTGGCTTAAGATTAAAATATTTCTCAGCCATCTTTTCTAAAGGAGAAATTAACGGTGGCACCACTGAAGATAAAATGATACCATCGATGTCGCTAAAAATAATATTCTCCCTTGCCAACAGCTGATTGAACATCATTGCCAGCTCGTCTGCAGTTTTGTTTTTGTCTGTGGATATCCGCCAGGAGACGCGTAACTCGTCCTCTTCATATATTCCAATTACAACATTCGTATTACCAACATCAATTGCAAGAATCATCTTCTTCACCTTTTTCATCGTTCTTATAATTGTATGCTAATCTTAACCTTTTTTTAAGTCGCAAGCAATAAATAAACCTTCTAAAAAGACAAAAAAAGATATCCCAAAGGATATCTTAATGTTTTTCGCTAAATTAAATTGTTGCCGGTTTAAATACTCTAATTCTCTCTTGAACCTGAACATCAACAGTCTCATCATCAAGTCTGCCATCTTCCATTAATTTCTTAATATCTTCAGCATCAAGCGTCTCTTTAATAATCAGCGATTGTGCAATTAAATCAAGCTCAGTGCGATATTTTTGAATAATTTCTTTAGTGCGCTGATAGCAAGTATCGATAATGTTTTTAACTTCAAGGTCAATCTCATATGCAATCTTATCACTGTAGCTCGGCTCATTTGTGTAATCGCGACCAAGGAATACTTCTCGTTGGCTTTTGCCGAATTGCATAGGACCAAGTTTCTCGCTCATACCAAATTCAGTAACCATTCTGCGAGCGATATCGGTCGCACGTTCAAAGTCGTTGTGTGCTCCGGTACTAATCTCTCCCAGCACCTCTTCTTCTGCCACGCGACCGGCAAGCAACCCCATAATCTTATCTAATAACTCCGGCTTGGTCATGAAGGATCTATCCTCTTTTGGCAACATCACCGTATAACCTCCGGCATTACCTCGTGGAATTACTGTAACTTTATGAATCTCATCAGCGCTCTCCAGATGGTAGCCAACAATTGTGTGGCCGCTTTCATGATAAGCGACAATGTTCTTTTCTTTCTCACTAATAATTCGGCTCTTCTTCTCAGGACCGGCAATTACACGGTCAATCGCATTATCAACCTCAATCATCGAAATCTCCTTGTGGTTAAGGCGTGCAGAGAGAAGCGCTGCCTCATTAAGTAGGTTCTCAAGATCGGCACCGGTAAATCCCGGTGTTCTTCTTGCGATAACCGTAAAATCAACATCCTTTGCAAGCGGTTTATTACGAGCATGAACCTTGAGAATCTGCTCGCGGCCTCTAACATCCGGACGATCTACATAGATATGACGGTCGAAACGACCCGGGCGTAGCAAAGCCGGATCCAGTATATCAGCACGGTTAGTCGCCGCAATAATAATAACTCCTTCATTATCGCCGAATCCATCCATCTCAACCAACAATTGGTTCAGTGTCTGTTCGCGTTCATCATGACCGCCACCAAGGCCGGCTCCACGCTGACGTCCAACAGCATCAATCTCATCAATAAAAATAATACAAGGTGCGTTTTTCTTGGCATTATCAAATAAATCACGAACCCTTGATGCACCGACACCAACAAACATCTCAACAAAGTCTGACCCGCTGATACTATAGAAAGGAACTCCCGCCTCACCGGCGACAGCACGAGCAAGCAATGTTTTACCTGTTCCCGGAGGGCCAACCAATAGGACACCCTTTGGAATTTTAGCTCCTAATGTCATATATTTACGTGGATCTTGAAGAAAATCAACAAGTTCCTCAAGTTCTTCCTTCTCTTCATCAACGCCGGCAACATCTTGGAATGTTACCTTTTTCTTTTCTTCTTGGTAGAGCTTGGCGCGGCTTTTACCGAAATTCATTACCTTGTTGCCGCCACCCTGAGTCTGACTAATTAAAAAGAAAAACAAAATAAAGATAATGATAAGTGGAATCATCGTAGTTAATAACGTCGCCCATACAGATGTTTTCTGCTGCTCAACAAACGATACCACTATACCTTTATTTTCAGTTAACTCTAATAGCGATGCCTCACTAAACGGAGCAACGCTGGTTACCTTTCTACCAGATCCATCACTATATGTCGCCTCAACACTGTAAGTTAATCCAACCGGGTTTACAGTGATTTCGCTATATTTTCCGGCTTCTAATTCTTTTTGAAATTGTGTATAGGATATCTGATCAACCGTTGTGCCCGGGCTTGCAAGAAAACTTACAAGTCCGATAATCACAAGCAATAATATCAGATAAAATCCCGTGCTTTTAGATATGAACTTCATGCTACTCCTCCTCATGCAATACTATTGTATTGTATCAAAAAGAAAACCTTATAACAATAGAGTTTTTCTTATGAAATGTAATCCTATTGTTGGATTATAAGTTTATATTATATCAGCTTAATATACAAATACACAGCTGTATTTTCATCAACCAAAGCATGTCGTGAACGCCTAATTCCCGGCAGCCATAAGATTTCTTCACCATCCTCAATAACAGGTTGGCGTTCTCTTTCTGCCAGAGTAATCTTCCGATTGATAAAAAGATCCTTTAGTTTAGTGCTTCCATCCAAACCAAGCGGCTCCAGCCGATCGCCGGGTTGACGCGAACGAACCGTTATATGCTCTGCACCAATTTTTGCAAAGTCAAAAATCTCAAGTCCATCCTCTGCCTGCTGCCTCTTTTGGCTTGTATATATTCTAATCTTTTTATCAATCTCTTCTATATATGTTTCTGACGGAATTGCTAATTTATAACTATAACCATCTCTATCCTCGTTAGACTCTCTTTTGAATACAAGGTTGTGATATTCGCGATAAACTCTCAAACCGGACAAATCAAGTGACTTAGATGGATGTATCTGTAATGCGAGCTTAATCACATCCTCAATGCTCTGATAAGTTGTCTCTTGACGCAAGCGATACTCCTTGAGTAACAAATGAACCACTCTCCGCTGCAGAGCAGTACCTAACACAACAAATCTTCGAACATCAAGCAAAATCGAGCTGCCTTCACGCTTTACTGACTGTTCAATAAAGGAGTTAGCGCAATCATCCAAGAAACTATTCTCGTCACGAGCAATTAACGCTAATTGTCGCAAGCTGGTACCCAATTGCGGATTATACTGTTCAAGAAACGGCATAATCTCTAATCGCGTCAAGTTGCGAAAATATTTAGTAGATAGATTGCTTCTGTCCACAACATACTCTACTCCATGTGTCTCAATATACTCCATAATCTCCGCTCGGCTTACATCAAGTAACGGTCGAATTAGTAACAATCCTTCGTGTTGACGCTTATAGGGGATCCCGGTTAAACCATACATACCTGTTCCACGAATAATACGCATTAGCACTGTCTCCGCTTGATCATCTGCATTATGCCCAAACGCTACACCCATCGCGCCATGCTCACGCGCCACCTCATACAAAAATTGATAACGCACGCTTCGTGCTGTTTCCTGTGCACCCATACCCGAGCGCTCCATCTCGCTCGGAACATCGATTTCACGAACAACACACTCAAGTCCTCTTTTGTTAGCTTCAGCACGAACAAAATCAGCATCCGCTCTCGCGTCATCACCACGGAACTGATGATTTAAATGTGCAACGATTAAACGGTTATCGGTAAGTTTCATTAGTACATCAAGCAATACCATTGAATCCGGACCACCGGAAACAGCAACAACCAGCGGATCTTTGCTCGTTATCAGCTGCTCACGATTAATTGTATTTAACGTCGTTTTTAACAAAGTTTACAACTCCATCTACTGTAATGCTTTTAGGTTAATGTATTATATCATAGAAGCACTTTTAATAACTTCTGTAATGTAGTCAACATATTGGCTAATTCTTCTGCAGATAAACTACTATTATATATATAAGAAATTTTCTTTTGGAACTCTTCTTCTTCCTTTTGGTAGAGAAGTCCTTTCTCACCCAGGTCAACCGTGTAACCACGGCGATCATTGCTATTCTGTTTTCTTATGATGTACTTCTCGTTTTCCAACCGCAATAATTGTTGACTAATTGCACTTTTACTCACATTCATCTTTTCTGCCAATTCTGAAGGTGTTGAAGACGGATGATGAATAATCAAAGTAAGTAAAACAAACTGCTGTCCATTTAACTTAAACTTAGAATGGTTACGTTCCTTGGTCTCAAGCGCAATCCAAATCTCCTCTATTGTGCGATTAATTTGTTCTGCAATATTCTTACTCGTCATCAAATTTGCTCCTTACACTTTTTCGCCAGTTTTTTGGGTTAAAGTATCCTAAAAACTTTCCCGCTACCTCTTTGCCAACAAGGACAGCCCCTATCCAAAACATTCCCTCCGCAGCAATAATACTGCCGGTAATAATTGTAGCCTTAAGAGCTCCGGCTAATGGGCTAAATGGTACAGTAATTGGGACAATAAAAATTAAAACTGAACCTATCAAAAGACCCATCCCAATTTTAAATGATAATTTTTTATGTTTCATAATATCTCCCATATAATTTAGTTAAGTTTACTAAATTATATGCTTTCCGCATAACTATTGCAACAATAATAAAAAAACCGAACCATCAGGTTCGGATAGATGTTCTATGGTAGCGGCGGAGGGAATTGAACCCCCAACCTTGCGGGTATGAACCGCACGCTCTAGCCAGTTGAGCTACACCGCCACAG
Source organism: uncultured Caryophanales bacterium (assembly GCA_964637775.1). Classification (GTDB taxonomy): domain Bacteria; phylum Bacillota; class Bacilli; order Tepidibacillales; family Tepidibacillaceae; genus CAYZPB01. Next base: position 11,616 of record CAZWWX010000002.1, read on the forward strand.
TGACTAGACGATTATTCGCGCTTAGTCAACGAAAGTAAGTATAATATAACCGCTATACTCTGTCAACCGCTTTAACCGCGCTTTGCTCCCCTACCGCCTCTTTTAGAATCTGTATTCTTTCTAAGATTTGATAGTCGCTCTTCGCTGTCTCGAAGAAATTGATTAATTTTATCATCAAAGACCTGTGCAACCTCACGCGGCGGCTGTTTCGAAGATGAACGCGGTCCACTATGTCGCTGCGGTTTACGCTCCGAACGCGTTGTATTCTCCGTACCCTCCTTTTGCGTCTTCAAGGACAGGCCTATTTTGCCATTCTTTTCAATATTAATTACGCGCACAGTTACAGTCTCGTCTAATTTTAGGTGATCATTAATATCCTTAACATAGCTATCTGCTATTTCCGAAATATGGACTAATCCAGTCTCACCTGTTGCCAGCTCAATAAAAGCTCCAAAATCTGTTATGCCTGTAACCTTGCCCACATGTGTACTGCCAATCTCAATTGACATAAATAAAAAGTTCCTCCTTAGAATTATTGATAATCAAGAGATTAAAGAGATTATACATAATAAAATCGCTTAAAGTCAATATAATTATCTCTCATCCGGCGATATAATAATAATCTCATCCGGTTTTGATAAGAAATAATACTCGCGTGCAATCTCAGCAATATAATCATAATTGTGTAGTAGAATCTTCTCACGCTCAAGACGACTCTTTTCGCTTAGTATCCGTTCTTCCTGAGCGCGCATGGCCTCAATCTGCTTTTGCGTCTCGCGTATATCCGCCCATTGACCAAGCAACGTCCAAGCAACCCAGATACTAAACGCCAGCAGAGCAATGATTGCAAGTCTAATCCTTGCTTTTCTAAAAATGCCGGTCGTCTCTTTTTTCATCTTATTCCTCTCCAATAACCTCATACATATTTAACGCTTCTTCTTTTTTAGTAGTATCAACAATCTCTTTCACGCGTACTCTAAGTTCCTTACCACCAAGCATCAATGTTATAACATCGCCAATAGCAACCTCGCTACTCGCCTTAGCGACGCGTCCATTAATCCGTGCGCGCCCATTGTCGGTCAACTCCTTGGCCACCGTTCTACGCTTGATGATTCTCGATACCTTCAAAAATTTATCAATTCTCATTAGATCACCACTATTCCGCTTGTTTTGCTTCTTCCCAAAGTACATCCATTAATTCGAGCCCCGCCTCAGCTAACGGGATCCCCCGCTCATTTAACACCTCTTCTATATGTTTGAACCGCTGTACGAATTTTCGATTAGTAGCTGCTAACGCTTCCTCGGGATCAACCTTGTAAAATCTTGCTAAGTTTACCACTGCAAACAAAAGGTCTCCAATTTCGTTCGTCAGTTGCCCCCCTGTTGCTTGACTAACCTCAGTCAACTCTTCTTTTATCTTATCATAAACTGACTCTACTTCACTCCAATCGAAACCTACTCCGGCTGCTTTTTTTTGCAGTTTGTATGCTTTATAAGTTTCAGGCAAATCAAGCGGCACCCCGTCAAGCACTGATGTGCGTTGCATTCCGCCTTCAACATTTTCCTGAGCTTTGATACGTTCCCATTCTGCCCGCGCCTCTTCTTCTTGACCGGCAACCGCATCACCAAATACATGCGGATGACGGCGAATCAGCTTGCGCATCAACTCTTCAATAACATCATGAAAATCAAAGTAACCTTTGTCCTCTGCCAGCAGTGAGTGCAAAATCACTTGTAGGAAAACATCACCCAACTCCTCCAGCATCTCGTCAAAATCTTGATGATCAATTGCTTCAACTAACTCATAGGTTTCTTCAATTAAATTCTTGCGAATCGATTGGTGCGTCTGCACCCGATCCCATGGGCACCCATCCGGTCCTCGCAGTATTCGAATCAACTCCAATAGCTGATTAAGATCTCGTTTGATTAATAAAGGCTCTTGATTACGTGGCACCAGCACAGAACTTAAATTGTGGAATCGCCCTGACTCACGATCCAACTCAAAAATTGGCAACCCGGTAACTCGCTCTAACTCGGGAATTCCAAGATTTTCAACGATATAAACAACATAGTCGTCAGGATAATATTCCATTAAGGCCAGCTTCACATGTGAAGCTATTAATTGATTATAGACTTGTGCTACCAGCGTATTAATATTCGAATGCAGTTCACCAGCTCGTAACCGCTCGCCGTTTAACACCGTAAATCCATCGATTGGATCAATCAACATTCGCTCAAAGAAAGTGTCAATAAAACTCTCGCCGCCCAGCACATGTACGGCAATTCCCTTCTCAGCTGCTGCCGCATACAACATTCTAACCGTCTGCTCCGCAACCAAAGGGTGACCGGGAACAGCATAGATAAGTTCCTTGACCTTTGTTACTTCACTGATCAGCTCATTAACAATATTCTGATAGACCTCGGTAAACTCCGTCGTCGCCTGATACATATGGTCAAAGCTTATTAAATTCACACCTTCGCCCTGCAAAAAAGAAACTACCGGGTGCTCAGCTGTCCGCAAATAAACCGGTATGCCAGAAACTAACTTTCTAAACACCCCTAAAGATAAACGGTTCTCATCACCCGAACCCAGGCCAACAACTGTTATCTGCTTTTTCATCCAACGTCATCCTAATCTCTGAGAATGCGTAATTTCTCAGTAATTTTTATCAGCTTCTTACCATAGCCGGGTATATATGCAAGGTCACTTCTTGTCAGCGAGCCGGTCGTAAACAGACTTATACCATACACCACAACGCCTACTACAATTGAAACCAGCGTAACATAGAGCATCAAAATCCGACCTGATGTAACAAATGGCTCCAACACATAAATCAACCCGATTCGTGTCAGATAGACAAGCACACCCATTATCACCGATGCAACGATCGGCTTAATAAAGAAACTGCTCCATGATAACCGCAAACTAATATTCTTACGAAGCGCATACAAATTGAGCCACGAAGCAACTAGATAAGCAATGATCGTTGCCATAACCGCTCCGTTAATTCCATAGTAGAACACTAATATTATATTTAAAATAACCTTAACGAAAATCCCGATAAATAAATGTTTGGCAGGCAACATAACTTGCCCTAACCCTTGCAATATGCCCGCCGATGTCACGAACAAAGTTGAAAAGATAATCACCAGTGCGTAGATCACAATCGTTGTTGAGCCGATGCCGTCTTTGTAGAGCAGTATATTGATTGGCCGCGCAAGTGCGATAATACCCACCGCTGCCGGCAAACCAAGCATCAGTGTAATCCTCAGCGCCAGCTCCGAACGTCGATTCACCGAAACCATATCATCCTTAACCTTGCTCTCAGTTATCGATGGCACCAAAGCGATTGCAAGCGCAGTCGCAAAGAACGCCGCAAACTGCACCAGCGCCTGCCCGCGTGAGTAAATGCCGAACCAGTACTCAGTAAAGTCTGTCAAGGTCTGTGCTTTCAGATATACCGCGAATAGGTACTCAGATTTGAGTATCGCCTGTTTTAATATATTCGAAACAGTAAAAGAATCAACTAAACCTAATAACGGCAAGAAAATCGAACCCAGCGCTATCGGAATTGAGTAGTATAGCAACTTTTCAACAATCACTTTGCGACTATCTTGCTTTCCTTTATATGGCTCAATTGCCTCCGCTGCTATCTCGTCAGTAATCTTCGCCGTCTTTGTCCAGAAAAACAATAACAAGATAATACCGAAAATTCCGCCGGTAAAAGCACCGAATGTCGCACCGGCTGCAGCATAGTAAATGCTATAACCATGTTCAATAAAGAAATATGATAAAAATAGAATCGTAATAACACGAATAATCTGTTCAATTACCTGAGAGTAAGCGGTTGGAACCATGTACTGGTGGCCTTGGTAAAACCCGCGGATTGCTGCCATTACAGGCACGATTAGAAGCGCAAAAGAAACGCTTTTGATTACAATCGTTAATTCAGGATTTCCCATCAAGCGCGCAATGAACCCTGCCCCAAAGAACAGCATTAGGAAAAACAGCACTCCGGAAATCGTCAACACATATATTGATGTTGTAAGGATGCGGCGAGCGCCTAATTTGTCACCGAGTGTTAAACGCTCCGCAACGATTTTTGAAATCGCCAGCGGAAAACCGGCTGTCGCAACGATAAGCAGAATGCTGTATAACGGATATACCTTATTGTAAGCAGCCAAACCAACATCGCCAACAATGTTCTGATAAGGGATGCGATAGATTGCGCCAAGTAGTTTAGAAATCAGCGAAGCGGCAGCCAGAATAGCTGCACCCGTTATAAACGATTTGCTTCTCGAACCCATTCACAACCCTCTCTCCATAATATTTAAACACTTTACACATTATACCAGTATATAGGTACAAAAAAAAGCAGGTCTCCCTGCTTTTCAATGCTATCTAAGTATTTTCTCTAACTCGTCGGTAATAAAATCTGTATAAGCACTTGAGAAAACAATATTTCTGCCATCATCAGTAACGTCCTTTAATTCTGGTAACTCGCGTTTAAGTACCTTAATAATGTGATATCCATAGTCAGTTTTCACCAGTTCGCTTAGCTCGCCAACCGGAAGATTTATCGCAGCTTCCATAAACCCAGGAACCCAGATAGCCACCGGAACATCTTCGTACACCCCGCCACTATCTTTACTACCCTCGTCATCTGTGTACTCTCTCGCTAAGTCGGCAAAATCTGCACCGGCTTTCAATTGATTAAGTAATTCTTGTGCAAGTGTTTTCGCTTCATCGTCTGTACGGCTATCCTTTCCAATTAGGATATGGCTCACTGTAGCAATCGAAAATATTTCCTTGTTTTCGTTGTAAGCCTTGCTTACAAGATATTCTTCCGCCTTATAATAACGAACCATATAGTCTAATAGGTCATCACCCGTAATTTTCTCTGCTTTTAGTGCATCGTTGTAGTTTTTAGAACTACCAAGCTGGTCAATCATTTTATCCTTGAAAATTTTAAGTGTGTTTTCAGCCTTTTTCTCGAGGTCTTTGCTGTCAGCAAGCTGGTTAGCCAGATAACGTTCGCCAATATATGCTCCAAGATAAGCATCAAAAACAGCTATCTGTTGCTCCTCATCTACTGTGTTCAAATATTGTTTTAGCGTAGGATCAAAGAAATAAGCGATACCCATATATGTATCGAAATCCTTTTTTGTTACCTCGCCGCCATCAAATTTTGCAATAACAGCGTTATCATCTACACCATTTTTCTTGTCACCGCAAGCAGTCAGCGTAAAAATTAAAACAACCGCAAGCAATAATAGCCCAAATCTCTGTAAATTTTTCATCAATTAATTCCCCTTTTTACGTATTATCCCTTCATATTGCTCAAGAAAATCCTCAAGCATCAACAATGTATCCTGCATCTTCATGCGTTCGTTATTAATCGCAATTCTCAATTGCCCATGCGATGACAGCTTAACGGGACGCCCAAAGCTATTCGCCATCGAATACAATTTAGCGCCGTCAATTAATTCATTCTGACTCGCGCTTATTTTTATTATAACTTCTTTTTCTTGCTCTGTCATACTTTCAACTTCATATTTATAAAGATATGTTTTAATACGCGTAATTGCAAGTAAATTCTCCACCGATTGCGGCAGTCGCCCAAAGCGATCACCGAGTTCCGCCGCCAACTCATCTGCCTCTCCTACCTCGCGAATGTTAGTAAATCGTTTATACATTTCGATCTTCTGCATCTGATCGCTGATAAAGGTGTCCGGCAAATACGCATCGATCGGCAGATCGATTACCGGCTCGACTACCACCGCAGGTTTGCTCGTTTGCTTCAACTCCGCTACTGCTTCACTCAGCAACTGGTTGTAGAGCTCGAAACCGACGGAGTTGATGTAGCCACTTTGTTCGGCGCCGAGCAGGTTACCGGCACCACGAATCGCCAAATCACGCATCGCAATTTTAAAACCCGAACCAAGCTCGGTGAATTCTTTAATTGCCAGCAAACGTTTCTCTGCTATTTCGGTTAGTACCTTATCCTTTTGGTAGGTGAAATATGCATAGGCGACTCGACTAGAGCGGCCAACTCGTCCTCGTAATTGATAGAGTTGTGATAGCCCCATCTTGTCAGCATCAGTAATTATTAATGTGTTCACATTAGGTATATCAACCCCTGATTCAATAATCGTAGTCGTTACCAACACATCATAATCACCCGCCAAGAAATCAAGCATAATCGCTTCAAGTTCCGATTCGGGCATCTGACCATGAGCTACGGCTACACGTGCCTCAGGCACTAAACTACGGATTCTAATCGCAAATCTCTCAATTGAGCTAACACGATTATGAAGAAAATAGACCTGCCCTCCCCGTGCCAGTTCCTTCTCAATAGCAGTTCGGACAAGCGCATCATTATATTCAAGAACATAAGTCTGCACTGGGTAACGATTTTCCGGCGGAGTTTCTATAATTGATAAATCGCGAATTCCTACCATCGACATATGAAGTGTCCGTGGTATCGGTGTCGCCGTAAGAGTCAGGACATCAATATTGGTGCGTAGCTGTTTAATTCGCTCCTTATGTTGAACTCCAAACTTCTGCTCCTCATCAACAATGATTAAACCGATATCTTTAAAACTGATATCTTTCGACAACAACCGATGAGTGCCGATTATAATATCAATTGTTCCTTGAGCTAATTGTTTCAGGATACGTGCCTGCTCACCGCGCTTCGTGAAACGGCTGATTACCGCAATTTTTATTGGATAGTCCTGTAAGCGCTCAGTAAAAGTATTAAAATGCTGCTGAGCTAATATCGTCGTCGGTACCAGAAAGGCTACCTGCTTACCACCATAAACCGCCTTAAAGGCTGCTCGGATTGCTACCTCTGTCTTTCCATAACCAACGTCACCGCACAGCAGACGGTCCATCGGTCGTTTACGTTCCATGTCTTCACTAATTTCCTCAATTACCTGCGTCTGCCCTTGCGTTTCTTCGTATGGGAACATTGCAGCAAACTCTTTATGATATTCAGTGTCGGCAGGAAAAGCAAACCCCACAGTTGCTTCCCTTGCAGCGTAAAGTTTGATTAGATCCTCCGCAATATCCATTACAGACGATTTAACGCGGTTCTTAACTCGCTTCCAATCGCCGCCACTTAATGTATATATCTTTGGACGATTGCCTTCGCCGCCTTCATATTTTTGTACCAAACCGAGTTGGTCTGTTGGTACGAACAGCACATCATCCTTCGCATATTTTATCTGCAGGTAATCTTTGTGTGTACCTGCAAACTCACGGGTTACAACACCCTTAAACACACCAATGCCATGGTTAACGTGTACGACATAATCTTCGGCTTTTAATTCACTATAGCTGCGGATTCTTTCTGCCGCAGTAGCTTTATCGACAGCACGCAGCTTTCTCTGTTGTCGTAGGAACAACTCTCCCTCGGTAATTACGACTAAATTCACTGAAGAAATAATGAACCCATTCTTTAGGTTTCCGCGCATGTTCCCGCGCATAATGTGACTTGATGTAAATACATCTGCTAACAGCCGATCAATTCTTTTTTTTCGCTCCTCATCGGCCGCCAAGAAAAATATATCATAACCTGCTCCTTGCCACCGTTTAAGGTCATCCTGCAGAAGTTCAACTTGACCGTGATAGTTGCTCAGCTCATGCGTAATATAATTAATGATTCTTGTTGGTGAACTATAAGGAGTTCTGCTTGTAAATAACGTAAACAGTACTCGTTGTTGCTTGCTTTTCGTTAACAGTTCCTCATAACTAAATAAATTATTCTCATCAGTCTCAGACTCAAACTGCTGTTTAGACGCCTCATAAATTCTGCGTGGCTCATCAAGAACAACAAGTGAACTTTTCGGCAGATAGTCCATAATACTTACGTCACTCTTGCTACTTGCCTTCTCATAAACCGGAGTAATCAATGCTCGGTCAATTGTGGCAATTGAGCGCTGATCTACTATATTAAAAGATCTAATCGATTCAACTTTTGTGTCAAATAGCTCCACCCGTACCGGCTGCTCTTCCGTCAAAGGAAACAGATCGAGTATCCCGCCACGCAGACTAAACTCGCCTTTGCGCTCAACCATTTCCGTCCGCTCATAGCCTTGTGCTACCAAGCGGTAGAGCAGCCTATCTAAATCTAACTCGTCGCCCACTCGTAACCATTGCAACGACTCGTTCAATTCAGCGCTGCTAATCAGGGGCCGTTTTGCTGCAGCATAGGGGATTATATAGACTGCACGTACCCCTGTAGCCATTCCGACCAACACGCGCATCCTGTCCTCTAACAGCTCGGTGCTGGCAGCAAAAACATCCTGTTGCGCTAACTCATTATCCGGGAAAATTAAAGCCTGCTCGTTCCCGAGCAGCTCAATTAAGTCGTCCTGCAATCTCTGTGCCTGTAGCAAATTATTCGTTAACAGGACAACTGACTGATTATATTTACTCAGTTCTTTTTTAAAGAGCGTTGCAATCAATAAACTCTTAGCAGAGCTTGTTAGACCGGTCACCAGCTGCTCAGATAGCCCCTCTCCTAAGCCGGCTACAAGCTCTCGATATTCAGTTCCGCTCGCCAATCGCTGCATCAAATTTTCCATGAACCGAATTTACTCCTTTCACACAAATAAGCTTTAACCAACAAGTGGTAAAGCTGCACATTATATTTATTCTAACTTGTATCTGCATCTGTCAATTATAACGATTCATCAGCATTATAAAGTCTTCTCCATCAAGCCATTTAACAAGCGCCTCGCTTACCTGCAATACGCCGGCACCCACCAGTTCGCGCTCCTCTTTACCGAAAGGCGTCAACACATGTGAAACAACATCCTCACTATATGGGCGAGCAATGCCTATTTTGGCGCGTTTGAACTGATCTGTACCCAAATGGCTAATAATCGACGACACGCCATTGTGCCCACCTGCACCACCTTGTTCACGAAACCGCACCTTGCCGGTTGGCAGGTCAATATCATCGTGAACAACAATAATATCTTCCAGCTCCGGCTTGTACCAACGCACAGCTTTGACAACCGACTGGCCGGAGCGATTCATATAATTCAGCGGCTTAACTAACACAGCCAGCTCACCCTTGTGGCGTAGCTCGTAAATCATCGCATCAAATTTACTGCGCATCGTAATCGTGTAACTCTCACCAAGGTCATCACGTAGCTGATCAATTACTTGAAACCCAATATTATGGCGTGTATTTTCATAGCGCGGACCTGGATTACCCAAGCCCACAATCATTTTTACACCTTCAGTTCCTACTGCCTTACGTTCTGCCTGATATTTAGCCTTTAGCTTCTGCCAACTCACCTAACAATCACCTCATATTTTCTAATCAAAGAGCTTGCTAACCGACAGTTGATTATGTATCCGCAGAATCGCCTCACTAATCAACGGTGCAATTGACAGAACCTCAATCATGCCGATCTGTTTTTCAGCAGGCAGTGGAATCGAATTGGTTACAACTAAACCCTTAATCCGCGACTCAGCAAGCCTTTCAATTGCCGGTCCCGACAACACCGGGTGAGTACAAGTCGCATAAATCTCTTTCGCTCCTGCATCCGTAAGTGCGTCAGCCGCCTGTACAAGCGTACCTGCAGTATCAATAATATCATCGATCAATATCACATTTCGTCCATTTACATCCCCAACAATATTCATAATCTCTACGATATTTGCATCCGGACGTCTTTTATCAATAATTGCAATCGGAGCTTTCAACCGTTCAGCTAACAATCTTGCCCTCGTCGCCCCACCATGGTCAGGCGATACAACAACGACATCCTCAATCTTTTTCTGCAACAAGTGGTCAGCAATAATTGGCACGCCAAGCAGATGATCAACCGGAATATCAAAGAAGCCCTGAATTTGCGTCGCATGTAGGTCCATCGTGATTAGGCGATCAACTCCCGCCGTTTCAATCAGGTTGGCGATTAACTTTGCGGTTATCGGATCGCGTGCACCGGCTTTACGGTCCTGACGCCCGTAACCATAGTACGGCATAACAACATTGATACTTCCCGCAGAAGCCCGTTTCATTGCATCAACCATAATCAATAGCTCCATCAAATTGTCATTTGCCGGTGCACTGGTTGGCTGCACAATAAAAATGTCCGCACCGCGAACACTCTCATTGACTTTAACACGAATTTCACCATCGCTAAAACGCGAAACTTGCGAATCACCTAACGGAATACCCATTATTGCGACTATCTCCTCAGCTAACCCTCGATTAGCGTTGCAGGTAAAGACCTTAAGATTTAGAATATTATTCGCCATCACATTTTCCTCCATGTTTTTCTTTTAGCTTTTTCGCATAACCCTTCTTGTTTTCCTGTTTCATCCGCGCAATCGCAAAAGCGCCCTCATCAACATCTTCCGTTATCGTTGAACCCGCGGCTATATATGCATCCTCGCCAATTTCCACCGGTGCAATCAGGTTCGAGTTACAACCAATAAATGCACGGTCACCAATCTTCACGCGACGCTTGACAAAGCCATTATAGTTCACCGTTATTGTTCCACTGCCAACGTTTACACACTTACCAACATCCGAATCTCCAATGTATGCATGATGCGGTATCTTAGTGCCGGAGCCTACAGTCGAGTTTTTCAACTCCACAAAATCACCAATCTTCACGTGGTCACCAATCACTGTTCCCGGTCGAATATAAGCGAAAGGTCCAATTGAACAATCCTCGCCGATTACTGTCCCCGCCGTAATATAGCAGTTAGGATAAATTGTCGTATCTTGTCCAATCTGAACATTGGCTTCTATATATGTACTCAAAGGATCTAATATCGTTACCCCATTTAGCAGGTGCTCGTGGTTAATTTGCCAACGCATAATCCGATTAGCACGCACCAGGGCAACCCGGTCGTTCACTCCGTGAATTTCGTGTAGGTTGCTCGTGCAGTAAGTGCACACCTTTGCCCCGCGCTTGCGTAGAATCTCAATCATATCAGTCAAATAGTATTCTCCCTTGCGGTTGTCATTTTTAATCTCGCTTAGTCCATCGAACAAGAGGCGGTTATCGAAACAATAAACACCTGAATTAATCTCCTTAACAGCGCGCTCAGTCTCAGTTGCCTCGCTCTCCTCAACAATTCCAACAACAAGACCCGTTTCACCATGAATTATCCTTCCATAGCCAGTCGGTTTATCGACAATCGCCGTCAAGATCGTTGCCGCAGCTCCCTCACTCTTATGCTTCTCAATCAGAGCTGCTAAACTTTCCGTTGTTATCAAAGGTGTATCCCCGCAGATAACGAGCGTTAGACCCTCTGCTCCGGCAAGCAAGCTTTTGGCTTGCATAATTGCATGGGCTGTACCCAGCTGTTCCTTCTGCTCTATATATTCGCAAGCATCACCCAACTTTGCGCGAACCAACTCTTGACCAACACCGACAACCACAATCTTTCGATCCACCTCAAGCTCAGTAAGCCGTGCTAACACATGGCTAATCATCGGAAGACCCGCAACCTCATGCAGTACCTTCGGAGTTTTCGACTTCATTCTTACGCCTTGACCTGCCGCCAAAACTATCGAATATATCTTCAAGCACAATACCCCCATTACGCTTCACTTTATTACATATTATAACATAAAAACAGGCATCCGCCATATCGGATGCCCATTCGCTAGTTCCTTACTCCGCTTTTTTTACTCCATCTCTGTCTCTTATAGGATAAAAGCAATTAATGAATAATATCTGGATAAAATATATTAGTGCAAAATCTAGACTATGCTTCTACCGTTCAATTTCTACTCAGCTTCATCAATCGGTTCAACATCAGCTGCTTCGACGTCGTCATCTGTTCTTGCGTATTCTTCAAGTACAGCTGCCTGAATTTTTTCTCTTGTTGACGAAGAGATTGGGTGAGCTATGTCGCGAAACTCACCATCAGGTGTTCTTTTGCTTGGCATTGCTACGAACATACCATTGTTACCATCGATAACCCTGATATCATGAACTACAAATTCATTGTCGATTGTAATCGACGCAATCGCACGCATCCGCCCCTCCGTATTAACCTTACGAAGTCTTACGTCTGTAATTTCCATTAGATATCACCACCTTTTCTAGTAGAATCTTTGATCGAACATGTTAATTCTATCCAGCTATTAGTAATTTTCTCTCTATAACATTTTCTCGATATACATGATATTTCCTTTATTTTTAATAAACTATTTATGTATCAGCTACAACCGCAATCAAGTCACTCCTTGGTCACACCATTTATCTCAGCAGCCTAACCATATATACTTCCTCACAAAATCCTCGCAAAGCATTATAAATTCGATACAACCCAGTCTCCCTCGCGCTCAAAGTATAAAGCGTTGGCCCGCTCCCCGACATAACTAAATTATCGACTCCATACTCCTCCATCTGTGAAGCAAGCTCCGCCACCTCCGGATATAGTGAAAAAGTCACCGGCTGCAGAACATTACAAAGCAGTCCCGCCACCTCTCCCAAATCATTAGCAACAATCGCCTCACGCATCTTCTCCGTCTCTGGGTGAACTTCAATCTGCCGGTAATCTAATTTGCCGTAAACCACTCTTGTTGAGACGTTTACCGAAGGTTTAGCCAACAAAATCCACCCCGCAGGCATAGGTGGTAATTGCTCTAACAGCTCACCTCGGCCACGAGCGATTACCGTTCCGCCCGCCACACAGAAAGGAACATCGGAGCCAAGTTTAGCTCCATACTCCTGTAACTGCGTCACCGTGAGATTAAGTTGCCATAAATTATTTAAACCGCGCAACGTTGCCGCAGCATCGCTACTCCCACCGCCAAGACCGGCGGCGATCGGTATTTTTTTGTCGAGAAAAATATGTACCCCTTTATCGATCGATAGCTCATCACGTAACAGTTGAGCTGCTTTATAAACTATGTTGCGTTCATCTGTCGGTATGAACGCCGAATTTGTCTCAAGCGCAATCTGTCCATCCTCACATTCCTCAAAGGAAATCCGATCCGCCAGATCAACCATCGTCATTATCATTTCAACTTCATGAAAACCATCTTCGCGTTTACCAAGCACATCAAGCGTTAAATTAATCTTGGCTGGTGCCTTCTCCCAGATCTTCAATCTACCCACCCGCTTCGGCATGAGAGTCTCATTGCCTATCATGCTTATATATTACCATCATTGGCCTATTTATGGAAACAAAAAAAATAGAACCATGGCAGCTCTATTTCTATATACAATTACTATTAATTAAAAACTTCTCGTCATCCTTAAAAATCGTCAACTCGACAGTCGAAGTAAGTATATCTGCATAGCTATACGAAACCCTTTCAAACGCATGGTTTTCCTCATCTAACTTGATGATAAAAACCGAAGGATATGTCTCTTCCAGTACTCCGACTCGCTCAATGATGCGCTTGCGGCCACCGTTAGCTTTAAGTACGATTTTTTCGCCAATGAAACGATCTAAGTTCTCTTTTATTGCTCCTAATGAATCCTTTGGCGCCATCTAACCTACCTCCCTTGTAGAGCCTAAATGTAGCATGAATAGCGCGTTTTGTCAAGCAAAACCTATATAATAGCAATCCTTGAAGCAACTGTCAATATATTTTTTCATTTTCAATCTTAAATTTATTTTTATAAAAACATATATCGCTCAATCTGCTCATTTCCCAAACAAAGCTGTACTAAGTCCATCCGCCAGTTTGACAAACTCCGCCGGCGAAAGCGTCTCCGCTCGTCTCATTCCGTCGATCGACACCGCTCCCAAAACTTCATTAATCTCTTCACGCGACAAATCTCCAGCAAACTCCATAATCAGGTTGTTCGTAAGTGTCTTCCGACGATGGCGAAAGCCTGCCCGTAACGTCGAGAAAAATAATTGCTCATCAACCGGGCGAAACGGCTTTTCCCGGTGTGGCATCAACTGTATTATCGCCGAGTCAACCTCCGGTTTCGGTACAAAAACATTGCGAGACACATTAAACGCTATCTTAACATCAGCATAATAATTAACAAACACTGTTAAGCTGCCATACTCTTTATTTCCGAGACTTGCGGTTAATCGCTCGGCAACTTCTTTTTGCACCATCAGCGTTAGCGAATCAAAGTGAATATTCTCTTCGAGGAGCTTTATAATAATCGGACTCGTTATGTAATAAGGTAAATTAGCAACTACTTTTAATTTTTTATAGTCTTTAAGCTCAATCTCGATAATTTGTTCTAGCGAGCTCGTAAGAATATCTTGTTCGAGAATTGTGAGCCGATTTTCTCCCTCATATCGTTCCCGCAGCAGCGCTGCCAGCTCTCGATCTATCTCAATCGCAACCACTTTGCCGGCCTTTTCTAATAGCTTATCGGTTAAAGCACCAAGACCGGGACCAATCTCAATTACACCGGTTTTTTCATCGATGTCTGCAGCTGCAACAATCTTCGTCAAAAGGTTAGAATCAACGAGGAAGTTCTGTCCTAAACTCTTGCACGGCTTTAAACCTCTGCTTTTTAACAGTCGATTAACCTCCGCAACACTTGAAACATCTCTCATCATGTCCGATTAGCCTCCTCTATCGCCCTTTTAAATTGTTCGCGCTCAATCCGGAACATTCGCAAACGCTTATATAGTTGCTTACCATTGCAATAGCCAATTCCAAGCGACTCACAAAGTTTAATCCGCTTGCTACGTGAATCCGCCTCACCGATTAAACCGGCATCAACAAGCATTTCCCAGGAAATTAATTCCGACATCTCCTCAGTCCACTCTGCCTTTGCGGCGGTGAGTGCTCGTCGAATCGTGCGAACCGAAGCATTCTCAACGCCGAGGTCTTTTTTGCCTCTTGCTTCAGCTTGTGTGATAAATGCATGCTTAACGCCAGGCACCGCCTCGCTAATCTGTTTCCGGATTTTCTCCCCCGGAAAGTCAGGGTCGGTGAATACTATCACCCCGCGAAGCGCTTGCGCCTGACGTATCATTCCAATCGTCTCTTCATTTAATGCCGAGCCACGTGTCTCAATCGTTTCTGCCTTTACCGCACGCTGAACCGCTGCAGTATCCTCACGACCTTCAACAACTATTATTTCTTTCACTACTAACTCTTCAGTAAACACCACATTCAGCTCTATTCTGTGCTAAACTTCAATCCAAAACGACGCAGCGCATTATCTGTCGTAATTCGCTTAACCTCATCTAATGACATTCCACGAAGCCGTGCAATCTCCTCTGCCACATAGCCCACATATGACGACTCATTGCGCTTTCCGCGAAAAGGCTCAGGCGTCAAATACGGACAATCCGTTTCGATTAGAATATTTTCCAACGGAATGTTGGCTGCTACGTGTTTCGGCATTTTGGCATTTTGAAATGTAATCGGCCCACTAAACGAAATATCGAATCCCATCTTAATTGCTTCGTGTGCCGTTTCCAAACTTCCTGAATATGAATGCATAATACCGCCAACTTCCGACGCCTTCTCCTCACGCATTATATCGAGCAGGTCTTTATGGGCATCACGGTCATGGATAATTATCGGTAACTTTAGCTTGCGTGCTAATGCAATTTGTCGTCGAAAAATCTCTTGCTGACGTTCTCTTGGTGCATGCGTCCGATAATAATCAAGGCCAATCTCACCAATACCGACTACCTTCGGATTGGTTCGCGCTAACCCCTCAATCCATTCATAATGCCTCTCTTCCAATCGATGCGCATCGTTAGGATGCCAACCAATCACCGCAAAAATAAAGTCATGCTTTTCAGCCAGCGCGAGCGTTGTCTGGATTGTCTTATAGTTATAACCAACATTGATAATCGCCACTAACCCTTTCTCACGAGCACGTTCAATTACCGCCTCGCGATCCTCATCAAAACTTCGATCATCAAGATGAGCATGTGTATCAATCAACATCTCTTTTAATTCTCCTTACCCAGTGTGACCTCATCAATAATCCGCAACTCATCCTCTAAAACTAACCGCGGGAAAAGTGCCTCTTTCTTCTGCACCGTGTTGCCCGGCTTGCTAACTGCCCATTCTTTTAATTGTTCCCAAGCAGTCTCGCTCTCGCTAAGTCCGAGCTGTTCCCAGATTCTCGCCGGTGTTTCTGTCATAAACGGTTGAATCATTATCGACACTAAACGAATACCCTCAGCTAAGTTATATAGCACTGTTCCCAACCGTTCGTGGTCTTTCTCATCTTTCGCCAAAATCCACGGAGTTGTTTCATCAATATACTTGTTTAATCGACTAACAAGCTGCCAAGTATTTGTCAGAGCTTGGTTAAAAATCATCTGGTCAAGCGCTGTCTCAACTTTATTTGCCGTGTCGAGCGCTAACTTTATCAATCCTTGATCTAACTCAGTTGACTCACCGGGTTTAGGCAGACTGCCATCAAAATATTTCTCAATCATTGCGGTGGTTCGGCTGACTAAATTGCCAAGGTCATTCGCCAAGTCAACATTCAAGCGTTGAATAAACACCTCCGGCGTGAATATTCCATCACTGCCAAACGGTATCTCCCTCAACAAAAAATAGCGAATACTATCGCTGCCATAGCGCTCGATTAAGAACTTAGGGTCGATAACGTTGCCTTTAGATTTAGACATTTTGCCGTCCGGCATCAAAAGCCAGCCATGACCGTAGACCTGTTTGGGTAACGGTAACTCCAGCGCCATCAATACGATTGGCCAATAAATTGTATGAAAACGCAGGATATCTTTGCCGATTAGATGGACATCAGCAGGCCAATAACGATGGAACTTCTCCTGCTCCTCCTCGGTATCAGCCATATAGCCTAACGCTGTAATATAGTTTGAAAGCGCATCAATCCACACGTAGATAACATGTTTCGGATCACTTTTAATCGGTATACCCCAGTCAAAGGTGCTACGCGATACCGACAAATCCTCAAGTCCCGGCTTTAAGAAATTGTTAACCATTTCATTCTTGCGCGACTCCGGCTGAATAAACTCCGGATGCTCTTCAATATGTTTGAGCAAACGATCCTGATACTTCGACAAGCGGAAAAAATAACTCTGCTCCTTGATTAACTCAACCCCTCGGCCGCAGTCAGGACATAACAATTCACCGTTTTCGGTCTCTACTTGGCGTTTCGTCCAGAGAGCCTCATCCGGTACACAATAATATCCTTCATAATCGCCAAGATAGATATCACCGTTTTCTTGCAACTTTTCAAAAATTCGTTGCACCCGCTCAACGTGATAATCATCCGTCGTCCGGATAAACTGATCATACGAGATATCAAGTCGTTCCCATAAGTCTTTGATCCAGTTAACGATTGGGTCGATAAACTCTTTAGGTGTTAAACCTTCCTCAATTGCGCGCTTTTGTAACTTTTGACCATGTTCGTCTGTTCCGGTCAAATAATAAACGTCATAGCCGCGGATTCTTTTATAACGAGCCATCACATCCGCCGCAATCGTCGTATATGCATTACCGATATGTAATTTGTTGCTCGGATAATAGATCGGGGTAGTAATATAATAAGTTTTTCCCTTGCTCATTTAGCCTGCTCCTTTACTATTCAATGATATAATTATATATTACCGGAAGGAAATCTCAATTGATTTTATCACAGAATTTAGAATTTACCTGAAACGCACAAAAGAACGCGCAAGCGCTAAATTTGCAAAGTTTATTTTTATATTGTCGAGTGCAATTGAATATTGACTATTTATGGTATGTTTGGTATTATGTGTTCACGGCTTAAATGTCGTATTTTGATTAGTTTTAACGACTAATGCTGTGAAAAGGAGGTAATAATATGCTTAAATCAACCGGCATCGTACGCAAAGTCGACGAATTGGGAAGAATCGTTATCCCAATTGAGCTTAGAAGAACACTTGATATCGGCGAAAAAGACGCTTTGGAGATATATGTAGATAGCGAACGCATAATCCTTAAAAAGTATGAACCTGCTTGTATCTTCTGCGGAAACGCTGAACGTACTACTCATTATAAAGATAAGGTAATTTGCAGAGACTGCATTGAAATCTTACCGAAAATTTAACTGACATGTAATCGTACAGATTATTGGCTTCACTAATGATGGCTATCATTGCCATTCATTGCTGAAGCCTTTTTATATGGTATTCGGCATAGACCTCTTTTTTGGGAACACCTCGGTCGAGCGCCGCTTGTTTAACCGCAGTCTTTGAATCAAACCCCTCTCTTAAATAATGCTCCACGTGTTCTTTCGGTGATAGCCCCTGCCACCAAAGTGAAGCTCGTTCAGCCTCCGCCAACTCAGCTAACAAACCCTGATTGGCGCCGGCAACCACTAACGTTAATTCGCCACGTATCTCATTCTCTTTTAAATACTCCGCAATCTCTGATAACTGCCCGCGAATAAACTCTTCATGAATTTTGCTTAACTCGCGCACCAGTACAGCTCTACGGTCACCCAACCCAATAACAATTGCTTCAACAGTTTTGCGAATTCGGTGTGGGGCTTCATAGAAAATTAGCGTCTCCGGATAACTGCGAAGTCTATCCAGTTCCTTAGCTCGCACCTTGCTTTCACGCGACAAAAACCCTATAAATACAAATTGTTCCGTCGCAATTCCCGACGCAATTAACCCGCTAATTGCGGCATTCGCCCCGGGTATCGGCACAACGCTAATCCCCTCATCAATCGCCATCTGCACCAATTCATACCCCGGATCGGAAATTGCCGGTGTTCCGGCATCGCTTACCAGTGCAATATCCTTACCCTCAAGCAGTAATGAAATTAACTTGTCGCCACTTGTCGATTGATTGTGCTGATAATAGCTGATTAACGGCTTCAAAATTTCATAATGATTCAGTAGTTTAAGTGTCTGCCGTGTATCTTCACATGCAACTGTGTCAACCTCACGCAACACCTTAAGTGCGCGCAAAGTTATATCTTCCAGGTTACCAATCGGTGTCGCCACCAAGTATAAAGTCCCGAAGTTGATATCCCCTACATTAGCATCAGACATTTTATAGCTTTTTTGTATCCGCATCTAAACCACCCTCTATCAGCTTTTCTTTATCCTCTCGGGTCAGCTTCTTAATCGCAATCTCACGTTTCATTGCTGCTGACTTACCTACTATCTCTTCGTAGTAAACCAACTCAATCGGCAATCTTCCGCGGGTGTACTTCGCCCCTTTGCCGGCCTGATGTTTACTAATTCGCTCACTTAATTCATTCGTGTAGCCGGTATAAAGACTCCCATCTCCGCACCGCACGATATATACATAATGCAGCTCATCGTCACCTAACTCTTGATCGCTGACATCGCTCCCAAAATAAATCTGCATAATCTCCTCACTATACTCACCTGGCGCCTGATATACAATCAGCGGCGGTAATACGTGTAGTTCCTTGCCTCCATCCTTAATTGCGTCAATAAGCACCATCGTTGCTTCTTTTTCCACACTTGGCTGCACAAAGCGGATGCGCTTCGGCTCCAGTCGCTGCGCCCGCAACTCCGCCATAATATCGGCCAAGCGAGATGCACGATGTACCATCACTAACCGTCCACCGGCTTTTAGTAGTTGACTTGCGGTAGCTACCACCTCCGCTAAGTTGGTTGCCAGCTCATGTCGTGCAAGTGCATAATGATGGTTAAGATTCGCCTCCTGTCCGGTTAGCGGCATATAAGGTGGATTTACGGTAACCAAATCAAAGCTGTCTTTGCCAAGCAACATCGGTGCTTCCTTTATATCTGCATTATATATCTTGATCTGACTATCTAGCCCATTTAGTGAAACGCTCCGCTCTGCCATCAATGCGAGACGCTCTTGTAGCTCAACACCATAAATTGAAGCCTTGCTCCACTTAGTCAATAGTAGCGGAATCACGCCATTACCTGTGCAAAGATCAACGATGCGTCCACGTTTAACCGGCTTGGCAAAGTGCGCTAATAAAACCGCATCAATTGAAAACGAAAACACCTCGCGGCTCTGTATAATCTGCAATTTATCTGTCAAATAATCGATTCGTTCCGATTCATAAAGACTCGTCACATGTAACACCCCAATCAAAACGCCTTATAAAAAAGACCCTTAGCCCGCTAAGAGTCATTTTATTTATTCAAAAAAGAGAGACAGAACAAACAGTCGCCCTCAGTCCTTAGCCCACCATAGTGTAGGTTGCAGACATGGAAGCCCTCATGATAAAGGCGCGCTAAATTATCATAACCTTCACCTACGAGCTGCCTACTCTCACGCCCACTGTCGCTTTTGTTTAGCTCACTCCGCAACTGCTCGTTTTCCATCGAGAGCCGCTGATTTTCCTCAATCAGGGCAATAATGCGTTGTTTAAGCTCCAACATCTCTTTATAAATATCGCCAATTTCTGACTCAATGCCGGTCACTTGCGAATATAAATCATTTCGGTTCATGCCAATCACTACACCATGCCTCTCTAACTCTAAAATTCCGCATCACCAATTACAATTTCATCGATTGGAAATGACTCAATCTTCTTCGTATCAGTCAACTCTACGAGAACTACCTTCTCACGCTTGTTAACCTCTTTGACCTTGCCATGTCCAAGAGAAGTCATAACCTTGCTACCAACATCCGGATAACGCTCACCGTCGCTCTTACTCTCATAGTTGCTGCTCTCGTACTTCAAACAACACATTAAGCGTGAGCAAAGCCCGCTAATCTTAATTGGATTAAGCGACAGATTTTGATCCTTAGCCATCTTAATCGACACCGGCTCAAAGTCGCCCAAGAAACTCGCACAACACAAGACTCGCCCACACTGACCGATCCCGCCCAAGAGTTTCGCCTCATCGCGAACACCCACCTGACGTAGTTCAATCCGCGTTTTAAAAATCGCCGCCAAATCTTTTACCAATTCGCGAAAATCAATTCGCCCTTCCGCTGTAAAATAAAAGATAATCTTATTCCGGTCGAAAGTATATTCCACATCAATCAGGCTCATCTCAAGGCCATGCTCCTGAATTTTTTCCTCACATATTTTAAACGTATTCACCGCATCCTGACGATTTTTCTCAACTGCGTCTGCGTCTTGCGAATTCGCGATGCGCATCACTTTTTTCAGCGGTGCAACTAATTCACTCTTTTTGACCTCTTTCTCGCCGATAACAACTTCGCCGTACTCTACGCCGCGTGCCGTTTCAACAATTACATATTGATCCTTGCCGAGTTTGTATTTACCCGGATCAAAATAATATATCTTACCCGCTTTTTTGAAGCGAACACCTACCACCTTCTGCACGAGTTATCTTCCCTCCCATAACGAAAAGATCATTTGCTCCAGTAACAACTGAAGATTAACATTGTAGTCTAGTCGTTTTTTAATTTCGATTATTCTTTCAAGCAATAAGAGCAGGTCCTCTTCCGACAACTGCCCGGATTGTTTCTTAAGTTCAGTAAATTGCTCCTTGTAGCTCAGTTCTGCAGATTCAGCGGTTCTTACTCTGCCTAACTTAATATTTAGCACATCACGATACCATAATAATAACATATCGAGCACAAGTTTTATATTATCCTTTAGCTCTTGGTCTTTGTTCAGTTGATTGGCCACCCGGTGGACTGCTGCATACCGACGGGATGCGATCTCCTCGGTCCATTCTAACACTATATTTCTCAGCCCGGCAATCAGCTCAGCACCGCCTTCAACACTTGCCTCAAGCATCGCAAAGGGCTCCTGCGGCTGAAAACTAAACAGTTGCGCACGCGAACGAATCGTTGGCAATAGTTGTTGGTAGTTTTCAACCAACAAAATAGACGCCATATTATTTCCCGGTTCCTCAAGTAATTTTAGCAGGCTGTTTGCCGCCTGATCGGTTAGTGCTTCCGCCTCTCTAATGATAAATAACTTGTAACGCGCGTCAACCGCCTTGAATCCAATATCCTTTTGTGTCTGTCGAATCTGATCAATTTTTATCGATTTCCCATCAGGCTCAATTACAAGAACGTCAGGATGGTTGGAATTTGCGATGCGCAGACAATTGTGACACTTGCCACAGGCTTCTCCTGTCTCAAGTGCAACTTCGTCTAAGCAATTCAGTGCCATGGCAAAAGAAACAGCCGCCTGTGTTTTACCGACACCACGCGGTCCCGCAAAAATATAAGCATGCGAAACTCGTCTCTGTTTCACTACTTGACGTAGCTTCTCTGCAATTGGTTGCTGCTTGCTCTCTGTTGCTAATGCCATCCCTGTCTGCCTCATTTCCTTTGATTCTTCCTGTCAAGCTTTTTCAAGCTTGTGTCAGTGACCCTATACCTATACAAGCGAATAAAGCCAACTCTTAACTGTTTAGAATCGATGAACACTGTCAACAGGCAGAACAAACACCTTCGCGCCACCAACCTGCACTTCTACCGGATAGGAAAGGTAGGCATCAGCGCTGCCGCTGAACGAGGAAATTGGTGATACCGTCTGGGTCCGCCGCTTACAGTTCTTCATTACAATTGTTAGAACCTCGTCGACTTCAGCATCCTCAACACCAATCAAGAAAGTAGCATTACCTGTACGTAGAAAACCACCGGTGCTTGCCAACTTCGTTGCGCGATAATCACGCTCAGCTAAGGCTGACGACAAACGGCTGCTATCCTTATCTTGAATTACAGCAACGATTAGTTTCATACAAACCACCTCGATTTTATTTGCTTTGTCTTAAATCGGCTCATAAGCCTCCTTAAGAAAATTATCTAAATCATGAGCCACTGTTTTTGCAATCTCCTCAACCGATTGGGTACCGTCAATCCTCATAATCCGCTCATCTTCAGTTTTAGCCAAATGCTCAAAACCATCAAGAACTCTCTGGTGATAGTCGATTCCCTTCTGTTCGATTCGGTCAAGATTTTTCGTAAACTCTTGTTCGCTCCGGCCAAGCACTCGCGCCCGACCCTGCTCCGGCGTTACCATGAACAGATACGTCCGAGCCGGACTAAGCCCTGAGCTCGAATAATCATTGATATCTTCAATAATATGTTGCGGTACACGATTGCCAAATGCTTGATAAGCTACGCTTGCATCAATAAATCGGTCACATAGTACAATTTCCCCTGCTAACAAAGCCGGCAAGATCACCTCATGGACGAGTTGCGCGCGCGAAGCAGCATAGAGCAACACCTCGGTCTGGCTGAAAAGCTCCGTGTTCTCCGGACGTAGCAGTACCTGCCGAATCTGATTGCTAATCGCAGTACCGCCGGGATCGCGTGTTGTTGTTACTCGGTATCCTTTAGCCCGCAGATACTCTGCTGCAAGCTTCAGTTGTGTTGATTTTCCAGAGCCATCCGGCCCCTCAAATGTGATAAAAACTCCGCTCACTCTTGTTCCTCCTCAATTATCACCTTGATCATCGCTTGTCCTTCATGTTCCCGTAACCCGTTTATTGTAAAGCCGGAAACAAATTGCCGGTTAAGATAACTTATCATCTCAGATGTTATCCTCTCACCTAATTGTATCACAGGAATGCCCGGCGGATAAGGTGTAATCATCTCAGAAGCCCTTCTATTTTTGGCGACCGCTAATGGCACTATCTCATTCTTAGCAGTCAATATGTAATTTAAATCAATCCCCTGAAAAGTATAGTCAATCGGCGCAGTCATTGCCTTATCTTGTAATCCTTGCTTCGGCTCAGTTTTCACAAGCTTCGCTTGCGCAAGCATGCTCAGCTCCTGATCGATCTCCATTAATGCTGTCCACAACATATCCAACTCTTGCTTCTTAGTCCCTGCCGAAAACAAGCATAACACATTCGAATAATCAGCAAGTTCAACATAGATGCCTCGTCTCATCAGACGTTGATTCAGATCTTCACCGGTGAAAACCTTACCATTAATCTCTACTTGATTCTTCAGATGAATTATTAATTTCAGGGGCTCATAGCTAATTAACTCTAACTCTGTCAACTTGCCAAATAATGAACCTTTAAATTCACCAATGGCTGCTAAAGCCTCATCCCAGATAGCACTTCCCTCTTCCGCTATCCACGCCCTTGTCAGATCAAGCGACGCCATAATTGGGTAGGATGGGCTGCTTGACTGCACCATTTCCAAGAAAAAACTCAAGCGCTCACGATCAATCCGCGCGCCGTTAACATGGAGCATCGAACCCATGCCCATCGCCGATAACATTTTGTGAGTTGATTGAACTGCTACATCCGCTCCCTGCATCATCGCAGATAGCGGGAATGCCGGATGAAAGCCATAGTGAGCACCATGAGCCTCATCAACCAACAAGGGCATATTATATCGATGAACCAGTTCGCTAATTTCAGCAAGATCGCGCGAGTATCCGTAGTAAGAAGGATTGGTGAGCAAGACTCCTTTGGCGTCAGGGTTATCAGCCAGTGCCTCCTGCAACACCGCCAGCGTCACACCGCGAGCAATACCTAACCCCTGATCAATTTCAGGAGCGACAAAAACCGGCCGCGCCCCTGCTAACAACAAGCCGTTGATAATCGACTTATGAGCATTGCGCTCGACAATTAACTTGTCACCGGCATCACACGCCGCAAGCACCATTACTAAATTACCGCCG
The DNA here is from genome assembly GCA_964637775.1 of uncultured Caryophanales bacterium. Lineage (GTDB taxonomy): Bacteria > Bacillota > Bacilli > Tepidibacillales > Tepidibacillaceae > CAYZPB01. The sequence continues at coordinate 36,093 of CAZWWX010000002.1, forward strand.
GTCGACCCATTTACAAGAAAAAAAGTCTGCTCAGCATGAAATAGCTTCGCTGCCATCTGCTGGGCCTCCAAGATTATTCCTCGCGGGTGGTGCAAGTCGTCCAAACCCGCAAGCTCAGTCAGATCGAGCTTTAACAGCTCCAGATAAAACTCAGCTCCCTTAGGATTAATACCGCGTCCACCCTTATGACCCGGCATATGAAAAGCAGCAAGCGTTTTTTCATGTTGACAGACTAATCTCTCAAAAAGCGGTGCTCTGACCTCTGTCATCTTCCTAGACATAACCCTTTTTTTTAAGTGCTTTTAGCGCATCTTCAGCTTGTTCGTCCTTAACTTGGTATTCCAACTCTTCACCGATTACTTTCGCACAGCGACCACCGTAAACCTTTAAAGTTTCTTTAATCTCTTTTAAATCTGCATCTTTTTTTAGTGGATATGATACCTTCAACTCAGTTCACCTCGCCTTCCTCCAAATTATAGTTCAACTCGGCCCGCTAAGGCCTTGCTAATTGTTATCTCATCCGCATATTCTAAATCCCCGCCGACAGGCAAGCCGTGAGCTATACGCGTCACCTTAATTCCTGTTGGTTTAATCAACTTTGAAAGATAGAGTGCCGTCGCTTCCCCTTCAACATTCGGGTTGGTTGCAAGAATCACTTCCTGTACTGTTTCATCGTTCAACCGCAAAAGCAGTTCCCGAATCCGCAGCCGATCAGGTCCAATCCCTTCCATCGGTGACATTGCTCCGTTTAGCACATGGTAAAGACCGTGAAACTCGCGTGTGCGCTCCATTGCAATTACATCGCGTGGCTCCTGAACAACGCAGATAACTGTTTGGTCGCGTCTTTCTTCACCACAGATATAACAAGGGTCTGTTGATGTTATATTGTAACAGATTGAACAGTAATTCAGATCTGTGTTCACAGCCTGTAGGGCGAGCGCCAGTGCATCAACATCGCGCTGATCCATTTTGAGAATGAAAAAAGCAAGTCTCTGCGCAGTTTTCGGTCCAATCCCCGGGAGTTTCGAAAGCCCCTCAATCAGTTTAGCTAATGGTTCCGGATACTGATATGACATCGCTAACCCTTTCTAAAATAGCCCCGGCATGTTAAGACCGCCGGTATATTTCCCGAGTTCCTTAGCACTAAGCTCATCAACCTGTGCGAGCGCATCATTAACTGCGGTAATTACTAAATCTTCAAGCATTTCAACATCATTAGGATCGACAACCTCAGGATTAATGTTGATGCTGACAACCTCTTTGTGACCGTTCATTGTGACCTTAACAACACCGCCACCGGCACTTGTCTCAATTATCGTCTCTTTAAGTTCAGCCTGTGCACGCGCCATTTCTTGTTGCATCTTTTGCACTTGTTTCATCATCTGATTCATATTCTTCAAGTTATTCTACCCCCATTATTCAATAATCTCGACCAGATCCTCGCCAAATAACGAAATCGTATCGGCTACAAGTTCATCGGTTGATTTATCCTTTGATTTAGGCACGGCAGACTCCGGTTCAGCAATCTGCTGCCAGTCCTTCAGCATTACATTGATTAAATGGAACTCTTTTCCTAAATGTTCCTTAACAACTGTCTCAATCATTTTCAGATTCTCTTGTTTAGCTGTTGTGTCACGATGCATCACACTCTTAAATGCTAACACGATGCGGTTACTTGTCGCACAGACCGGTTCGCCATCAATCAGCCATGCATGAACATTTATTTTCTGGACTTTAACCTTTAGTAAAATTTCCGGCCACTCCTGTTTAACCTGTTCACACAGTTCGTCTTCACCGCTATCACAAAGCTTACACAGACGTTCATAGGTACCGAGGTCCATACCGTCGGGAATCTGTCCGTTACCGTTGCGAGCCGCTTGCACATCTGCAACTTTTACCTCAGCAACCGGCTGCGGCTGCTCAACTTTTAAAGCCCCACCTTTTCGCATCATGCGTGATAGGCGCACCAGAGCAAGCTCCAGCAAAATCCGACTCTGGGTTGTAAACCGCATCTCACTTAAATATTTATTTAACAGTTCAATAGCTTGGTAAATCTCTTCATCTCTATACCGCTCAGCCGCTAACTTAAGACCTTGCTCAACAATCAGCTTCGCCTCAACCTCAGCCAGTTTCGGTGCAGTCTTGAGTAGCAACAAATCTCGATAATAAAAAATCAACTCCTCCAATACCCGCTGTGGTTCTTTTCCTTGATAGAGCAGTTGATTAACCCGGTCTAACACTTGCTCAGTCTCACCACTAACAATTAAACTTGTTATCGCCGCAAACTCATCGGTTAACGGACGACCGGTTAGCGTCAATATATCATCTGCGATAATTTCTGCCCCCACCTCTGCCATCGCAAAGGCCTGATCTAACAAGCCAAGCGCATCACGCATCGCGCCTTCGGAAAAACGAGCAACCAAGGCCAAAGCCTCCGGCGATACCTTGTAACCTTCGATCTCGGTGATCTCTTGCAGGCGGTCTCCCATCAATTGCGCCGGTATTCGTTTGAAATCAAAACGTTGACAACGCGAGATAATTGTAAGCGGCAACTTGTGCGGCTCAGTCGTTGCTAAAATAAAAACAACATGTGCGGGTGGCTCTTCCAACGTTTTCAATAGCGCATTAAAAGCCTCCGTTGTTAGCATATGTACCTCGTCAATTATGTAAACTTTATACTTAACCTCAGTCGGCGTAAACTTCACGTTTTCCCGCAACTCTCGAATCTCGTCCACTCCGCGGTTGGAAGCCGCATCAATCTCAATCACATCAAGCAGGCTGCCCTTTGTAATTGCCAAACAGCTCGCACATTCATTGCAGGGTTCGCCACCCGTGCTGTTCTCACAGTTGATTGCCTTAGCAAAAATTTTCGCCACGCTTGTTTTGCCGCTCCCCCGCGGTCCCGAGAACAAATAAGCATGCGAAAAGCGACGCTGCTCCAGTGAGTTGGTTAGCGTCCTCGTGATATGCTCTTGTCCGATTACCTCGGCAAATTTTTGTGGGCGAAAGGCACGGTATAGTGCTAAATAGGCCATCAAAACACCTCGTTAATTTATTTGCTTCTATTATACATTTTATTAGGCACCTTTTCAAAAGAAAAAGCCCAGCTAAATTAGCCGAGCTTCATCAACTTTGTTTAATACATTTTATAGCCGTGCACCTAATATTGATCACCCTACCCAAGCGTACCACTGCAGTTAACTCAGAACAGGCTGACCTACAACACATGCGAACATTCGCTTACCGCTGCTTTCTTCCGAACCTGACGGGGTTCACAAAGCCTCATTGTATAGGACCCATTCGTCAACGCCACTTGCAGCAGCCGGACCTTACATAGGTATGACCGCTATTAGGAATTCGACCCTGCTATAGCGGGTTGCAGGTTACAGGGCACCGCTACCTCCCCATCTAGCACGACGTATAGTTAATTATATATTGTGTTATAGGTTAGGGCAAGTAAACAATAATCATTCTGGTTGTGCCAGAACCTCACTAATGGTTTTTAATAACGTATCAATTGCAATCGGTTTCTCGACAATTTTATTGATACCTGCAGCATAATAACTCTCCTTTTCTTCCGGCAATACCGCAGCTGTTAACGCAATAATCGGCACTTGACTATCCATTTCTCTAATTTTCTTTGCAGTTTCTAAACCGCCCATAACGGGCATATGAATATCTACCAACAAAACATCATATTTCTTCTGTTTATATTGATTAATCATCTCTAATCCATTTTCAACTACAGTTGGTATTATACCTTTTCGTTTTAACATTTCGTAAATCAATGATTGGTTTATTAAATCATCCTCCGCTATTAGTATCTTTACGTTATCAAGAGAAGGCAGACAATTTAATTGATTTTTTATGGGATTTTCTTCAGATTCACCTACCAATAAAGTTAAGGTAAAGGTGAAAGTCGAACCGACATCTTCTGTGCTATCCAGTTTTAGCTCACCATCCATTTTTACAACTAAATCTCTGACAACTGCCAGACCAAGGCCGGTTCCCGGGGAACTTGTCTGCTTTTTATAGAAATACTCAAATAACTGTTTTTGTTCTTTTGGAGAAATTCCGATACCATTGTCCTTAACAAAAAAACTTATGCGAACCTGATTATCTTGTCTTTCTACCAAATTACAGCCAATTTCAATCTGGCTGGCATGCGCGTGGAGAATTGCATTAGATAATAAATTTCCTATCATTTGCTTTAATTTTTCAAAATCACCTATAATATGTGCCGGTAACTTGTTATCAATCTTATAACGTAAACTAATACCACGACTTTTTATTTCCGACTGGTACATTTCAACCGATTCGCTTATAAGTGATTTTATATTAATTACACTATAAATAAATTCAAAGGAATTTGATTCGATTTTCGAAATATCAAGCAAGTCGTTAGCAAGTTGAATCGCAGTATGTAGAGCCTTTTTGCTATTCTCCAAATACTCCGTTTTTTTATCGATTTCCAGCTCATCATCAATTAAATTAAGAAATCCCCAAGCTCCGTTTAATGGGTTGCGTAGCTCGTGACTCATTTTCGCTATAAAAATATTTTTCGCACGGCTCGCTTCCACAGCTTTAAATTCTGCTTCTTGTAAAGCGATATCTCGATTTCTTCTCAAATGTATATTTGCAAGAATCTGTGCATAAAATTTTAATAAATTTACTTCGCTTTTAGTGTAAATACGATAATTCTTCACTGAATCAAAACCAACAAAACCAAGACATTCATCTTGTAGCATTAACGGAATAGTAATCAAGCTTTTTACTCCTTGAGGTTCCAAAATTGCCCTTACTGCACTTTCTTCACTATCAAGTAGATTAATATCTTCTACAATAAACGCTTCGCCATTCTTATGTTTAAAAACCCAATCCGGAATTGTGTCAAGGTCAATATTCTGCAAATTCTCGATTTCAGGCACAATATTATAATTGCACCATTCATAAGTATTGCTTGTAGTACCGGCGGAGAAATCATAATTAAATATATAGACACGATCTGCCCCTACGAATTTTCCTACCCTTTTCAAAGAGTTTTCAATCTCAGTTGCATAATCTCCAAGCGACATATTAATATAACGGCTTGCTAACTCTAATAGTACCTGTTGAAGTTCGTTATATTGTAATAATTCATCTTCAACTTGTGTTTGTTTTGTCAAATCAATCATTGTTGTCATTACATATTTTTTATCTTGCGCGTTGATAATCTCACCGGAGAAGAGCCCAACCAGTTCCTCTCCGTACTCAGTCTTCATCCGTACAACTTTCTGGTCAAAATAACCTTTTTTCCTTAATTCAGCAACGGTACGTGTGTACTCCATCTTATCAATAAAAAAATGAAGGTCTGCCGCTGTTTTACCTATCAGTTGCTCCTCTTTAATTCCAAATCGATCAAAAAAAGCTCGGTTAGCATCAACATATTCTCCCTTATCCAAGGATAGTATTAACATTGGCGTTGGAACTCGCTCGAAGATTTTGGTCAATTTTTGTAGTGACTCTTGATCTTTTGATAAATCCTGCGAAAGTGAAAACATCCGAATCTCGCCATCCCATTTTCCTAACCAAGCATGGGTTTCTACCGGTAATATTGTTCCATTCTTTTTCAGTAATGGAAGCGGGCATATATTTGTTCTACCGGCGAAAATATCAGCAACAATCTCAGATGCTTCAGCACGATTCTCTTCGGGATGTAAGTTTAGCACATGCATTTTCTTAATCTCTGTATCAGTATAACCAAGCTTATCAGTAACAGCCTTGTTAGCAAAAATAATTTTACCGTCAAGGTTGCATACTAACGCTATTTCTTGAACAGAACTAATAAAAGATTCATAGTTCAAAAGCTCACTACCATAGTCCATTGCTCGTAGGCATCTTCGACATATAAATTTAAACATTCGCATCTTCTCCAATTTAATTAATCTATAACTTAATTATAAATAAGATTTGCTGAACTATATAGAGCAATAATCTCATTTAAGTTGCTTATGAACACTTTAACTAGATCGAGATCAAATTTGTAACCTGCTTGATTCTCTATGTAAGAAATAGCTTGCTCTGCACTCCACGCTTTTTTATATGGACGCTCTGTTAATAGTGCATCAAATACATCTGCGATTGCAACCAGTCTTCCGGGGAAAGGAATCTCTTTGCCTTTTAATTGTAGTGGGTAACCGGTCCCATCCCAGTTCTCATGGTGCGACTTTGCTATATTAGCTGCTAATTGCATTAGCTCAGATTCGTGAACTGATAAAATACTTTCACCAATCGTCGTGTGCTTTTTCATAAGCTCCCATTCCTCAAGGTTTAATGCGTCTGCTTTGATCAGGATTTCATCCGGTACCCCAATCTTTCCAATGTCATGCAATTTGCTTGCGACAGCAATCATAATAGCATTCTCCTCATCAACAGCGCTACCTAAAGCCAAAATTTTAACTATGTTGCTAACACGATTAATATGTTCTCCTGTTTCTTGGTCACGAAATTTAACAGACAATAATAAAGTATTAACCAGATCATCTTCGAGCTTATTTAAATTCTGTTCTAAGACATTTGCTCGGTTAGATGTTATTTTATATAAATGATTAATTTTTAAAGAATTATGTGTTATTGCAAGAAGTTCACTGCTATTTATTGGCTTTTCAAGAAAGTGTGATATGCCAAGATTAAGGGCATAATCTTTATTTAGATGATCATTTTTTGCCGTAATCATAATTACCGGTAACATTTGATTTGCAGAGACGAGTGATAATTGATTGTATACCTCAAAACCGTTCATTTCCGGCATCATTAAGTCTAACAAAATCAGGTCCGGTACAAATTCAATGTATTTGTCAGCAGCAATCAATGGGTTCGTAATACTTAAAATATTATGGAAACCTTTATTATGTAGAATCGTTTCCACCAAAAGATTGCTTACATGATCATCATCTATAATGAGAATTTTTGAATCCAGACAGTTGCATTGAGAACTATTCATATATACTACCCCCGTTGTAGTAATTAATAACTAACAATATATTTAGCATTCTCCACTTGCATAATACCAATTTTCACATAATTAGTATATTTTGTTGCATATTCAGAAAAATAGAGTATTATTAAACCTGTATAATCTATATTTATAAGGAAGGTGTTAATAATGAGTTCCTTTTATGAAATTATAGGAAAAATGATTAAGGAAACTGACCTAAAATATAATCAAGCTTTGAATATTTATGAATCCTTTTTTAATTCTTTTTCTGAGACTGAGCAACTACTACAGCTTTATCTTGAACATCAGGACTTTATTGCTATCAAAAAGTTAGCACATCAAATTAAAGGTACAGCTGCGAACCTTCGAATAGAAAGCGTTAGATCAAAGGCAGAAGATATGGAACAAGCTGCTCACCAGGAAAGTATATTATCTATTGCCAATTTAATTACCGAAATAAAAAACGACATTGCTCAACTTAATGAGCAGATGTCTAAAAATAACAAAGTGAAAAACCTAAGCATTTTAATAGTAGAAGATAACCTCGCAAGTGGGCAAATGCTTGAACAGATTATTATCAATTTAGGCCATACTCCACTTGGAATAATGACCACACCGGAACAAACCCTAATGTTTGTTAAACAACAAGTTCCTGATCTTATTTTTATGGATATTGACCTTTCATCAGAAATGAACGGTATCTATACCGCAGAACTATTATCAGGTTATTACTCGATTCCGATAGTTTTCGTATCAATACATGCAGATGAGTCAACAATTATGAATGCAACGCGCTTTGGAGTCGGTTATATTGTTAAACCTTTTATGCCACGTGAAATCGAGGAAATGATAAACCGTGTGAAAAACAATCTGACTGAAGTAAGTCCGGTAGAAGAAATTAAAAAACCAAAGATAAAGATAAAGGAAGACAATAAAATAATTCTGCTTGATTTAGAAGAAGTTATCTATTTCGAATCAGATTTGCATATGGTAATAATTAACACCAAGAATCGAAACTACAAAATACGTTCCAATATGAAATCACTAAAAAAGCTGGACGACGATAATCTATTTATTACTACCCACCAAAGCTTCTTGGTAAACAAACGTCATATAGAACAATTAGTAAATAATAACTACAACTACTCACTGAAACTTAAAGAAATAGATAAATTAATTCCGATTAGTAAAAGCAATTTAAAATCAGTAAAACAATTGTTTGGTTCATAATTTTTTTGAATAAAATGGAGCTGGGATAACCCAGCTCCTTTCGCTTATTGTAAAATGGGGTGTTTTATTATCCTTCTTTCCTATCAAAAAGCACGTTTTTAAAATAAGGAATCAAAAGTATTACAAATAGTATTACTCCTTGAGCACCTGCCATCCAATAAGTAGATGTAAAAGCCGAAGCTTCTAACGTTCCACCCGGCACAAGCGAAGCACTTGGCGGACGAATGTAATGTGCTGGGAAACATGCATATGCCATTGCAACGCTGGCAATAATTGAATACCACCAGCCGGATTCTTTATGTTGCGCAACTTTGTAGATTGCAATAAATACCATAATAAGAATTAACAGCAATAAGCCTCCGGCGTGAACCATTACTTGTGATTCCGGAACAGAAATTGCAAAACCAAGATCACGAGCAACTACACGATAAGCATGTAACATTAATGCGAATGCTTGAGAGCCAATCATGCCAAGCAATGTCAAAACAACGAACATGCTTACTTTCTGACGACGGCTCTCCATTTTTTTAATTAGAATCAGTGCCCAAAAGCCAATCAGCCCTACTATAAATGCATTCCAAGCTAATGGGTAAGCAATTGGTGGGTAAAGACTAAAGTTTTCCATATAACCAAGTCCAATAAAAAACTGTCCAATTGGTGCTATTCCAAGAATTGTAAGAGCTATCGGCCAAACTTTTTTTCGTCCTTTTGCCATTGGCCAAGCCAATCCGATTAATGCTAATCCACCAATAATCATAAACGCTCTTAGTAATCCACCCATATAAAATCTTGATACTGGACCCGCTGTCCAGTTAGTGCCATTTGTTGTGTTTTTCCAAAGCAATGTTTCTTGCGTAAAGTCCATATTAAAAGGCCCAAGAAAAGCATAATAAAGACCTACAAGAAGCATTACGATAGCCATGGAAAGATCACGTTTATCTAACTTTGCCCATAAAGATGCCATACTATCAACTACCTTTCATTAAGTTTTCTATTAACTATTTGTGTGCGTCAAGTATCGGTCTTACATCATCTCTTTGATATTCACCGCTTTTAACTTTAGCAATAATTTCGTCCATTTCTGATTGTTCCATTTTTCCGCTACTGACTAATTGCTCGAGTTGAGGTGTCAAGTTGTTTAACCATGCTTCATCATATGGTTTGTCTCCACCTGTTGCCGGCGGGGTATCAGGTGCTTTTACAGGGTCCTCTCCACGCTTCGGTGGAGGTGTTGTACCGGCTAGAATTGCTTGTACGTCCGGTCTTGCATAGACACCCTCTTTAATTCTTTCGATAATTAAATCCATGCTGTCCTTTTCCATTTTCCCTTCGTCAACCATTGTTTGTAGCTTTGGTGTTACATTCTCAACAAACACTGGATCGTAAGTCTCATCTAACTCAGGCGGTTTTGTTGTAACACAGCCGCTGAGTCCGATAACTAAAGCTACAACGATAAATAGAATGATTGCTCTGTTAAATCTTAATTTCATCGTTACTCCTCCTTTTTTATTGTTTATATGTTCTTTCCTGAAGTCCTTTTGTGGATAATCTACTTCACAGGGAATACAATTTTGAAAATAGTGCCTGTATTAAGGGAGCTTTCCAAATGAATCGTTCCACCATGCTCCTCTATTATCCAAGCTGCAATCGGTAATCCAAGCCCCGTCCCTCCCGCTTCGCGCGACCGCGTTTTATCAACCCTGTAAAAACGTTCAAAAATTAAATGTTGCTCTTCTTTTTTGATTCCAATTCCATTATCTATCACTGCAAGATGAACTTCACTGTCGCTTGAACTCACATTTACTTGAACTCTTCCATTTGCGGGTGTGTATTTAAGTGCGTTATCCAACAGTATAATAAGTAGTTGTTTAATACGGAATTCGTCAGCAAATAGGTACACAGTTTGATTATTATTTAATTCCAATTTGATTTGCGCTTGGTTATACAAAGGACGTATTTCCTCTATCGTTTCTTTAACTACGCGTGATAAATCAATATATTCTCTTTGAAATTGCAACTGATTAGCATCCTTTTTCGCAAGTAATAATAAGTCTTCAGTTAATTTCGCCATCTGTTGTGTTTCGGTTTTAATATTGTTAATCCACCGCAAATTTTCAACAACCGATTTTTCTTGGTTAACAATTAAAGCATCAAGATTTGCCTGTATTACTGAGAGAGGAGTACGAATTTCATGTGATGCATCAGCAATAAACTCTTTTTGTTGTTCCCATGCATGTCGAACCGGTACTAAAGATTTACCAACGAGAAGCCAGTTAATAAGTGCTAACAGAAATATACTTATCACATTTAAAATTATCAAAGTAGTAAGTAAAACTTTCATAAAAGAAAGCTCACGATCAATATTGATTAGAACTTGGACAACTCCCTTCTGCCCACCTTTTTCTACCGGAACAGAAAGCACTCTAATCATTCCTCTTCCTTCAACATTGAAATCTACATACATTTCCTTTCCGCTCTCAATTGCGATTTCAGCATATTCTCGTATTGTCATAGCAATAAAATCTTTGTTTTCTTCTGTAATAGGAGCCTTTGATAAAGTAGTAATATCAAGCTGCTCGTCTCTAAGCACATAAATGCAATTAACTGGGATTGCAGGTAATTCACAAAGATTTTGCACCCGCTCCGCAGCTAAATCAAGATTATTGTTCAGTCTATTAAAAACATGATTATTCATTAAGAGATAGACTACAACTGAAAATAGCGTTAAAAATAAAATTAAAATTATTGTGTTATATACTGTTAAACGTCCACGCAATTTATTTATCATTTTTCGATACCCGTAGCAGATAGCCGAGATTGCGTACCGTTTTTAACTCGATGCCTGCATCCTTTCCAATCTTTTTCCTGAGATGATGAACATATATTTCAACATTATTCAACATAATATCTGCATCATAACCCCAAATTTTATCTAAGATCTGTTCTCGTGTAAAAATCTGTTCGGGGCGACGCATTAACATTTCTAATAGCTGACCCTCTTTTGCTGACAGCATTTGTTCTCGCCCATTTATTCGTAGCATTTGATTAGCACAATTAAAGGTCACTTTACTCAATGTCAATCTGTCTCCATCACATTCGCGAGCAGCTCGCCTAGCAAGTGATTTAATACGAGCGATTAACTCTTCCGTAGCAAAGGGCTTAACCAAATAGTCGTCAGCTCCGAGCTCTAAACCTCTTACCCGATCTTCAATTGCGTCTTTAGCAGTAAGAAGTAAAATAGGCGTTAAATCTCCACTCTTGCGAAGATTTTGCAGTATTTCTAATCCGTTCAGTTTAGGCAACATTATGTCTAAGATAATTACGTCATAGATCGATTTAAGCCCAAGAGCAAGTCCAATTTCTCCGTCGTGCGCAATGTCCGAGTAAATTTTTTCTTTCTCCATCAGGAAATGTAGCGCCTCAGTAAGCTTCTTATTATCTTCAACTAATAATATCTTCATATTGATGGCCCCTTATAATATATTTTATAAACACCTATATTAATTATAATACTAATCTACCGGGGCTGTTCGTTGCTTATAGTTTAACAATAGATTCTTAAGGTTTTCTTAAATGTGCGGATAATACGGAGTTAGACTTTTTCTTTTATCTAATAAACGATATAATTACATTAAATTAGCTATTAAACATGCAATCACAGAACTGCGAAAAGAAGACAAAATCTAACCACTTACCAGATAGGAGTTTGATAACATGACTGAACAACAATTATGGAAACTTTACTTGGAGAAACATCCTGATGAGAAGCGCGACTATACTGCCTGGAGTTTCGGCGGTGATGCGGCAACTGCAGATAAGTTGGCGCAACTGGTCCTTGAAGGCACGAAAACCGCCACTTCCTCGGCTTATCCACTATACGAACTAGATAGCAGCCCTCTGCCAGAAGTTGGCGATTTAAATATAATTTTAGATTCTAACGGGAACGCTGTCTGCATCACCGAAACAACTCGCGTTTACACTTGCCCCTTTGGCGAGGTAACTGATGAACACGCTTATCTTGAAGGCGAAGGAGACCGCTCCCTATCATTCTGGCGACTCATCCACCAAGTCTTTTTCACCAGAGAATTATTCATCCATGATCTCAACTTTGGCGAAGATATGCTTGTTGTCTGCGAAGAGTTCCGACTTATCCAATTATAATCTTTTCAGCCGGATAGGTAATTTTCGGCGCTGTCCCCTTTTCCTTAAAGATGAACAACAACGACAATATACCAATCCGACCAATAAACATTAGTACCGACAAGAGTAGCTTGCCGGCGCTCGTTAGTTCTGCTGTAATTCCCATTGATGATCCGGTTGTTCCGAACGCTGACGATATCTCATATATAATCTCAAGCAGGCTGAAACGCTCACCCTCGAACAGACTTAACAATATAATGCTTGTTCCAATTAACAGTATTGCTGTCGTAAATACTACGAGACTTTTCAACATATCTTCCTGCTCAATGCGTCTTCTGAAAATCGTGACCTCTTTCTTACCCTTAACAAAGTTAATCACCGACAACACGATTACCGCAAAGGTTGTCGTCCGCACTCCTCCGCCGGTGCTCGATGGACTAGCTCCAATAAACATTAGAATCGATATCAAGAATAAAGTATATGGCGAGAAAAGCCCAACATCCATTGTTGTGTAGCCACTACTCCGAGCTGACACCGAATTAAAAAGCGCATAAAACAATTTTTCGTGCCATGCCATTCCGGCAAAAGCCGCACTATTCTCAAATACCCAGATCAGAATAAACCCACCAAGTAACAACACTAAGAAAGTCATGCTTGCAAGTTTACTGAAAAGCGAAAAACGAAAACTGCGTCGATTCTCTTTGCTTCGTAGCGTATGCAAAAATTCCCGCACTTCAATCAATACCGGAAATCCTATACCACCAAGAATGATCAAAATCATAACCAATATCTGCAGTAGATAATCGCTACCGAACCCTGTAAGCGAACTACCAAATATATCAAATCCCGCATTTGTAAACGCTGAAATCGTATGGAACAGCCCATTATAATAAGCTTCATACCAGATATCGTAATATTTCAGCAAGTATGTGCCTACTAATAATGTCGCAGTTAGTTCAATCGCCAAAACGATTCCCAACACCCGCTTCATCAACTGTACCAATCCCGAAAATTCCGAACGGTTGTGATCAATTCTGATTAGCTCACGCTCTTTCATTCCAATCTTGCGTCCCGCAACAACCCAGATAAATGTTCCCAGCGTCATTATACCGACTCCACCAAGTTGAATGAACAGCAAAATTATCAGTTGCCCACCCAGATTAAAAGTCGCAGCTGTATTCATTGTTGTTAATCCCGTAACAGTTACAGCACTTGTTGCGGTGAAAAAGGCATCAACCAATTTCACATTAACGCCTTCATTGTGGAATATCGGCAAATAAAGTAAGATCGTTGCTATTATAATTGCTATAAAATAGGCAAGTACAATTATCTGTACGCCTGTTAATTCTGTTTTTTTGCTCCGACTATTCGGCACCAAACAACACTTCCTGTCTTATTTTTTCTACCTTCGACATTATTTCCTCTCGCTATTCCGTTCTCGCAACTCTTGGAAAAAACTGCTTAGCTGTTCCGCGGCTTCTTTGCCCATTATACCACTGATATTTTCACTAACCTGATGATTGAACCGCTCATCTTCAACAAGGTTGATAATAGTACCAGCACAACCACCTTTAGGATCGCTTGCGCCATAGACTAATCGCTCAATACGAGATTGAATAATCGCGCCCGCACACATAGGACACGGTTCAAGCGTTACATAGATTGTACAGTCTTCAAGTCGCCAACTATTCAAAGTTAAGCTCGCTTCATCAATTGCTAAAAGCTCAGCATGGGCAAGCGGACTGCGCATCTTTTCCCGCAAATTATGTCCACGACCAATAACTTGTCCATTCCTGACAATAATAGCACCAACCGGAACCTCGCCTTTCGCTTTAGCTAACTCCGCTTCTTTCAGTGCTTCAAGCATGAACTTGTTATCCTCTGCAGTCAATCTTTCTCTTCTAACCATTGTTTCTTGCTCCTTTGATTCTTACACCTTCATTATATATCAAAGTGTAATTTTAAAAAATATTTTTATAATACCACTTGTGTTTGATTTCACAATATGTTATTATCTCCATATAGATTACAAATATTGATTTGTTCTATACACTCCATCTCTTTTTCATGAAAGGACACAACCATAGGGTTGTGTCTTTTTTTTATCTTTTCCTTTATTTAATTATCTTAAATCACCAAACCTCAACTTACACACTTTTTTCACATACTTACTCTGTAACTCTAAATCATAATGGTATGCCCGGAGGGATTCGAACCCCCGACACCAAGTTTAGGAAACTTGTGCTCTATCCTACTGAGCTACGGGCACCTGTTCATATAGTAAATTAACCGGTACATCAACAGTGTAGCGCTCTTAAAACAAAAAATAGCCCACTGGCTATTTAAGTGGCGGAGAGGGTGGGATTCGAACCCACGGAACGCTCACACGCTCGCTGGTTTTCAAGACCAGTGCCTTAAACCAAGCTCGACCACCTCTCCATATTTAATTATCGACAAAGGATATAATAGCACAACTCCATCAGCAATATCAAGCCTTATCTAAGCAATAATTTTATTTAATTACCTTAACTCCACCCATATACGAAACTAATACATCAGGTACTATGACACTGCCATCTTCCTGCTGATAATTTTCCAATATCGCAGCAACCGTTCTGCCAATCGCAACACCGGATCCATTTAAAGTATGCACAAACTCCGGCTTACCATTTTTTTCACGTCTAAACCGAATATTAGCTCGCATCGCTTGAAATGACTCAAAGTTGCTTACAGACGAAATTTCGCGATATGTTTTAAAGCTCGGTAACCATACCTCAAGATCATATGTCTTAGCTGATGAAAATCCCAAGTCACCTGTACAGAGCGTCACTACTTGGTAAGGTAATCCCAATAATTGTAACACTCGCTCAGCATCGCGCACCAGTTTCTCCAGTTCATCATATGAATCTTCCGGTTTCGTGAACTTAACCAGTTCAACTTTGTTAAATTGGTGTTGGCGAATCAGCCCCCGCGTATCGCGACCCGCAGAGCCTGCTTCAGAACGGAAGCAAGCACTGTATGCCGTGTAGTATTGAGGAAGGTCTTCACCTGCCATAATTTCCTCTTGATAGTAGTTCGTCACCGGTACCTCAGCTGTCGGGATCAGATAATAATCCATATTCTCCAGCTTAAAAGCATCCTCGGCGAATTTCGGAAGTTGCCCCGTGCCGATCATGCTACCCCGATTAACTATATATGGCGGTAACACCTCAGTATAGCCATGTTCGTTTGAATGTAGATCCATCATAAAGTTGATCAGGGCACGCTCAAGACGCGCACCAAGCCCTTTGTAAAAGACAAAACGAGAACCCGTTACCTTCGCAGCACGCTCGAAATCAAGAATACCCAAAGCTTCACCAACTTCATAGTGCGCTTTCGGCGAAAAGCTAAATCCCTTAATTTCACCCCAAGTCCTGATTACCGGATTATCCTCTTCAGATATACCGACAGGTACAGATGAATGTGGTATGTTCGGAATGCCGAGCACTATATCCTTAAGTGCTACTTCCTTATCTCGCAACTTATCATCTAAAACCTTGATCTGGTCACCAACCTCGCGCATCTGTATAATAAGCTTATCTGTCTCTTGCTTTGCTGCTTTAAGTTCAGCAACCTGCTTGCTCACCATATTACGCAGATTTTTAAGCTCCTCAGATTTCTGCAGAAGTTCCAAACGTTCAGCATCAAGCTCCGCAAATCTCTCAACTCCGGTTGATTGATCATTGCGGTCTATTAGCGCTTGTTTAACGCGTTCAATATCACTTCTCAGTAGCTTAATATCTAACATTTATCTGCCTCCAATGTGAGCTTCTATGCTAATATCCTACACAGTATTCTTATACAATACTTTCTATTTACCACGGTCTGACATGCGCTCTTCAGGCGCAAGCGTTGCAAGATCAATCCCTTTCATTGCACCACCAAGCCCTTTAGAAAGATGAGCCATTAACTCATAGTCATCAGCATTTCTCGCTGTTTCAACGATTGCCTTCGCATATTTTTCGGGATTCTCGGATTTAAAAATACCCGACCCAACAAAGACTCCGTCCGCACCAAGTTGCATCATAAGTGCCGCATCTGCCGGTGTTGCAATACCACCCGCAGCAAAGTTAACAACCGGCAAACGTCCATGCTGGCGAATATAAAGCACTAATCCGAACGGAGCCGCAAGATTCTTTGCTTCTACTGCAAGTTCATCTTTGCTCATGCCGTGGATCCGGCGAATCTGTGACATCACCATACGCATGTGGCGGACAGCCTCAACTATATTACCTGTTCCCGGCTCACCTTTGGTACGTAACATCGCTGAACCTTCACCAATCCTACGAAGCGCCTCACCAAGATCCTTCGCGCCGTTTACAAACGGTGTCTTAAAACTATGTTTATCGATATGAAACATCTCGTCAGCCGGCGTAAGAACCTCGCTCTCATCGATATAGTCAATTCCAAGTGCCTCAAGAATGCGCGCCTCCACAAAATGACCGATACGCGCTTTCGCCATTACCGGGATTGTTACCACACTTTTAACCGCTTCGATAATCGTCGGGTCAGCCATTCTTGCTACGCCGCCTTCTACACGAATATCTGAAGGTACCCTCTCTAAAGCCATAACTGCAACCGCACCGGCAGCCTCAGCTATTTTTGCTTGCTCTGCATTAACAACGTCCATGATAACGCCTTTTTTTAAACTATCTGCTAAGCCATTATCTGATTTTACTCCTCCGCCTTGAAACATTCCAACCACTCCCTATATATTCGAAATTAGTCTCTAAAATAATTTTTTAAATGTATCTGCTATCACATTATATACCTTGCTGAACATATCGCCAACTCCTCGGAAGAAAAGGCTGATTACGCCGGAGCGATCAACATCGACATCGGCAACCAGTTTCACCTGCTCAAGTTCACGAAAACTGTCATTTAAGTAAACTGCATCGAACGTTTCGCCGTCTTGCTGGTGAATGTATGAGATTGTACCCAAAACATCACCTTTTCGGATTGGTGCAACCACATCTTCAGCCAGCTCATATGTCGCTTTATAGTTTGCACGCTCGCCTCGCTCAATTACCAAATAAAGCGACTCATCAGCAACACCTTTCACTGTTCGCTGTCTTCCTTTCGCAATCGCCAACTCTTCACTGCCGCTAACTGACTGCGTTGCTCCAACTAATTGGATGCGCTCGTAATTATTAAAACCATAATTGAGCAGTTTACGTGTTTCGCTTGCCCGTTTCTCTAAGCTACTCGTCGCAAACACCACACTAATAAGTCTGATATTATCCCTCTCTGCAGTTCCGGTAAAACAGTACCCCGCCTGCGATGTATGCCCTGTCTTTACGCCGTCAAGACCTTCGTACGCGAAAATTAGTCCCGGCAACATGAAGTTCACATTCGTATGTTCCTGTCCCGGCCTAAACACTAACTTGGTCTGACTACTAATCTCCCTCAATCCCGGAAAATCATTAATCAAGTACCAGGCAAGAGTTGCCGCATCGCGAGCACTCATCTCGTTTTGACCGCTGATTGCCGGTCGATATTGGCCTAATTCATCAGCCGGATATCCGGTGCTTGTCACAAAATGTGTGTCATTAAGCCCCATCTCACGCGCCTTTTCATTCATCAACTTCGCAAAAGCAGTCTCGCTGCCACTAATGTACTCTGCCAAAGCAACAGTTGCATCATTCCCCGACGCGATAGCTACCGCATAAAAGAGCTCGCGCACAGTGTGTCGCTCACCTTTCGCCAGATAAACAGCCGATCCGCCGTTAACACCCATCCAAGCAGCGTACTCGCTGGCAACTACTATATCATCCCAAGCGATTCCGCCTTTCTTAATTTGCTCAAGAATCAGATACTCTGTCATCATTTTGGACATACTTGCCGGCTCAAGTGCCTCGTCGATATTCTTAGCATAGAGAATTTTGCCGGAATTATTATCAACAAGGATTGCTGCCTTTGCATCAATGTCCAGATACGGTGCTGCCGTAACCGGTGCAACGATGATCAGTGGCACCAACAGAACCGCTATTAGGATGCTTATTAGTAGCATCTGCATCCTCTTATTGCTTCTATTTAGTTTAATTATGTTCCTGCCTGTATGCATCTGTTACCGCCTACCTCCTAATCTTTTGTTAAACTTTTAAATTTCTAAAAACCGAGTTCTTTTATTGATATAATTTCTCAAAAAAGGGGAGTTAGTCTCCCCTATTTTTCGTATATTGAGTAGTTAGGTGATTCCTTGGTAATGTGTACATCGTGTGGATGGCTTTCTTTTAAGCCAGCATTTGTGATTTTGACGAATTTCGAGTTATTAATCAACTCATCTATGTTCTTAGCACCAACATAACCCATGCCTGCGCGCAGACCACCAATCAGCTGATAGATTGTATCTTCAAGCGGTCCTTTGTAAGCGACGCGACCCTCAATTCCTTCAGGTACTAACTTTTGATTATTCTCTTGGAAATAACGATCCTTACTGCCCGCTTCCATTGCTCCGATGGATCCCATTCCACGATACACTTTGTAGCGACGGCCTTGGAAAGTTTCATAATCTCCGGGGCTTTCATCTGTTCCTGCCAGCAGACTTCCAAGCATAACCGCATGTGCACCCGCGGCTATCGCTTTCGCTATATCTCCGGAATACTTAATACCGCCATCAGCGATAATCGATACACCATATTCACGCGCTACCGACGCACATTCATAGACAGCTGTAATCTGTGGTAACCCAATTCCGGCGATAATTCGTGTAGTACAGATTGAACCGGGACCAATCCCCACCTTGATAACCGATGCACCCGCTTCGATTAAGTCGCGTGTCGCTTCGCCGGTTGCAACGTTACCCGCGACAAGCACAAGGTCAGGATATTTGGCGCGTACCTCTTGTACGGTTTTAATCACGCCTTTGCTGTGGCCATGTGCAGTATCAATTACGATAACATCAGCACCGGCTTCTACCAGTGCGTCAACGCGTTCATGCGTTTCCGCTGTTACGCCAACCGCAGCCCCTACAAGCAAACGTCCTTGCCGATCCTTCGCAGAATCCGGAAACTTAATCGCTTTTTCAATATCTTTGATTGTAATCAAACCTTTTAACTTGCGCTTATCATCGATTAAGGGCAGCTTTTCAATACGATGCTTTTGTAGAATTGCTTTCGCTTCCTCTAAAGTTGTTCCAATTGGTGCTGTGACCAGATTATCTTTAGTCATCGCTGATTCAATCAATACTGTGAAGTCCTCAACAAAACGCAAATCACGATTAGTTAGAATACCCACCAATTCTTTTTGCGCATTAACAATCGGTACACCGGAAATGCGATATTTCGCCATTAACTCTTCAGCGTCCAGCAAAGTATGCTCAGGTGATAGATAGAAAGGATTAGTTATTACACCGCTCTCTGATCGTTTAACACGGTCAACTTCGTTAGCCTGTTCCTCAATTGCCATGTTCTTGTGGATTATACCGATGCCGCCCTGTCTGGCCATTGCAATCGCCATTCCTGACTCGGTTACTGTATCCATCCCGGCACTCATTATCGGTATATTTAATTGAAGTTTCCCAAGGCTGCTCTTTACCTCAACGTCACGAGGCAATATTTCGGACTTAGCCGGAATAAGTAAAACATCATCAAATGTCAGGCCATCTTTTGCAAATTTATCTTCCCACATTCTCCTCTCTCTACCTCCTTTTTTATTTGTAGTCGCTTATTTATAAGGTATTTTCGGCAATTCCCGCGCCTTTATACCTAAATTAATAATAGAATATTATATCATCTAAACTCAGCGCCGTCAAAAGTTTTTATTAATCTATTGCCATGCGCCTAAATGATAATTATTGCCAGAATTCCAAATCATATAGCTGTTTACACCCATTTCTACACCGGCTCTAATCTGTTCGCGCACTTCATGCGCACCATAAACTATATAACCCGGAACCCAATCCGCTGTAAAATCTTGGTACCACGGACGAATAATTGCCGGTATCCCTCCGGCTGCGCGAACTATTTCATCTTTCTTAAAAGCATCCGTTATACCTGATTTAATAATATGATATGGCTCTTGATCCGGATAAGGCACACCGTACCAACCAACTCCATAGTGTGACGGGTACATCATTGGACTGATATAGTCGACATGTGGCGAGATTAGCTCCCACAGTTGACCGATTCCCATATCGTCAAGCTGTGTAGTTGTTGCGCCATATACATCCGCTGAAAGATAAACATTATAGGGTTCAAGTTCGTTTTTCGCATAGCGAAGAAATTCGCCTATTACTTCTGCCTTACTCATCTCTGCCGGCTTAGCATATGCAACCTGTTGATCCATCAATCTTGCTTTATCAGGAAAACGAACATAGTCATATTGAATTTCATCAAAGCCTTTTTCTGCAACCTCTTTTGCAATGCTCACATTATAGTCCCATAATTCATCGTGATATGGATCAACCCAAGGGACGCCATTTACGTCATGCCATACACCTCCCGTTTTGCGCTGAAAAGCAATTGTCGGGTGTGTCTTCGCATAAAGCGGATCTTTGAACGCAACGATTCGAGCTATCAAATAGATATTGTTTTCCTTAGCAATATGAATCAGCTTATCAATATCACTGATAAAATTTTTCTTGTCAGAATCTATTGCCCGCACCAGCGGATTATCCGATTTAAAGGTTACATTACCTTCGTCTTCTTTAATATCGATAACCATTGCATTAAGTTCCGTTCTTGCCATTACTTCAACAAAGTTCGTAAACTTACTGCTATTTGCCGAGCTACCGGTTAAGAATAAAGCATGGGCCTCACGCGGTATTTTCGTCCTTTTCAGTTTATTCAAATTGTAGGTGCTATAATCTTGGTACCAGTCCAGATATGATAAAGCCGGCTCCGTGCTCGGTTCAGTTGGCTGTGATCCACCTTGATTTGTGGCTAACACACCTGTACCAAGACCGCTGCTTACCATAATAAGTGCAACTAATATCGTGAAAATTTTACTAATTAGTGCTTTTCGCGAACTGTTCTTACACAAATTTACCTTGCGATAGGTGACCTTAGTTGTTTCCATGCTGTTCCTCCTCGTTTTCTGCTTCAATTTTCGCAACTGAGGTTACATAGTTTTCGTCGCCTACAGTTATTAATTTAACTCCTTGCGTATATCTGCCCATCGATGAAACGGATGTCATCGGCAGACGAATTACCATTGCTTTGCTGGTCACTATCATGATATCTAAGTCATCGGTCACCGTTTTTAGGCCAACAACACTACCGGTTTTCTTCGTGACATTCAGCGTTTTTACGCCCTTGCCACCCCTCGTCTGTGCCCGATACTCAGTTGCCGGCGTTTTCTTACCATAACCATTAGCGGTTACAACAAGTACCGACATATCATCATTGACCGTTTCCATTCCGATTACTATGTCATCTTTGGCCAGAGTTATACCGCGAACTCCGGAAGTTGTCCTTCCCATCACACGAACATCAGTCTCATTAAAACGAATCGATTGGCCGTCTGCTGTTCCGAGAATTATATCTTGTTTACCATCAGTTAGCTTCACACTAATCAGTTCATCACCTTCACGCAGGTTAATTGCGTTGATTCCGCCACGTCGAATATTGTCGTAATCTGATAACTGTGATTTCTTCACCAAGCCTTGTGCTGTAGCAAATGTTAGGTAATCATCACTTTCGTAATCGCGAACATGGAACACTGCGTTTACCGTTTCGTCTTTGTCAATCTGAATTAGATTGATGATCGGTGTTCCACGCGCCATCCGGCCATGCTCCGGTATTTCATACGCCTTCAAACGATAGACACGACCCTTATTCGTGAAGAACATAATATATTTGTGTGAATTCGTGATAAAGAAATGCTGAACGAAATCATCTTCCTTCGTTCCCATTCCCGTTACACCCTTGCCGCCTCGATGCTGACTCTTATAAGTAGAAATCCCGAGGCGTTTAATATAGCCTTGGTTCGTCAACATGACAACAACGTCCTCTTCCGGAATTAGATCCTCCGTTTCAATATCGCTATCATCAAAAGTTATTTCAGTTCGACGAGGATCGCTGTATTTCTGTTTAATTTCCGCAAGCTCCTCAGCAATAATAGCTAATATTCTATTTACATCAGCAAGAATTGCCTTGAGTTCCGCGATTTTAACCAATATTTCATTATATTCGTTAATAATTTTTTCGCGCTCTAATCCGGTCAAACGTTGCAAGCGCATATCTAATATTGCCTGAGCTTGAATTTCAGTCAGTCCAAACTTCGTTATCAATCCTGTTTTGGCCTCATCCGCTGTTTTCGATGCGCGAATTAAAGCGATTACCGCGTCCAAATTATCAAGTGCTATCTTCAGCCCTTCCAAGATATGTGCGCGTTCTTCCGCTTTCTTCAGTTCAAACTCTGTGCGACGGCGGATAACTATTTTTTGGTGGCTCAAATAATGACTGAGTGCTTCTTTTAAATTAAGAACGCGCGGCTGGTTATCGACCAACGCTAACATATTAACTCCAAAAGAACTCTGCATTTGAGTCTGTTTATAAAGATTATTCAATACAACATTAGAATTCACGTCACGGCGGAGTTCGATTACAATACGCATACCGCTACGGTCTGACTCGTCACGTAGGTCGGTGATGCCGTCAATCTCTTTGTCACGCACAAGTTCAGCAATCTTCTCTATCAAACGCGCCTTATTCACTTGGTAAGGAATCTCACTAACAATAATGCGTTGCTTACCTTGACCCATCTCTTCTATTATAGCGCGAGCTCGCATCCTAACCGATCCTCGGCCTGTATTATAAGCACTAATAATCCCATCGGTTCCTAAGATCATGCCGCCGGTTGGGAAGTCAGGTCCCTTAATTATTTTATTTAAATCTTTGATTTCGATTTCCGGGTTTTCGATAAGAGCTAAAACCCCGTCGATAACTTCTCCGAGGTTGTGCGGTGGAATATTGGTTGCCATTCCAACCGCTATGCCCGATGATCCGTTAACTAAAAGGTTAGGAAAACGTGCCGGTAAAACCAGCGGTTCTTGCTCAGATCCGTCATAGTTTTCACCGAAATCAACTGTATCTTTATTGATATCACGCAGTAATTCATTAGAAATTTTCGACATGCGCGCTTCGGTATAACGCATCGCTGCAGCTGCATCGCCGTCAATTGACCCAAAGTTTCCATGACCATCCACTAACATATAGCGGTGAGAGAAATCTTGCGCCATTCGCACCATCGTTTCATAAACCGCTGTATCACCATGTGGATGGTACTTACCTATTACATCACCGACGATACGCGCTGATTTTTTGTGTGGTTTATCCGCAGTCATTCCCAGTTGGTTCATCGCAAACAAAATACGGCGATGCACCGGTTTTAGACCATCACGAACATCAGGTAGTGCCCGGCTGACGATAACACTCATCGCATAGTCAATGAAGGAGCTCTTCATCTCTTTGCTTATACTAATCTCTTTAATTCTCGGATTGTTTTCTTCCATACTCATCCTCCGTCACCCCCTATATATCCAGATTTCGAACATATTGGCTATACTCGATTATAAACTCTTTACGCGGCTCAACCTTATCGCCCATTAATGTTTGGAAAACGAGATCTGCGTCTGACGCATCTTCAAGGCTGACCTGAAGCAATGTTCTGCTTTCCGGATCCATTGTTGTATCCCACAGTTGTTCAGGGTTCATTTCCCCGAGACCTTTATAACGTTGCAAAGTTGGCTCCGGTCTGTCACCCATTTCTTCACGTATCCGATCAAGCTCTTTATCGTTATAAGCATAGCGAATTGTCCGCCCCTGCTGCACCTTATATAAAGGTGGCTGCGCGATATAGATGTAGCCATGCTCGATTAACCCCTTCATAAACCGAAAAAAGAAGGTTAGCAGCAAAGTCCGAATATGAGCACCGTCAACATCGGCATCTGTCATTATTATGATCTTATGATAACGTGCCTTTTCAATGTCAAAGTCTTCGCCAATGCCGGTTCCGATTGCTGTTATCATCGCACGAATTTCCAGGTTAGCAAATATCCGGTCAAGACGAGCTTTTTCAACGTTCAATATTTTCCCGCGGAGAGGCAGTATCGCTTGGAAGTTGCGATCCCTACCTTGTTTAGCAGATCCACCCGCGGAGTCTCCTTCCACTATATATAGTTCACTAATTGATGCATCTTTCGATGAACAATCAGCTAATTTCCCGGGCAATGAACTAACTTCTAATGCATTTTTTCTGCGTGTTAATTCCCGCGCCTTCCGTGCAGCAAGTCTTGCGCGTGCTGCTAATACTGATTTTTCTAATATTTTCTTCAGCTCGCTCGGATTTTCTGCCAAAAAGGTTGATAATTCCTCACCAAACAACGATTCTACGATTCCGCGAACTTCACTATTGCCGAGCTTCGTTTTTGTTTGTCCTTCAAATTGTGGTTCCGGCACCTTTACACTGATTACCGCTGTCAACCCTTCGCGCGTATCATCTCCCGACAGATTAGCGTCAGCTTCCTTCAGGATATTATTCCTGCGACCATAATCATTTAAGACACGGGTTAATGCGCTTTTAAAACCAACCTCGTGTGTTCCACCCTCTAATGTGTGAATATTATTAACAAAAGAAAGGATGTTGCTCGAATAACCGTCATTATATTGCATTGCAATTTCAACGATTACATTATCGCGCTCACCCTCAATGTATAGCGGTTCATTATGAATCAACTCACGATTTTTATTTAGGAATTCCACATAAGACATTATTCCGCCCTCATAATAGAACTTTTCTTTTTTCTTTCCTAAACGTTCGTCAATTAGATTGATGCGCAAACCTTTGTTCAGAAAGGCCAACTCGCGTAAACGGTTTTTTAAAGTTTCATAAGAAAACTCGGTTGTCTCTTGAAAAATCTGATCATCAGCCTTAAATGAAATAGTTGTCCCTCTTTCATTAGTTGTGCCAACTACTTGAAGATCATATAAAGGAGCTCCTCGCTTATATTCTTGTCGATGAATCTTGCCGTTAACTTTAACAACGACCTCTAACCACTCGGAAAGTGCGTTAACTACCGACATCCCGACGCCATGCAGTCCGCCGGACACCTGGTAGCTTCCCTTGTCGAATTTGCCTCCCGCATGAAGCACTGTTAAAGCAACCTCAACCGCCGGTCTTCCCATCTTTTCGTGAATACCTACCGGGATTCCCCGACCATCATCCTCAACACGGATAATATTATCCGGCAATATAGAAACGGTTATTTCTTCACAATGTCCTGCTAAGGCTTCATCAATACTATTATCGACTATTTCCCAGACAAGATGATGTAGACCTTTTTCGCTTGTTGAGCCTATATACATGCTTGGTCTTTTGCGTACGGCTTCCAGTCCTTCTAATACTTGAATCTGGTCTGACCCATAGCCGTTTTCAACTCTCTCCATTAATACACCTTCCATTCATTTAATCTATCTTATCTATATATTATATCATTTTCCAACCTTTGTTATCTTGCCATTTTCTACATAATGAATTTTCTTGTTTTTTATTTGGTTGCCTTCAATTCCTGCAAGCGTCGTTGTTGTGAGTAGCGTCTGTACCTTGTTTTCTATACCTTTTAATAAAAAGGTCTGGCGACGTTGATCTAATTCAGACAATACATCATCAAGTAGTAAAATCGGATACTCACCATTATAATGATTAATTAATTCAAGTTCCGCTAACTTTAGAGACAAAGCCGCAGTCCGTTGTTGCCCCTGTGATCCATAAATTAAAACATTTTGCTCGTTGATGTTAAAGATTAGATCATCACGATGCGGCCCAACCAAAGTTACTCCTCTAATTATTTCAATGCGCTGATATCTCTGAAGTGCTGTTATAAATAATTCTGTTAATATTTCTTCATTAGCTTCAGATAAAAATTCTCTTTTTTCAATCATTGAATCCCGTTCAATTAGTGAACAACTGTAATCAATCGTTAGCTTCTCTGCATCTTCGCTAATGTTTGTATGAATGGGCTGAAGCCACTTCCCAATTAGCTCTATATACTGTATTCTCTTCAAAATTATTTTAACGCCATGCTCAATTAATTGAGCATTCCACACTGTTAGTTCATCTTCTCTTCCCATAATCTTAACGTTCAGTTCCTTCAGAAAGTTATTTCTCTGCTGCATGACCCTCTGGTACTGCACAAGGTGGTAAAGGTAACTTGCGTTTATCTGCCCAATCTCGATGTCAAGGAAACGCCTGCGGTATGCCGGTCCTCCTTTGACAATATTAAGATCTTCGGGCGAAAAAATAACGACATTTAAATAACCTACATATTCACTGATTTTCTTGATTTCATTATTGTTAATCTTTGCTTTTTTGCCATAGGGTGTCAGCAAAATTTCCTGTTTAGTCTCGTGATTACGATGTTTTACTTTTCCTTTAACTAAAGAAAAAGAATTGCCAATCTTAATCAATTCTTTTTCTTTAGACGTTCTATGTGATTTCGCTAACGCCAAAAAATAAATCGCCTCAATTATATTGGTCTTTCCTTGCGCATTGTCGCCATAAAAAACATTGATTTCCTGTTCCAGCTCTAATGTTGCCTCATTATAATTGCGAAAATTTTCCAGATATAAATGTTTTAAATACATTCTATTTCCTCTGATTTTATTATTTTAAATTGGCCATAACCTTCTATTTCAATTATATCATTATCATAAAGCTTGCGACCACGCCGCTGTTCTGTTTCTTGGTTAACCTTTACACCGGTGTCTTGTAAAAATATTTTCGCATATCCACCTGACTGAATTATATTCGCAATTTTCAGTAACTGACCCAGTGTAATATATTCTCGATCAATAATGATCTTTTCCATCAACTTCTCCTTAATGCGTTCTAATCGGTAGAATTAAGTGTAATAAATTCTCCTGATTAACGCTTTTTAACATAAACGGACTTAGAGCCCCTGTAAACTCAATAACTATCTCATCGTTTTCAATCGCATTTAGTGCCTCTAATACATATTTAGCATTAAAAGAAATTTTAACATCTTCACCTTTAATACTATGTATTTCAACTAACTCTGTTACATTTCCTAATTCTTGTGAACTTGAAGAAATCTCAACAAGATTATTCTCAAGTGTTACTAATTTAACAATATTATTGCGTGAATCGCGCGCTATTAATGATGCACGTTCTATCGAGTCAATTAATTGATTTCTATCTAGTGTAATTTCGCTTTCTATCTGTTTGGGAATAATTCTCGGAATATCCGGGTATGTTCCGTCAAGAATTCTTGAAATAAATATAATATTATCAACTTCAACATATAGTTGGTTGCTGCTTGCAACAATCTTTACTCTACTGTCATAATCTTCGAGAATTTTTGCAAGTTCCTTTAAAGCTTTGCCGGGAACAACTAATCCGCTGATTTTTATCTCTTCCGCGTTTTCGATCACTGCCTCTTTAACTGCTAAACGATGTGAATCTGTTGCATAAAATTTAAGAATATCATCTTCAAGATTCCAAGAAACACCTGTCAATATCGGTCTGCTCTCGTTATTAGATATAGCAAAAGTTGTCTGTCTTAACATCGTTCTCAACAAACTACTCTCAACATAGAAGCTTTTCTTGTCGCTAACCGCTTGGATTTCCGGATATTCATCAACATCGTAACCATTAATTCTAAATTCAGACAGCCCAGATTTAATAAATATAGATAGTTTTTCAGTCTTTTTAAACTCAATCTCATCAGCAGGTAATTTGCGGACAATATCAAATACATATCTTGGCAGCACAATTGCCCCTACCTCAAAAAGTTTAATTATTTCTTTCCCTTCTGCTTGCAGTGGAACTTTAATTTGAATCGATATATCTGAATCGGCACCTGTCAAAGTTAAACCACTTTCATTTATTTCAAATTTAATCCCTGTTAAGATTGGAATTGTGTTTTTACTCGATACAGCTTTATTAACATGTGATAAAGCGTACACAAGACTACTCTTATTAATAGTAAAATGCATTATGATTCCTCCTTAAATTCTAAATTTAATATATATATTATTTATTAAATACAGTAATAGTATTAGTGTCTGTTAATATGTTGATAAAAAAGAATAACTTATATTTTTCGGTTAAAATACTTGTGGATAAAATGTTGATTAAATGTTAATTAAATGTTTTTAATACGCTCAGCGATTGAAGAAACCTGAGAATCGAAAGCGGGATCCGTTTGTATTTTATTCTTTATTTTATCACAAGCATGAAGTACGGTGGTGTGGTCTTTACCACCAAACTCTGCACCAATCTTTGGAAGCGAAAAATCAGTAAGTTCACGTGATAAATACATAGCAATCTGTCTGGGGATAACCACAGTCTGAATGCGTCTTTTACCTTTAAGATCATCAACTTTTAAATTAAAGTAATCGCTAACAATTTGTTGTACTAATTTAATTGTAACAGTTTTCGGTTTAGAAGAATTGGTAATATCTTTTAGAGCTTCAATTGCCAAATCAATATTCATGTCTTTATTTATCAACGAAGAATAGGCGACAACTCTAACAAGAGCGCCCTCAAGTTCACGAATATTTGTATCAATCTGATTAGCGATGTAATTTATTACATCATCGGGAATATCAAGATTATCAGAGTTTGCCTTACGTTGAAGGATTGCGATACGCGTTTCTAAATCAGGCGGATGGATGTCAGTGATTAGTCCCCATTCAAAACGTGAACGTAGCCGATCTTCCAATGTAGGGATTTCTTTTGGTGGGCGATCACTGGATATAATAATCTGTTTATTGGCTTCATGTAATTCATTAAATGTGTGGAAAAATGCCTCTTGCGTTTGTTCTTTTTTTGCAAGAAATTGAATATCATCAATTAAAAGAATATCAATATTACGGTATTTGTTTCTAAATTCAACGGGTTTGTTGTAGCGGATTGAGTTAATAAAATCGTTAGTAAATTTTTCTGAAGTAATATATAGTACGCGCACATTCGGATTATGATCAAGTACATAATGTCCAATAGCTTGCATCAAATGAGTTTTCCCTAAACCAACACCACCATAGATAAAGAGTGGGGTATAAGCTTTAGCGGGGGCTTCAGCTACTGCCAAAGCAGCTGCATGCGCAAAGCGGTTACCGGCACCAACAACAAAACTTTCAAATCGATATTTCGGATTTAGATAGGATCTTGCATCGCGTGAAATAAAGCTGTCGCGGTCTTCTTCTTGAATAGGTTCTTGGTCGTCAGCAGTATAAGGAATAACAAAGCGGACATCTACCTCTTCACCGAGAACTTCATAAAGAGCATCTTTAATCAGGATAGAGTAACGTGAATGCAGCCAGTCACGTGCAAACTCGTTAGGAGCAATTATTGTTATGTTTTGATTGATGTAAGATTCAATCTGTGTAGATTTAAGCCATGTTTCGAAGCTTGGCTTACTTAGTTTTGATTCAATCACTGTTAATGCATTGTTCCAGATTGTTTTTAGCTGCTCCACTTTTTCCTCCTTATCCACAACAAACAAGACTTATCCACATTATTATTCACAGGTTGTGGATATGTTTATTTATTCAGTACTTATTAACATCCCGTTTTTTTATTATAATATCAGATAATCCTTGTAATATCAATTCTTTTAATAATCTATACACAATATCTACAGGTAGTAATTGTGGTTAATTAACAACACTATAATTTGTGGATAAATACATTAAAGGCAAACATATTTTCGTATTTTTAAACTTTATCCACAGAAAATTAAAAAATAAAGTTTATAATTTTATTTAAAGTTGACATAACAGCGTCTCTATTGATAAAATGATTTGTAGTCTTTTTACAACTAATAATACTATATTAATGTAGGGGAGTGTAATAATGGCACCAACATATAATCCAAATAGAAGAAAAAGAAGTAAGGTTCACGGTTTTCGTCAACGCATGAAAACTAAAAATGGCCGCGCAGTTTTAAGCGATCGTCGTAGAAAAGGCAGAAAAATTTTATCAGCATAAATGGCCGCTAATATGTGGCTATTTTATTTGTTTTTTATTAATAATGTTTGTATGTAACTATTGATAAGTAGTTTTCTCCAGTAGATATGGAGGGATCGGTATGGAAAGAAAATACCGTTTAAAAAAGAAACACGAGTTTAATCGTGTCTATAATAAAGGCAAGTCAATTGCTAATCGTGATCTGGTTCTATACTATTATAGTAATAAGCAGACACCGGAACTAAGACTTGGCATATCTGTAAGTAAAAAAGTTGGTAATGCTGTTACGCGAAATCGAATACGTAGGTTGCTTAAAGAGGTTGTTCGCTCGCTTAGGCAAGAAATAGAGATCAAGCAACATGTTGATTTGATTATTATTGCTAGACAACAGGCAGCCAAAATGGAATATAATGATTTTATGAGAAGTGTAAAAGATTTATTTAATAAAAGTGGGCTTATTATCGGTAATATAAGATGAAAAAAATATTTGTTTTTATTATAGAACTCTATCAGAAATATATATCACCGCTTAAGCCGCGTACATGTCGTTTCTATCCAACTTGTTCTGCATATAGTAAAGAAGCGATTATAACACATGGAGCATTAAAGGGTGGATTTATGGCAATTAGAAGAATTACGCGCTGTCATCCATTTAATCCTGGAGGGTTTGATCCAGTACCACCGAGAAAAGAAGCAAGGGGAAAAGAATAGTGAAGAAAAAGTTATTATTTCTTTTAATTATCGTAGTTATATTATTTTTAATTACCGGTTGTACAGCAGAAGCGCTACGTGCACCGATTGATCCGGCTAATGGAGTATGGGATAAATTTTTTGTTTATCCTATTTCGCAAGTTCTTGATTTCTTTGCAAAGTTGTTTGCCGGCAATTATGGTTTTTCAATTATCGTTACAACAATTATAATTAGACTTTTATTACTGCCTCTAACGATGAAACAGATTCAGAGTACGAAGATTATGAACAAAATTCGTCCCGAGCTGGATAAATTAAGAGAAAAGTATAAAGACGATAAGAATAAGATGAATGAAGAATATATGAAGATGCTTAAAGAAAACAACGCAAACCCGTTTGCCGGTTGTTTTCCAATCATCATTAACATGGTTGTTCTGATTGCGCTTTATCACGCGATCATTCGTGATACTGCAATTAAAACTACTACATTCTTAACGATACCGCTTGGTGAGCCGAGCATTCTATTACCGGTACTGGCTGCACTCGCAACCTTCCTTCAGACCAAAACAGCCAAAACGGTTGCGGCAACACCGCAAGCTGAAACGCAACAGAAAATTATGCTTTACTTTTTGCCGATCATGATTCTCTTTATCGGCTTGCAATTACCTGCTGCCTTAGCACTTTACTGGGTAGTCGGAAATACCTTTGGTATTCTTCAAAACCTTGTGGTATATCGCGACATCGAAATGCCGGTAATTCGCAATGCTAAAGGTAATATTCAGAAAAAAGATAAATTTCTTTTCGGTTTCGTGCCTAAAGAAAATAGACCGAAAGCCGGCCCAAAGAGTGCTGCTACAAAAAAAGGCGCTCCTCAAAAGACCAATCCGGGCAAGGCCAACAAACCGAAAGGTAAGAAATAGAGGTATTCTCTTAGGGGGGCTTCCAAATGGAGAAGATTATTGCAACCGGTAAGACAGTGAAAGACGCAGTCTATTCTGCTTTAGAGCAACTTAACACGACTAGCGACAATGTTGATATCAAGATCATCAATCAACCGAGTAAAAGGTTGTTTGGCATTATGGGCGAGAAGGATGCTGTAGTTGAGGTATCATTGCGTGCAGCTGAAATAGACCCGGTGATTGAAGGAATTAGCTTTTTACAGAAAATTTTTGTTGAGTTGAACCTGGAAGTGAAAATTGATAGCTACACTGAAGACGAACATGTTATCTTGGAACTAATCGGTGATGATTTAGGATTATTAATTGGTCGCAGGGGCCAGACAATTGATTCGTTGCAGATACTTACGAACCTTGCTGCTAATAAACACCTGAAGGGCAATAAGGTAAGAATTGTACTTGATGCTGAGAATTATCGAAATCGACGTGAAAAAACTTTGCAGGAATTAGCAAAAAAACTGGAGAGCACTGTATATCGTCAGGGAAAAGCAATTACGCTTGAGCCAATGACGCCGTGGGAACGCAAAGTAATCCATGCCTACCTTCACGAAAGCGAGCTTGTTTCGACGGAGAGTGTTGGTGAAGATCCATATCGCCGGGTTGTAGTATCAAAAAAATAAGCCAATAAAAAATCCTGTTATAGACGGGATTTTTTTATCTGTTTATTAACGAAAATAATTATATAATAATACATAATAGACTGTTAATTTTATTACTTAGCATGAAGAGGAGGCGAACGTGATGGAGTTTGATACAATCGCCGCAATTTCAACCCCGGTTGGTGAGGGTGGAATCGCTATTATCCGCATTAGCGGTGAGCAGACAATTCCGCTTGTTGAGCCTTTTTTTTCCGGAAAAGATAAATTAAGCGTACTTTTGAGCCATACATTAAATTATGGTTTTTTTGTCGATCAATCTAATGTTATAATTGATGAAGTTTTGCTATCAATAATGCGTGCACCACGTAGCTTTACTCGGGAAGATGTGGTCGAAATAAATTGTCATGGTGGCTTTTTAGTAGCTAACAAGATTCTTTCAATTTTATTAGAAAATGGTATAAGACTTGCTGAACCGGGAGAGTTTGCTAAACGTGCATTTTTAAATGGACGCATTGATTTAACGCAGGCGGAAGCAATTAGTGATCTAATTCGTGCTAAAACAGATCGTGCACGAGCGATAGCTTTACAACAGGTGACCGGTAAGCTTTCTGACAAAGTGCATGAGCTAAGGGGTAGAGTAATTGAGCTGCTGGCTTTTATTGAGGTTAATATTGATTATCCTGAGCACGACATAGCTGAAGTTACGCTTGATTATATCAATGAAAACCTTTTGTCTTTGCAAAGTGAGCTGGTGTTGTTGTTAGCTCAAGCACAAGAAGGTCGTATATATCGTGATGGAGTAGCCACAGCAATTATCGGGAGGCCAAATGTTGGCAAGTCTTCTCTTCTTAATGTTTTTTTAAAAGAAGCTCGCGCAATTGTAACGGATATTCCGGGTACTACACGTGACATTATTGAGGAGTATGTTAATATCCGCGGTATTCCACTTAAATTAATTGATACCGCCGGCATCCGCAAAACGGATAATATAGTCGAGCAGATTGGAGTGGAACGCTCGAAACAGGCGATTGAACAGGCGGATTTACTGCTTGTGGTTTTTGCTAATGACGAGGAATTGACCGCAGAAGACCTATCGTTGATTGAACTGATTCATGAAACACCAACGATTGTTGTAATTAATAAGTCAGATTTATCTAACAAGTTAGATGAAGGTCTGCTACACGAACGTCTTGGCGATGCTACCTTTATCAGCACTTCTTTAACTGCTGAGACGGGAATTGAGGAGCTTAAGGAAGCGATTGCTAATCGAGTTTTAACAGGGGCCCTTAGCTCAGATGAGAATAGTTATTTGTCGAATCCTCGCCATATCGATTTGTTGCGGAACACTTTAGTTAGTATTGAAACGGCACTTTTGGCTGTGAAGAATAAAGAACCAATCGATATTATTGCAATTGATTTAAATCAAGCATATCATTTCCTATCAGAGGTGATTGGTGAGGCAGTTGCTGATGATCTGTTGAACATGATTTTTGCGAACTTTTGTTTAGGCAAGTAGG
Organism: uncultured Caryophanales bacterium; assembly: GCA_964637775.1. GTDB lineage: Bacteria > Bacillota > Bacilli > Tepidibacillales > Tepidibacillaceae > CAYZPB01. The sequence continues at coordinate 70,171 of CAZWWX010000002.1, forward strand.
GGGAGACTTGATGATCGATCAGGTAATAACGAGAAAGAATGGGTTGAATTATTTCGACTTAATTGTAGTTGGCGCAGGGCACGCCGGCGTTGAGGCAGCTCTTGCGGCGGCTCGTATTGGTGTGCAAACTTTGTTATTGACAATTACGCTTGACACGATTGCTTTTATGCCATGCAACCCATCAATAGGCGGCCCGGCAAAGGGAAATGTTGTTCGAGAAATTGATGCCCTTGGTGGCGAAATGGGAAAAAATATTGATAAAACATCAATTCAAGTTCGTATGTTGAATACAGGCAAAGGACCTGCGGTGCATGCTTTGCGCGCTCAAGCTGACAAGTTCCTCTATCAACAAACGATGAAAGAGACGGTCGAGAGACAAGAAAACTTAACTCTTAAACAAGCACTGGTTGAAGAAATAATTGTTGAAGATGGCAAGGTTGTCGGCGTAACAACGAGCACAGGCAGCAAATATTTTTGCGAAGCGTTAGTTATTACTACGGGGACATATTTAAAAGGGAAAATAATTATTGGAGAGTTAGCATATGAAGGAGGGCCGAATAACCAGATTGCGGCGAGCAAACTATCCGATTCATTGAAAGAACACGGTCTTAAATTAGCACGCTTTAAGACAGGCACACCTCCACGCCTGCACCACGATTCAATTGATTATAGCATGATGGAAATACAATCTGCTTCAGAGGAGTCGATTAACTTTTCCTTTGATGAGGTAAAAAACGATTTAGAGCAGGTTCCTTGTTGGTTAACCTATACTAATCCAAACACACATCAATTGATTACCGATAATCTTGATAGAGCCCCGATGTTTACGGGGATGATTGAAGGAACCGGTACGCGTTACTGTCCGGCAATTGAGGTTAAGATCATTCGCTTTCGAGACAAAGATCGCCACCAGATTTTTATCGAACCTGAAGGCTTGCATACTAAAGAGATGTACTTACAGGGTTTTAATACCAGTATGCCTGAAGACGTGCAGCTAGCGATGGTGCGTTCAGTTGTCGGTCTTGAACGAGCTGAAATTATGCGCTCAGGATATGCCATAGAATATGACGTGGTTTTGCCCTATCAGTTGAAGGCAACGCTAGAGACAAGAATGATCGATAATCTATTTACTGCCGGTCAGATTAATGGGACTTCCGGCTACGAAGAAGCTGCAGCACAGGGACTGATTGCCGGTATTAATGCAGCTCATAAAATAATCGGACGAGAACCTTTTGTTCTTGATCGTGCCGATGCATATATTGGTGTATTAATTGATGATCTTGTTACGAAAGAACTGCATGAACCTTATCGTTTGCTTACTTCTTTGGCAGAATACAGGCTTTTGTTAAGACACGACAACGCAGATTTACGCTTACGTGAGTACGGATATCGGCTTGGTTTAATTTCTGAAGAACAGTATAATAGGTTTACAGTCAAAAAATCAGCGATTGAATCAGAAGTTAAAAGGTTAAAAGAAACGCAGCTAAAACCAACCAGCGACATACTGGACCGGCTAAAACAGTTTGGAACAACCGCTATTGATAATGCAGTTACACTGGCGACACTTTTAAAGCGACCAGAGTTAAGTTATGCGGAAATTGAAAAACTTTCTCCGGCTGACGAAGATTTGTCAACTGATGTGAAGGAACAAGTATCAATTCAGATCAAATATGCCGGTTATATTGAGAAACAGCTCGGACAGGTAGAAAAGATGAAAAAACTTGAAAGCAAGCAGATTCCGAAGTGGATTGATTATCAGGTGATTAACGGGATTTCAATTGAGGCAAAGGAGAAGCTGATAGAGTTCATGCCGGAAAATATTGGGCAGGCATCTCGAATATCCGGGATAACGCCGGCCGACGTTTCGATTTTATTGATTCACATTGAGCACAGGAATAGAGGACGGGGTAATTAATCCGATGATTAACCGATTGAATGATTATTTAAAACCATATAATTTTTTGCTTGATGAGCAACAATTAGATAAATTTATGGGCTACAATCGACTGCTTATCGAGTATAATAAAAAGGTAAACTTAACAACAATTGTTGAACCTTCAGAGGTAATAGTTAAACATTTTTTTGACTCGCTAACTCCCGCATTCTATCTTGATTTAGATGATAAGAGAATAATCGATATTGGGGCAGGTGCAGGCTTCCCCGGGATTCCGCTCAAAATTCTTTTTCCTAAAATCAAACTAACATTACTTGATTCTTTGCAAAAGAGAATCGACTTTCTGGCGTTGGTTGTAGACCAGTTAAAGTTAGGTGATGTGGAACTTATTCACGGGAGGGCAGAAGAGGTTGCTCACAAAGCTGAATACCGTGAGCAATACGACTATGCGATTGCACGTGCCGTAGCGCGTCTGAACGTTCTGGCGGAGTTGTCTTTACCCTTTGTAAAAGTGGGAGGAAGCTTGCTTGCGATGAAAGCCGGTAAGGCCGAAGAAGAATTAAGCGAGGCTGCTCAAGCGATAAAAATACTTGGCGGTAAGCCAAGAGATATATATACGCTACAGCTTCCCGAAGAGTATGGCGAGAGAAACTTGATCTTAATCAATAAGGTTGTAAGCACCCCTAAGATTTATCCGCGCAAACCGGGAGAACCGGCAAGGAAGCCGCTTACCTAAATGTTTCACGTGAAACATTTTTATAAAAAATGGATGGTGATTTAATGAAAGACACTTTTTCAAGATTTGTTGGCGAAAGGGCGAACGAGAAGGAACAGATTGTTCAGGTTCCAATCGAGAGCATTAGTCCAAACCCATTTCAACCACGAACTGTTTTTTCTGACGAGCGTTTACTTGAGCTTACCCAGACGATTAGAATACACGGAGTTATTCAACCGATAATTGTTCGTAAGACTCTTAACGACCGCTATGAGATTGTAGCCGGTGAGCGTCGTTGGCGTGCTGCGATGAAAGCCGGCTTAACAACAGTTCCTGCTATTGTTAAAGATTATAACGACACAGAGATTGCCTCTGTTGCTTTAATTGAGAACTTACAGCGGGAGGGATTAACGCCGATTGAAGAGGCCCTTGCTTACCAAAAGCTGATTGAAGTTAATCATCTTACTCAGGATAGCTTAGCACAACGTTTAGGTAAGACACAGTCGACGATTGGCAATAAACTTCGTTTGTTAAATTTGCCGGAGGAGGTTCAATCTGCGCTTGCGGAAAAGCGAATTACTGAGCGGCATGGGAGAGCGTTATTGTCGTTGCGCGAACCTGCTTTGCAGGGGAAGGTTTTGCAAGAGGTTCTAGAAAAGGATTTAAACGTTCAACAGACAGAGCAGCGTGTTGACCAATTGCTTAACAGAGAAAAACCCGGACAAAAAGGTAAGCCAATAATCTCTGCATTCTCGCGCGATTCAAGGATTGCTATCAACACTATTAGAGAATCGTTAGCAATGATTAGTAATACGGGTCTTAATCTTGAGACGGTTGAAACTGATTATGATGATTATTATGAATTTATGATACGCATTCCTAAATAAGAATGTGAAGGGAGGAATTTAGATGGGGAAAATAATTGCGATTACTAATCAGAAAGGTGGCGTTGGTAAGACAACGACTTCTGTTAATCTTAGCGCGGCTTTGGCGCGAAATAATCGCAAAGTGCTACTACTGGACATTGATCCGCAGGGTAACGCGACGAGCGGTATTGGAATTAGCAAGGCTGACGTAAAAACTGATATATATGAGGTTTTAGTGAATGAAGCTCCGGTCAGGGAGGCAATTTATGATGTGCCGGTTGAAGGGTTACAAGTAATACCTGCTACAATCCAATTGGCCGGTGCGGAAATTGAACTTGTATCCATCGTGTCTCGTGAACGAAGATTAAAGAAAGCTCTGGCAGAAATCAAGGACCAATATGACTACATAATTGTTGATTGTCCTCCTTCACTCGGATTATTAACGATCAATGCTCTAACTGCTGCCGACACCGTTTTAATTCCAATTCAATGCGAATATTATGCACTTGAGGGGCTGAGCCAACTTCTTAATACGATTCGCTTAGTTCAAAAACACCTTAATACTAATTTGCAGATTGAAGGTGTTCTCTTGACGATGTTTGATGCGAGAACAAATCTCGGCATACAGGTTATTGATGAGGTTAAAAAATATTTTCAAGATAAAGTCTATACGACGATTATTGCTCGGAACGTGAGGTTAAGTGAAGCACCAAGCTATGGTCAGTCGATAATGGAATATGATGGCAAATCAAAAGGTGCAGAGGCTTACATGGAATTAGCGAAGGAAGTGATAAAAAATGAGTAAGAGATTAGGCAGAGGCCTCGATGCACTTATTCCCTCACTAGAAATTAGCGAAGATGATGCAGTGTTGGAGTTAGAGATTGGTAAGATTCGTGTAAACCCATACCAACCACGAAAATCGTTTGATGATGGGCAACTTGCTGACTTAATCGCTTCGATAAAAGAACATGGTGTTATTCAACCGATTATTGTTAGACAGTCACTAAATGGTTATGAGATCGTTGCGGGGGAACGCAGGTGGCGCGCATCAAAAGCGCTTGATCTTGCTACAATACCATCGATTGTAAGGAAGTTTACCGACCAACAGGTTATGGAGATTGCTTTAATTGAGAATCTGCAGCGTGAAGAACTGAACCCAATTGAAATAGCGAATGCTTATAATAAGATTATAACCTCTTTTAATCTTACTCAAGAGGAGCTTGCAAGAAGAATTGGCGTAAGCCGACCAAATATTGCTAATCATTTGCGTTTATTAAAGTTGCCGATTGGGGTAACGGAAAAGGTCGCCAGTGGGGAGATTTCAATGGGCCACGCACGCGCACTTATTACGATAGAAGATGAAAACAGGCAGCTACAACTTGTTAAGAATATAATTGCCGGCGGTCTTAGTGTACGTGAGCTGGAGGAACTTTTGAAAAAGGCGAAAAAGGATGTTTCACGTGAAACAAAGCCAAAAAAACCGGCTTATGATACTATTGCATACCGTGCAATAATTGAAAAATTGCGTGAGCGATTAGGAACCGGAGTTCGCATTAAACCAGGTACCAAGAAAGGTTTAATCGAAATCGATTATACTGACGAAAAAGACCTTCAACGAATAATTGACATTATATGGAAGGGTTAAAAGGGGAGGCAACAGACAGATGTGGATTGAAGAAAACCTCGATTTATTATTAATTGTATTGGCGGGAGTCGTGGTATTATTATTAATTTGGAATATCATACTGACAATTTTTTTGTACAGAGCTAACAAAAGGGTGCGCATATTTACCGGAACCGGAGAGATTGCAGATTTAGAAAAAGTAATCGCAAACTATACAGATGCACATAAACGACTTGATAAGCGCGTCAAGGAAAATGCGCGCAATTTAAAGATGCTTGATGAAAGAACAAGTTTATATAAGGGAAATGTTGAGATTATGCGATATAATGCGTTTGATCAAGCCGGTCAGAATTTGAGCTACTCTATTGCATTTCTAGATGAAAACGCTGATGGTATAGTTTTAAGCGGTATTTACGCTCAAGCCGGTTCCAGCACCTATGCCAAACCGATTACAGCAGGCAAGAGCGATTATAAATTATCGCCGGAGGAACACCGGGTACTTGATGCTTTGCTTGCAAAAATAAAGCAGGCTTGATAAGTTTTGCATATTTATATTTTGCCCTATCTTTGTAGAAAAGGTTAATTATTCAAAAATTTTGGAATATACTGACAAAATCTTGTCAAATGACATAAATTGTGAAAGAATGTCAATAAAATATATACAAAGCCTATAAAAAAGGTTATACTTATTAGTGATAAAATAGTTTGATTTCTTTGACTTTGAATAGATAGGACGAAAATGATGAGGAGAATTTCGGAACGATTTAGGCTAAAACCCAGAATAAAGAAACTTCCGCATTTCACTGTTATGGTGCAATCAAGCAGTGGACATCGGCTTAGAATGTTAGAGGTACCGACGGTATTATTTAACATTCTTGCTGTTGTGTTGTTTATAAGCTTGACCTCTGTTTCACTTTCTGTCTTTTCATACATATACATAAAAAACGAAAATAATGTTCTTGCGGCGACTAATGAAGAAAACCGCGAGGTAATTGAGAAATACACTGATAAATTCCTTTCGTTATACCAGGATGTTAAAGTATTATCCGAACAATCATTATCTCTAATGATGCTTGAAGAGGAGATGCGTGGTCTTAACGAATTTGATCCGACTAAGAGTGTATTAACCACTCAGAACAAACTTGCATTAGCGCGTATTCAGGATAAAGGTGGTTTTACTGCGAGTTCTCTTAACGATACAATTGGCGCTGTTGATGTTTTAAAAGGAAATTTCACTGAACAAGAAATTACCGTTAATGAAATGATTAGTCTTCTTCGTGAGAAGAACGATAAGGTGGCGGCAATTCCGTCTATCTATCCGACTAATGGATATATTACATCGCAATATGGTTATCGCATTGACCCGGTCTATGGTGGTCGCGAATTTCACACCGGTATTGATATTGCTAACTCACATGGAAGTGCTGTTTACGCAACGGCCGAAGGTGTAGTCACAGCGTCTTATTATTCAACAAATGGTTTTGGCTACCAAGTTAGAATTAATCATGGTAATGGGATTGAGACTTTCTATGGACATAATTCAAAGTTAGCGGTTAAGGTTGGCGACTATGTTCAGAAGGGTGAAGTTATTGCCTATATTGGACGTACAGGCAAAGCGACCGGACCACATGTTCACTATGAAGTTATTCTTTACGGTCAAAGAACAAATCCGATTAGTTATTTAAAATAAATCGTTAAGGGGGAGAAAAATGAGTAACGATAAGAGGCAGTCTGTAATGCAGAAGAGAGATCAACTAGATACAATTATTGGCCCGGGTACCAAGTTTGAAGGTGAGATTACTGCTATCGGTATGATTCGCATTGATGGCGTATATAAGGGCAACCTTACAACGCAAGGAGATGTGTTAGTAGGTGATCAAGGTGAGGTTAATGGCAGTCTGTCAACTGAAGGCGATATCATGGTTGTTGACAAAGGTGTTGTTTCAGGTACGCTTACCGCTAAAAATGTTGTTATAGCGGGTAGAGCGCAAGCTCAAATCAGATCCGAAGATTTACTTGAAATAAAATCAACCGGTAAGGTTTTAGGCGACGTTGATGTTTCTAAACTGGTTATTGAAAATGGTGCTATTTTTAAAGGTCAATGTAACATGAAGGAAGATATTGAGTTTTCGGATATCCCTAAACACCGCATTGAGAACGTTGAAGGGATTAATAAAGATAAAAAATAGTTAATGCCATTATTTATTATTCTACTTGCTAAACAACCTCTTCGGCAGAAGAGGTTTTTAAATTGATTATTTGTAAGGAGCATATAACGATGCAAGAATTAAATTACCAACTGGATGATTGTGTTGAAATGAAAAAGGCACATCCATGTGGTGCTAACCGATGGCAAATCGTGCGCTTAGGAATGGATATTAGAATTAGGTGTACAGGCTGCAATCATAGTGTCCTTTTATCGAGGAAAGATTTTGAAAAGAGATTAAAAAGAATATTACCGCCGGTACCGGATAGAGGGAGTGAAGAATAGATGGCTTTAACTACAGGTATTGTTGGCTTACCAAATGTTGGCAAATCAACATTATTTAATGCGATTACAGAGGTTGGTGTCGAGGCTGCAAACTATCCCTTCTGCACAATAGATCCTAATGTTGGTGTCGTTGAAGTCCCTGATGATCGATTGAATAAGTTGAGCGAAATTGTTAATCCGCGCAGGATAGTACCGGCTTCATTTGAGTTTGTTGATATTGCCGGATTGGTTAGTGGCGCGAGTCGCGGCGAAGGCTTAGGCAATAAGTTCTTATCGCACATCCGCGAGGTTGACTCAATCGCGATGGTTGTACGCTGCTTTGATGATGACAATGTGACACATGTTGCCGGCAAAGTTGATCCATCAAATGATATGGAAGTAATTAATATTGAGCTGGTTCTTGCCGATTTGGAGTCGGTTGAGAAGCGACTTGAAAGGGTCAAGAAGAATCTAAAAGGCAGTAACAACCGTTATGAGATAGAGGCTAAGCTACTTGAGAAGATTAGAGATGGATTAGCGAGTGGTCAACCGGCGAGGCGATTAGAATACGATGAAGATGAACAACCTTTGTTGCGTGAATTATTCCTATTAACGATGAAACCGATACTTTATATTGCAAATATTAATGATCTTGGTATCAATGATCCCGTAACGAGCGGCTATGTTGATCAGGTTCGCGAATATGCTAAGCAGGATAATACAGAGGTTATTGTTGTGAGTGCGAAGTTGGAGGCAGAGATTGCCGAACTTAATCCGGAGGATCGGATAAATTTTTTAGAAGAGTTGGGAATGAAGGAATCAGGACTTGATCAATTAATAAGAGTTGCTTATCAACGCTTAAATTTAATAACTTACTTTACTGCCGGTACTCCGGAGGTGCGTGCATGGACTATTATCGATGGCACGAAGGCTCCCCAGGCAGCTGCTGTGATTCACACAGACTTTGAGCGTGGATTTATTCGGGTCGAGGTTGTAGGTTATGATGATTTAATCAACGCCGGTTCAATGCAGGCTGCTAAGGAAAAGGGTCTAATGCGACTTGAGGGAAAAGAGTACGTTGTTAAAGACGGCGATGTTATGCATTTCCGCTTTAATGTATAGATAATTACTGTATAGATTGGTTGCTATACAGCATCAGAAGTGATATACTTCTAAAATGCGAGTTAAGACTCGCTCCTTGCTCTATCCGCTGAAGATAGGGCCGTTTAGACCATAGGGAGGTGAAATGAATGCGTAAATATGAAATGATGTACATCGTTAAACCGGATCTGGAAGAGGATGTTATCAAAGAGGTTATTGCTAAATTTCACGCAATTATTACTGATAATGGTGGCACAATTGATAAGCACACCGAAATGGGTAAGCGAAGAATTGCGTACGAAATGGAAGATTACCGCGAGGGCTACTATGACCTAGTTAACTTCACTGCAAGTACTGAGGTTGTAGCTGAACTTGAAAGGGTTTTCAGAATTACTGAAAACGTTTTACGTTTCTTATTGATTAGAGACGAGAAATAGTAGGAGGGAACTGCGATGTTAAACAGTGTAATTCTAATTGGAAGACTTACCAAAGATCCAGAATTAAGATACACGCCGAATGGCATAGCTGTTTCAACCTTCAATTTAGCTGTTAACCGTAATTTTACCAATAAACAAGGTCAGAAAGAGGCTGATTTCATCAACATAGTTGCCTGGCGTAATACAGCTGAACTTGTTGCTAAGTACCTTACAAAGGGGAGCATGATTGCCGTTGAAGGACGCATCCAGACTCGCAATTACGATAACAACGAGGGTAAGCGCGTCTATGTGACAGAAGTAGTTGCAGACAATGTGCGCTTTTTGGAAACAAGAAAAGATGGGAGCTATGCAAGCGAAACTTCTTTCGCGGTTAGCGATAACCGCCCGGCTGATAAGGATGACCCCTTTGCCGGCGGGGGCGGACCGATTGATATTTCTGACGATGATTTACCGTTTTAGTTAAGTTAAAATTAGGAGGGAAACCTGATGATACGTAGACAACGTGTTAATAAGCGTCGTAAAGTTTGCTATTTTACAGCGAACAAAATTACGCATATTGATTATAAAGAAACTGAGTTGTTAAAAAAATTCATAAGTGAACGCGGGAAGATTTTACCTCGCCGTGTGACAGGAACTTGTGCTAAATACCAAAGACAACTTACGACAGCGATTAAGCGTGCACGCCATATTGGCTTGTTACCTTATGCAAGTGAATAATTAATGTAATTATTAAAATTAAGAAAACCGCTATTTAAGTTGATGCAAGAATTTTGCACTTAAATAGCGGTTATATTTTTGTGTCATTTTTTCTTAGGCTTTATAGCATAATCAATGTTATAGTAGAATAAGCAAATAAAAGGAGTGTAGGCTCGTGAATCAACTTATTAAAAAAGAGAATATATATGCCGGTTTAGCCTTTATGGGACTACTCTTGCTGACAATCTATATTCCGCTTGGTCTATTGGCGTTTGTGTTTTTGGCGCTACCTTTTATTTACTTGTATCATGCTAATGATGAAAAAAAATATATTATTATTTCCGTAATTATAATAATTATATCGATAATCATGGCTGCAGGAGCAGGAGCGTTTTTTTCGATTCTATCTGCCAGCGTAGCTTTTATTATAATGAAGTTTATAAAAAAAGAAGGCATTACAGTAACCTTTTTCTATGCGATTTTGACTGCTCTTGTAAACGTTATTGTACTGGTAGTTGCGAGTAAAGTGTTGTTTGATATCGATTTTTCAACCTACTATATTGAGCAGTTACAGCACACGATTAGTTCGAACGAAGGGCTTTGGATACAATTGACGGGTGATAATGCAGGTGAAATTATTAATCGTTATACTGAGTTTATTAATTCGCTTATGGTTGTGTTGCCTTTTATTTTAATTATGATTGCTGCTATTTTTGTAATTGGCAATTATTTTATGGCAACGAAGATACTTCCAAGATTCGCGATTACTTTACCACGGATTCCGGCTCCATCCGCATGGGGTTTCCCAAAGGCAATAATCTATGCATATTTGGTCGTTACTGTGCTTTATCTTGTGAGCGGAACAAGCGGTTTCTTATATTCATTAACGTTAAATTTATTTCAAATATTTACTATAGTTTTAATTATTCAGGGTATATCGCTCATCTACATATTTATTGAAAAGCGTAATTATAACAAGCGATTGATTATTCTTGCGGTAGCTGCGGTCTTTTTACCGTTAATTGGTCAACTTATTCAGGTGATCGGCATTGTTGATTTAGCTTTCGATTTGCGCGAAAAAATAAAGTAAGTTGCTTTTCCGGAAAAAGAGTTTCATTATTATTCAGAAGTTTTATATAATGGTTAAGGAGGTAGATATTATGAAAATTATTTTCTTAAAAGACGTAAAAGGTAAAGGTAAAAAGGGCGAGGTAAAAGAGGTTGCTACCGGCTATGCACTTAACTATCTAATTCCTAACGGACTTGCTAAAGCTGCTACCTCAACGAATGTCAAAGAGGCGGAAGCCTTTAAAGAGAGCGCGGATAAGCGCAAAGAGTTAGAGCTGGAGCATGCGCGTGAGCTCGCCGCCAAACTTGCGGATACAACTGTAACAATCAAGACGAAGGTCGGAGAAGGTGGCAAACTATTTGGTGCGATTACAAGTAAACAGATTGCTGACCTGCTTGCTGAACAGAAGTTAGAAGTTGATCGCCGGAAGATAGTTCTACCGGAGCCAATTAAAATGATTGGTAAGTCATTGGTTGAGATTAAGATACACCCAGAGGTTATTGCTAACGTTGAGGTTAATATCGTAGAAGAGTGAGTAGTTTGTACGAAGGAGAAACAGATAACATGAGTGATGTTTTTCTAGATCGAATTCCGCCACAAAATATTGAAGCTGAACAGGCTGTGCTGGGTGCTGTCCTTTTAGATAAGGAAGCGCTTATTACGGTTAGCGATATTTTGCATCCAGATGATTTTTATCGTGTTGCTCATCAAAAGATATATAACTCAATGTTGAACATATCAGATATGGGAGAACCGGTTGACCTTGTTACATTGACTGCGGATCTTCAAGGACAGAAAATCCTTGAAGAGGTAGGTGGTATTGTCTATCTAACTGATCTGGTAAATGCTGTTCCAACTGCGGCAAATGTAGAATATTATGCAAAAATCGTTGAGGAGAAATCTATCGTTCGCCGCTTAATTAGAGTTACAACGGAAATTGCCAGCACCGGTTATACCGGCAATGAAGATGTAAGTGAATTAATCAGTTCGGCTGAGAAAGGTATTTTAGAAATCTCGAACAAAAAGTTAAGTCGTGGTTTCGTACCGATAAAAGATATTGTTAGCGAAGCGCTTGAACAGATTAACATACTATATGCAAATAGTGGCGAGATCAGCGGTGTGGAGTCGGGTTATGTGGATCTTGATCGAATGACTACAGGCTTCCAGAATTCCGACTTGATAATTATCGCTTCACGTCCAAGTGTTGGTAAAACGGCGCTTGCGCTTAACATCGCACAGAATGTTGGCTGTCGCGGTAAATTGCCGGTAGCAGTCTTCAGTCTCGAAATGGCTGGGCGTCAGCTTGTTCAACGGATGATTTCATCGGAGGGTAATATTGATGGACACAGGATTAGAACCGGCGCGCTTGATCAGCAAGACTGGCTTAAACTTTCGGTTGCTATGAGTTCTTTGTCAGAGGCACCAATCTATATTGATGATACTCCCGGGATTAATATTTTTGATATAAGATCTAAAGCTCGCAGACTTAAAGTCGAAAAAGGTCTTAGCTTGATCATTATCGACTATCTACAGCTGATTAACATTCGTGGCAAAATGGATAATCGTCAACAAGAGATATCAGAAATTTCGCGACAACTAAAAAGTATTGCTCGCGAACTTGATGTGCCGATTATTGCGCTGTCACAGCTGAGCCGTGCGGTTGAGCAACGTCAGGACAAAAGACCGATGCTGTCCGATATTCGGGAGTCAGGTAGTATTGAGCAGGATGCGGATCTGGTAGCTTTCTTATATCGTGAGGATTACTATGACCCGGAAACTGAAAACAAAAATATTGTTGAAGTAATTTTAGCTAAGCACCGTAACGGTCCAACCGGAAAGGCGGAATTACTTTTCATGAAAAACTATAACAAATTTGTCAACATTGAAAAAAAAGATGAGTTTAGGAAGGATGGATAGAATGTCAACAGTAGTTGTTGTCGGCACACAATGGGGAGATGAGGGTAAGGGGAAAATCACGGACTTTCTGGCTGAAAACGCCGAAGTGGTTGCCCGCTACCAAGGAGGCAATAATGCAGGGCATACTATTACAATCAAAGAAGCTAAGTACAAGCTACACTTGATTCCGTCCGGCATTTTCTATAGTGATAAAACCTGCGTTATCGGTAATGGTATGGTGATTGACCCGAAGGCGTTAATTGAAGAACTGGATTATTTGCATGGCCATGGTTTTGCTACAGATAAACTGAAGATTAGTAATCGTGCACACCTGATCATGCCCTATCATCTAAAAATAGATGCAGTTGAGGAAGAAATGCGAGGTCCTAACAAAATAGGCACAACGAAAAAAGGAATTGGGCCTGCTTATATGGATAAAGCTGCGCGAATCGGTATTCGTGTTGCTGATTTATTGGAAGAAGATGAATTCCGCAAGAAGGTCGAAAGAAACCTAAAAGAAAAAAATAAATTATTTGAAAAATACTATGAGACGAGTGGCTTTAATTTAGAAGAGATCATCAAAGATTATGCTGAGTATCGTAAAATCATTGAGCCATACGTGACTGATACTTCCGTAATTCTTAATGAAGCTATTGATCAAGGCAAGCGCGTGCTTTTTGAAGGTGCTCAAGGCGTTATGCTAGATATCGATCAAGGTACATACCCGTTTGTAACTTCATCTAATCCGGTCGCCGGTGGAGTGACAATCGGTTCAGGAGTTGGACCGACTAAGATACACCACGTTGTTGGCATTTCTAAATCTTACACAACGCGCGTTGGTGACGGTCCGTTCCCGACAGAGTTAGATAATGAAATCGGTGCGAGAATCAGACGTATCGGTAATGAATACGGAACGACAACCGGGAGACCGCGTCGCGTGGGCTGGTTTGACAGTGTTGTTGTTCGCCATGCGCGCAGAGTTAGCGGTATCACTGAATTATCGCTTAACTCAATCGATGTTTTAACCGGACTTGATATAGTGAAAATTTGTGTAGCTTATAAATATAAGGGTGAAATTATGGAAGAGTTTCCTGCAAGCCTAAACATTTTAGCTGAGTGCGAACCGGTTTATGAGGAGTTGGCCGGTTGGACAGAGGATATAACGGGTGTTTCTAATATTAATGATTTGCCTTTAGCCGCACAACATTATATGGAAAGAGTGTCACAATTAACGGGTATTCCAATTTCAATTTTATCAGTTGGTCCAAAACGCGAGCAAACGATTATGCTTCGAAGTGTTTTTGAATAATTTTATTTCGGATATTCCTTGCTCATTAGATTTGTAATATGTTAAAATTATTTTAAGAGATTTTTGGTGCTTGGAAGAAAGTTTGGGGGAGACGATGGAAAAAAGAAAAGAGTTTGGAGAGGAACAATTATTTAGAGAAACAATGCTTGGCAAGTGGTTTCTTAAAAAGATTGCACAATTCAAGGCGTATTTCGCGAGAAGAGGATATCTTTTAACGCTTAACACTCTTGTTGCAATCACTTTATTGTCGACTTTTGCAGGCCTGTACTGGGTGACCAGTGCTAAGGTCTATAATTTATATGTTGATGGTGAAAACATCGGTTATATTAGCGATAAATGTTTGGTAGAAGACTGGCAAACGGTTTGCTATAACGAAATCAGAGAAGAATATCCTGATTGGCAGTTAACTCTAAACTCAAAGTTAGTCGTTAAGCCGGGCAGAAAATCGCTGGTTCATTTTAACGATGAAAGGGTAATTGCTAAAATCCGCGAAAATGTTACATATGAAACAGTGGGTGTAGCTATTTTAGTTGACGGAAAGCCGGTAGGTGTTGTACATAACAAAGAGATTGCTATTCGTGTAGTGGATGGACTCAAGGCTGAGTATCGTCCAACCAAACAGGACTATGAAATATCATCATTAGATACTGCCGGTCAGAAAATTGAAATAGTCAATAGCATTGTATTTAAGGAAACGGTTAATTATCAAAATGTTCAGATCTCTCCGGATGTGATTTTGTCTGAAGAAGAGATGTCCTCTTTCCTAAGAAAAGGCAATGTAGAGGAAACAGAATATATAGTTAAATCGGGCGATTCGATTCCGGGAATTGCGACCAAGTTTGAGTTAACCTCTAACGAGCTGCGTCAGATGAATCCACAGGTTGTTAGTGATTTTCTAAGAGTTGGTGATGTTCTTAATGTAACAGCTTACAAACCACCGATCACGATTCATGTTGCTGAAAATTTAACACAGGTTGAGAGAATTCCTTATCCAATCGACTATACGACCGATACATCTTTATTTGTTAACGAAACAAGAACAATTAAATACGGTTATGATGGTGAGAAAATTGTTGACTACGATATCATTAAAGAAAATGGTATTATCGTTGAAAAAATAATTACTAATGTTGATATAACCAGAGAACCGACAAGAGCGTTAATTGCCAAAGGAACTAAGCCGGTACCGACGCGTGGGTCAGGAATTCTTGCATGGCCGGCGAACGGTGGCTACATTACAAGCGGTTTTGGCATAAGGTGGGGTGTTTCTCATACGGGAATAGATATTTCCGGTACACTTAACCTTACAATTAAAGCAGCGGATAATGGTATTGTAACATTTGCCGGTTGGTATGGCGGATATGGTAATTGTGTAATTATTGACCATGGCGGCGGCATAAGCACATTATACGGACATCTGAGCACACTTAATGTATCTAAAGGCAACCCGATTGCCAAGGGACAGCAGGTTGGTGTAATGGGAAATACCGGTAATTCTTACGGAACACATCTACATTTTGAAGTCATAATTGATGGTGTTAAGAAAAACCCGATCAATTACGTAGGCATTTAATAGATTCTGAATAAGTAAGGTCGTTCATTTAGTTGGACGACCTTTTTTGTACCTGATTTTTATCTGTAAGGTGTCTGAATTTATGCTCAAAAATAATAAAAGGCACAATAATTATGATAAACTGTTGTTAGATTATTTGCGATGATAGAGGTGAACCGTATGTACAAAATATTAGTAGTTGAAGATGAGATTCTTATTTCGGATATCATCAAATTTAGCTTGGAAAAAGAAGGCTACCAAGTGATTACAGCCTATGATGGTCA
The DNA here is from genome assembly GCA_964637775.1 of uncultured Caryophanales bacterium. Classification (GTDB taxonomy): domain Bacteria; phylum Bacillota; class Bacilli; order Tepidibacillales; family Tepidibacillaceae; genus CAYZPB01. Next base: position 86,085 of record CAZWWX010000002.1, read on the forward strand.
TGAGGCGATTAAACTATATTTGGAGCAGAAGCCGGACTTGATTCTTCTTGATATTATGATTCCCTACAAGGATGGTTTTGAGGTCTGCAAAGAACTTCGAAAGCACGGGAATAAACCGATTATCATGCTCACTGCTAAGGACACTGAAATCGACAAAGTGCTCGGACTTGAATTGGGTGCTGACGACTATGTTACAAAACCATTTTCTAACCGCGAGTTAATGGCACGTATTAAGGCGTTGCTACGTCGCTATTATGCGAACGATAATAATCTTGTTTCACCGATTATTTCTATCGGTGAAATTACGATAAATGATACAACCTATGAGGTGTATAAGCGCGGACAGCTACTAAACCTTACTCATCGCGAGTTCGAGTTGTTGCATTATCTTGCTAAGAGAAAGGGAGTTGTGCTGACGCGGGAACACCTTTTGCAAGCAGTATGGGGGTACGATTATTTTGGTGATGAAAGGACCGTTGATGTAACGATCCGACGATTACGCGAGAAAATTGAAGACAACCCAAGTATTCCTGAGTATGTAATAACTAAACGAGGGCTTGGTTATTATTTTGCTAATCTGAGTTGATTAAGGAGTAACTTGCCGATGAATATGTTTTTTCATAGTGTGCAATGGAAATTAATCGTTATCTATACAATGATTACTCTGGTTGCGATGCAGATAATTGGGCTTTATTTCGTGCAGGCAAATGAGGAGTACTATTTAGATAACTTCAATCGAACGCTGGAGACACAGGCAAGCCTGTTGTCAGTTAATCTCGAGCGTTATTTAAGTCAGGACGAAATCAATAAAGAGGAGATAAACTTACTTGCTAACAGTCTGTTCGCACTTAATGGTGTTGACGTAACGATTACGGATCAGAGTGGTTTAGTTATTAGTACGTCAGATCATAAAGAATCAAGCGTTATCGGTAAAAAAATGTCACAGACAGAAGTAAACTCTGCCTTACTCGGCATCCGCAGTGAAGCGATTCGTGTTGACACGGAAAAAGGTGAGAGGACTAAATATTTGGCACTGCCTGTTAAACAAGGGAAGAATGTTATTGGTGTAGTATTTTTGCAGGCATCGGTTGAAAATGTTTACGAGACGATTAGCAGAATCAATCGAATTATGTTTTCGGCAATTATTATTGCGTTAGTTATTACGACTATTCTTGGTTATCTCCTTTCGCGCACTATTACTAAGCCGATTAAAGAGATCCGTGAACACGCAGAAAATATTAGCAAGGGCGATTACAAACAAGAGGTAACAATCTATGGAAAAGATGAGATTGGCGATCTTGGACAGACCTTTAACTTGATGGCTGTTAAACTGGACAATGCAATGGATCTACTTAATGAGGAGAAAGAAAAATTGTCCAATATCTTAACTAATATGAGTGATGGCGTTATAGCGACTGATAAAGAGGGCAGAATTATCTTGATTAATCAGCGAGCAACGGAGCTCCTTGATATTAATCGAGAGGATTTGCTGGATACGAAGCTGAACGAAGAATTTAGCAAGATACTTTCACCGGAGAAAAACGAATCAATAATTTATCGTTATACGAAAAATGATAAGGAGCGAATTCTTAAACTGACTAAGAGCGACCTTCAGATAGATGATCAAATGACAGGTGCAATTATTGTAATTTACGATATCACAAAGGATCAAAAGCATGAGCAGATGCGCAAAGATTTCGTAGCTAATGTATCGCATGAACTGCGTACGCCGTTGACCACAATTAAGAGCTACATTGAGGCTCTTGAGGATGGTGCTATCAAAGATGAAAAGGTTGCTGCTAATTTTATCAATGTTGCAAATCAAGAGACAGATCGAATGGTTAGACTGGTTAATGACCTACTGATGCTTTCGAGAATTGAAGATGAAGCATTTCATCCGGATCTATCACAAGTTTCGCTCAGTGGATTGATTGAGGATGTTGTCGACCGCTTTAGTATTAAGTTTAGAGAAAAAAATATAAGCATCCAAGTGGAATGTGCTGATAATCTTGTACCAATCTATGTTGATGCAGATAAAATTGATCAGGTACTGAACAATTTAATTTATAATGCGATAAAATATACGGATCAGAATGGAGAAATTAAAATCAACTGCTATCAACGTGCAGATAAACAATATGTAGAGATTAGTGATAATGGGGTTGGCATACCACAAGAAGATTTATCCCGTCTATTTGAACGTTTTTACCGTGTTGATAAGGCGCGTTCGCGTGAACTTGGGGGAACCGGGCTTGGTCTTGCAATTACCTATGAAATAATTAAAGCACATCAAGGTACCATAACAGTGGAGAGCGAAATTGACAAAGGAACAAAATTTACCTTCTCATTACCGATAAAATGGGAGGGTCTATAGAATGATTGAGAAAATGAAATCAATATTTCTAACAATATTAGTTATACTTAGCCTGGTTTTAACGGCAACGATTAACCTCTATGATTTCAATAAAAACAGTGCATCACTTTCTGAATATTATCCGCAGATTTTGCTTGGGGAAACGCGGGATATGGAGCAGCTAATTATGCCATGCGAAATTTACGTACATCAACCAACCGGCATACATACATTATTGAGAAAGGGAAATAACCACTATAAAATAATCTATAATGAGATTAAAAAATTCAATTTTTTTAGCCCTGTCTTGGTGGCTGAAGAGATTGATTGGTATCAGCTCCGCAATAACAGAGCAGGAATTGAATTAATTTTTGCTAATCCACAAGATGCTGATCTGTTGCGTTTGATTTTTGAACAGACAACAAGAACGCTTAACCTTCAAGCTGTTGACCGAATTTTATTTTCAGTCAATGAAAATATGGATGTTGAAGCTTATTTTATATCGGATAAAAATGACCGCGTCTATATGGCGAGAACAATAAATACAGTACCAATGCTTGATACTTATCTGGCAACATTAGCGGACGAACCGACTTATATCTACCAACTTGCCGGAGAGGAGTTCCAAGGAAAGTGGGTTGAACGAGGATATTACTTACCTGAGCAAAAGTTGGTTATCGACCGGCTTACGATCGCGAATCTTAATTTAACAGAGAACAATATTATACAAATGATTTTTTCTGTCCCAAGTTCTGTACGGACTGCATATTCGCCTGATAAGCGCGATTCTAAACTTTACACAGATGGGATTAGCAGTCTTGATTATAATAATTTAACAAAAGTTTTTGTTTATAATCATCCGATTATCGACGAACAAAAGGGTCTGAGCGTTGACCGTGATTTAGCCGTGACGACGAAATTTATCAACCAGCATGGCGGCTGGGATGGTGATTATTTGCTGACCGGCGTAAACAAAAAGTTTGATGATGCGCGCATTGCTTTTACCTTTACAATGTGTGTAGATGGAATTCCGCTTTATACGAAGTCGGATACTTACGGCACAATTAACACGGAGGCTAATGTGATTGTGGGAAATTACCATCGATCGACCTTTTTTGTCGATAAAATCGTCACTAACAAACCGCTCGTAATTTCTAGTGAAGAATTAATGACGAAATTAGCGGAGCAAAATATAACCAAAGATCAAATTAAAAACATTCAACTAGTCTATAATCCAAGGCCGGTCAAAAATAGTGTAAATCTTGACCCCTGCTGGTTGGTTGATTTAGGTGACTCGACAAATGTATTAGTTTTAGCAGCGGATTAGGGAGGTGTAGATATTGGATTGGGGAAAAACTAAAAGTATTTTAATAATTACCTTTCTCTTATTGAACGCTCTTTTAGGTTATCAACTATATCTTAAATATCTTGAATCTGACCATGTTATCTGGGGCAAGGAGAGCACAAAGGAAATTCAGGAAATTCTGGCTGAACGCGAAATAATAATCAATGACGAGATATCGGTCGATCAGCCGATGATGGAGTTTATTAGGACAAAAATACAAAATTACGAAGGTGAACTTACATATGATTCGGTGAAGTATGCTGAGTTAGATGAGATGGCCTTAATCGAGATATTGGGTAGTATAATTAAGAATTTTAATGAGTATGGTTATGACGAGCACGAGTCATCTGCAAATAATCAACATATATTTTATCAGATGAAGGATTCCTATCCATTATACGGAGGGCAGTTGTTGGTTGAGACTATAGGTCGAAATCAACTACATTTTGAGCAGGCATATTTTGAGATTGTTGGGGAAGGAGCAAAGCGTAAAATTATTTCCTCAGCTACCGCACTCAAAAGTGCAATTGATCTAAGATTGATTCCGAATAATTCTGAGATTGACACACTAACCCTTGGCTACTATGGCGAAGGAGTTCAATCAATATTGCAAGAGATTCCACCTGTCTGGCGCGTCGTTTATAAGTATGACGATATTATCAATGTACTACATATTAATGCTTTTACAGGCGAAAACATGTTAAAATTAGGATAAAATATTCTAAAATAAATTAGCGAGGGATAGACTTGATTAAATATAGCATACTAGCAAGCGGAAGCACCGGCAATGTAATTTATATAGGTTCCCAAGAGAAGAACATTTTAGTCGATGCCGGTGTGAGCGGTCGTCGGATTGCTGAACTATTGGCGGAGGTTGATGTGACTATTGAGGAGCTCGATGCCATCTTTGTGACGCATGAACACGAGGACCATGTGCGAGGAATTGGTGTACTTGCTCGCAGATATAATATTCCAATTTATCTAAATTATAATACTTTCCTGAGCTTGCCGAGCTCGATCGGTAAAATCGATGAATCTCTAATCAATATTATCGACACAGACGGTGAGCGGCAGTTGGGTGATTTGAAGATAGAATCCTTTGGTGTTTCGCATGATGCAAGTGAGCCGGTTGGTTATATAGTGAGCTCAAATGACTATCGACTCAGCATCGTAACTGACCTTGGTTATGTGAGCAATAAGATTAAGAATAGAATCAAGGGTTCGCACGCTTTTATTATTGAAACTAATCATTGTATTGAAATGCTACAAATGGGTTCATATCCCTGGGAGCTAAAGAGAAGGATCTTAAGTGACCTTGGACATTTATCGAACGACGCTGCAGCAGAGGCGTTGGCTGAAATTGTGACTACCGATACAGAGTTGGTCCATCTTTTCCATCGGAGTCAAGAAAACAATCAACTTGATCTGGCACGAATTACAGTTATTGAAACATTAGAGCGCTATCAGATAATTCATGACAGACTTAAAATATTGGATACTTATCCGGATCAACCGACAAGTTTAGAAATCATTGGTATTTAAATTAACATATAGGAGTGATTTAAGTGAACAGAAGTGGATTATCAACTTTTTTTCTTGCATTTTTCTCAGCGATAATTGGAGCACTAATCATGCTGTTTGGATTATATGCTGCGTTAAACTTAGGCTATTTAGAGTTGCCGGGTATTAGCGTTAATCAACCGAGCGACGCAGATAATGATCAGGACAGTGGTTCTAAACTTGAAGTGATAGAAATCAATTCTGCAATTATTGAAGCAGTGAAAAAGGTTAAACCGGCAGTTGTTGGTGTTATCAATATTCAAGAACGTAGCGATTTTTGGAGTTCGTTAACTCAAGATGTCGATGTTGGTGAAGGTTCCGGTTTTGTCTTTAAAGTTGAAGCCGGCAAAGGGTACGTTTTGACTAACTATCATGTTATCGAGAAAGCAAAAGAGATTGAGGTTATTTTGAGCTCCGGCGAACGCGTTGCCGGTAAATTAATCGGGTCAGATCTTTTAACAGATTTGGCGGTGTTGGAAATTGATGCAAAGTATGTCGAAGGAATTGCTGAACTCGGCGAATCAACCAATCTGCAGATTGGCGAAGCGGCTATCGCGATTGGCAACCCATTAGGTCATGAGTTTTCGCAGACAGTGACTGTTGGCGTTATTAGCTCCGACAATCGTATATTAAAACTTGACACTAATAATGATGGAAGAATCGACTGGGATAGCTCGGTTATTCAGACTGACGCAGCGATCAATCGCGGTAACAGTGGCGGACCGCTCGTTAACATTGCCGGTCAGGTAATCGGAATTAACAACGCAAAGATTGATGATAGCAAGGTTGAGGGGATTGGTTTCGCAATTCCAATCTCAGATGCGAAACCAATTATTGAACAATTGCTCGACAAAGGTGTAGTGGTGCGGCCTTTTATGGGAGTTAATCTCTATGACGTTAAGGATCTTTCTGTTTCTAATCGAAACAATGTTGTGAAACTACCCGAGGGTGTCAAGGAGGGCGTTGTTATCACTGAAATCGTCACCGGTGGCGCAGCTGAAAAAGCTGGTTTGGAGCGCTTAGACACGATTGTTAAACTTGATGACACAGCGATTGCCAATTCGAATGACCTTCGAAAGTATCTCTACACTCAAAAAAAAGTGGGCGAACAATTGAAAGTTACTTATTATCGTGAGGGCAAAATAGAGATAACTTCTTTGGTTCTTGAAGGCAATGAAGGTTAACATTATTGCTGTTGGTAGGCTGAAGGAAAAATATTTGCTTGATGCAATCAAGGAGTATGATAAAAGATTAACGACGTATCTTAAGCTAAAGATTATCGAAATAGCTGATATCAAGGCACCGGAAAAGCTAAGCGACAAAGAACAAGACAGGGTCCGTGATCAAGAGGGAGCGAAGATCCTAGACCAGATTCGCGACCATCACTATGTGATAGCGCTAGCAATCGAGGGTAGTGAGCACACGTCTGAGGAATTTGCGGAAATGCTTGATCAGTTGCTGACGCAGGGTCGGAGCGAGATCACCTTTGTGATAGGGGGGTCGTTAGGACTTTCGGAAGCAATTTATCAACGAGCTGACTATCAACTATCTTTTTCACAGTTTACTTTCCCGCATCAACTGATGCGTGTGATATTATTGGAACAGATTTATCGTGCGATAAAAATCAATCGCGGTGAACCTTACCACAAGTAAATCAATCATTTAAATAGATAAAGGAGAGATTATTTTGGACGAAAAATGGGGCATATCAACTAAGGCGGTTCATGGGAACTATCGCGCTGACGAAACAGGTGCAAAGACAATCCCGTTACATCAGACTGCCTCATACGATCTATTTACAGCTGACCGCGCGGTTGAGTTATTCGATCTAAAAGCAGCGGGGAATATTTACACGAGAATTAATAATCCGACAAGCAATTACTTTGAAGAGAAGATGAACTTGCTGGAAGGTGGCGTGGGCGCGTTAGCAACCGCCTCTGGCCAAGCTGCAGTTATGATAACGATTCTGAATATCTGTCAGAAGGGTGACCACATTGTTGCTGCTGCTAATCTATATGGCGGAACCTTTACACTGTTTAAATATACTTTTATGCGAATGGGAATTGATGTTAGCTTTGTTGATCCGTCACTTAGCCGCGAGGAATTACAAAAATATTTCCGCTCGAATACTAAGGTTCTCTACGGTGAGACAATCGGTAATCCCGATCTAACTGTACTTGATTTTACGAAATTTTCAGAGCTTGCTAAGAAAAACCGGGTACCTTTGGTTGTTGACAATACATTTACTACGCCATATTTATTCCGTCCATTTGAACATGGTGCAGACATTGTTATTTACTCTGCGACTAAATATATCGGTGGACATGGAAATAGCATCGGTGGTGTAATTGTTGATAGCGGCAACTTTAATTGGAATAATGGTAAATTTCCGTTACTTGAAAATCCGGATCCAAGCTATCATGGAATTAATTATATAGAAAGTTTCGGAAAACTTGCCTTCATCACAAAGGCCCGCGTTCAATTACTGCGAGATGTTGGTGCAACGATTAGTCCATTCAACTCGTTTTTGCTACATCTCGGCTTAGAAACGCTTGCATTGCGAATGCAACGACACAGCGAAAACGCACTTAAACTGTGCGATTATCTGAAGGACCATCCGGCTGTTGCGAGTGTTTCCTATCCGTTGTTGCCGGACCACTCTTCCTATGGTCTTGCGAAGGAACTTTTGCCTAACGGTGCAAGTGGGATGTTGACTTTTAGAATTAAAGGTGGCAGAGAAGCCGGCAAATATTTTATCGACAATGTGAAATTGGCTAGCTTGGTTGCTAATCTTGGCGATACGCGGACACTGGTTATTCATCCGGCAAGCACAACACATAGTCAATTAACTGAGGAAGAACAGAATGCAACCGGAGTATATCCGGATTTAATTAGAGTGTCGGTTGGTATAGAAGATATCGAAGATATTATTGCTGATTTCGAACAAGCCCTTAATAAAGCGCAAAGATAACTTAACAAGGAGAGAGATAGATGCCGATTATTATTCCGGAGCGGTTTCCGGCGTATAAAACATTAACACAAGAGGGCCTATTCCTCATGAAAGAAAAGCGGGCGACAACGCAGGATATTCGTCCACTTAAAATTGCAATTTTGAATTTAATGCCGCTTAAGATTAAGACAGAGAAGCAACTGCTACGGTTGATTTCTAACAGCATGATTCAGATTGAACTAACTTTTATTCATCCAAAATCACATGTTAGTAAGAACATTGACATTAACCACTTACATTCATTCTATAAAACATTTGATGCGATTAAGAATGAAAAATTCGATGGCATGATTATTACCGGTGCGCCGGTTGAACACCTTGACTTCGAAGATGTTGACTACTGGGAAGAGTTACAAGAGATTATGGATTATACCGAAAAAAATGTTACAGCAACAATGTTTATTTGTTGGGCGGCACAAGCGGGGCTCTACCACTTTTACGGAGTGCCGAAACATGAACTTCCTGCAAAAGTGTTCGGGGTATTTCCACACAAAGTTGTTAAGAAATCTTTTCTGATTAACGGATTTGATGACACCTTTGTTTCACCGCATTCGCGGCATACTGAGGTCCGCAAAGAGGATATAGAGAAAATTGATGACCTTTTAATACTTGCTGAATCTGAAGAGGCCGGTGTTTATATTATTACCAGTAAGGCTAATGATAAGATTTTTATCACCGGTCACTTTGAATATGATGATATTACATTACATGAGGAATACATGCGCGACTTAGATAAAGGACTGGATATTGAAATGCCATTAAATTATTACCCGGGAAATAATCCGGAGATTAAACCGGAAAATAATTGGCGTAGTCACGCGACATTACTTTTTGCTAATTGGTTGAATTATTATGTTTATCAAGTAACAGATTACAAATTGGACTAGTTCCCTAAACCTTGTGTCTTGTGAATAAGATGCTTATACAGTACAATTATTAAGTTGGTTTAATTTAAATTTATAGTGGAGGTTAACATGAATAGAAAAATATTGATTCTTATATTCGCTGTTGCTTTTGTTATTACCTTTGTGTTCTTTTCTGATACGATGAATGCTAATGTGTTTCAAGCACATGATGGGATAGTTGTTAAAAATAACGAAATTGTTGATTCTGGTATTACAGTTGTGGCTGCCGGTGAATTGCAACGTAAACTATTGGCTGGCAATACGATCTATGGAACGCTTCGCATTGACAAACAACCTCCATTAAATTTTGTTCTTACCAATAACAAAGGAGTTTACCAAGGCGCCATTTATGAAGGCCAAGGTAACAGCAATCTTGTTGAGGTGGGGAAATTAAGTTCTTCATCAGGTCTAAAATCTTTACAGGTTGAATTGACCGGTATTGAAGATCAGCATGGTAAAGGCAGCATTCTTTATGCACCGGCAACCACGCTTGATGAGGCGCAGAAATTAGCGAATAAATTTAAATAGGATTTGAAACGAAAATAGATAGAGAAGGTATGATAATGAAGACATTAATAATCTACGATTCGCTAGTTGATGGTGGATCGTTGAATAAAAGCTTAGACCAAGCAGCTGAAATTTTTAACGAGAGTGACAACTATCTTGAGGTTTATCATTATACAAGTGATAAGTTTTTAGCTGACAAAATAGCGCTAATCAAAAAAAGAAAATATAAAAGGATTGCACTAATTGCTCGCAAGCGCATTGTTAATCGCACTATCTCTTTATTGAGAGAAAACGGCATCGATATTCCGCTTGCTATTTTTGTTGGTAGCAAAGGGCACCGGCACATCTATTTTAATCGCCGGCAATTGATTAGCGAACTATATAATTTTACGCATGTTGAGCAGTACCAGCCGGTACAACTAAGCTTTGTTAATGATCGCTATTTTCAGAAGAGCGTTCAGATTGGCTATCTCATGGATGCCGATAGCATTATTGATCGCACAAAGAGGAACTTATCCGCAATCGCGAACAATATCATAAGAATGCGGCAGATAGTAGAGGAGAAGACGTTCAATCTTGACCTCCGCGGAGATGTTGAGAAGTTTAGCGGCAAGGCACTGTATTTAGAGATTCAACCGATATCAGCGGGCGCTGAGAACTTGTTTGTTGTAACTTTGGTTAAGAGTTGTCCAAGCGTTGAGGCATTATACATTATGCGCGCGTTACGTAGTGGTGAAAAGATTAACAACTCACACCTATTACAGTTTACGACTAAACAACTATATATCAATAGTAATACCAAGACTAAGATTAGTTATGACGGCGAAAGTATAATTGATTTTCCGATGGAATTTATCTTTGCGACCCAACCAATGTACCTGCAACAGTTATCGTTATTGTCGGATGGAATTATGTTTTCTGAGAGACTTAATGCAGTGCTATATGATTTTGGCCATTTAGGATTTGTAAACTATGTTCGCAAAAATATCCTTGTCGATTTATTATTGACGCTGGCTGATATACCGCGACATAATCCTTTTGTCTATCGAAATAGAAACTCGCTTGCAACTGATTATTTTATTAAGGCGAGAGAGACTTTAAATGATGGCTATATTTATTTAATTCTATCAAGCACAGGTACTCCGGCTTCCGAGGTTGCGAGTTTCCATACAAAAAGAACTCACGCACATATTTCGCTCTCATTCGATCCGCAACTGGAAACTATTATCAGTTATAATGGCGGTGGACACATCAACCGACCGGGACTTAATCCGGAGAAAATTAGTTATTTCTTTCAGAAGCCGGATGCTAATATGATTATCTATAAGTTACCGGTAACGAGAGAGCAGAAGGAATTTATTTTAGAAGAAGTTAGGCGCATCAACGAGGAAGGTAGCTCCTATAACTATATTGGCTGGCAAGCAACAGGTCGCAGAGAAAACATCATGTTTTGTTCGCAGTTTATTTACCTGTTATTGGAAAAAGCGGGGATTGGTTACTTTAGTAAAAATCCGGCGCGTATTCGTCCGACTGACTTTGTGGAGTTGGACTATAGTCGAAAACTAATCTATTGTTCAAGTTTTTATTTGCAAGATTTGTTGAACAATAGTTATCTGCTGGAAGATAGTGACTATCTACGTGAGGATGAATATAATACGATTGCTAATGGGATGATTGACTTCCGTAGAGTGAGGTGATTAGAGCGTGGCTACATTAATTTTTGGGCATAAAAATCCAGACACGGATTCAATTGCTTCAGCAATAGCACTTTCCTGTTTTAAGAATCAGATTGGTGAAAATACTGAGCCGGTTGCACTGGGCTCGCCTAATCGCGAGACCGAGTTTGTTTTGGGCTACTTTGATGTGGAAGCTCCGCGCATTATTGAAAATGTAAAGACTGAGTTGCGTGACCTTCGCCTGGAATATGTTGAAGGCAAGAGCCTTGACAGTTCGATTTATGAAATATTTAGGATGTTTGCTGATGACAATATAAAAACGGTTCCGCTTGTAAATGAACGAGACGAAATTCTTGGCATAGTGACGATGAAAGATATTGCTATGGGGCAGATGATTGGCAATATTTCGCATCTTGATACGCGGATTTCACATATAATTGAAGCGCTTAATGGTCGGATTATCACAGGTGAAGACCGGGAGATTGCCGGTCGGATAGCTGTTATTGCCTATTATGCTGAAAGTGTGTTGGCGGAACTTGGAAAATATGACATCATCATTGTAGGTGATCGCTATAATATCATTGAGGAAGCGATTAGACAGCAGACTAAATTAATTATTATCACCGGTGGTAGGACGATTCCTGATCACCTAATTGAACTGGCTGAGGGACAAAAAGTTCCGGTTGTTTCTGTGGAAACTGATACATATACAACGGCTAAGTTAATCAATCAAGCTAATTTTATAAAGACGATTATCACGAATAACCCGATAATCCAATTTCAGGAGAGTGATTACTTGACTGATGTGAAAGAAGAAATCTTAACCAGTAATCACCGAAACTATCCGGTCGTTAATGAGGCAGGCAAGTATATTGGATTTGTCAACAAAACAGAAATTATCAACCCTCGCCGCAAAAAAGTAATCCTCGTCGACCATAACGAGATCGGCCAAAGTGCCGTTGGCATTGAAGAGGCGGAGATCGTGGAAATTGTTGATCACCATAAAATTGGCGATATCGCGACAGACCTACCGATTAAGTTTACCAACATACCGTTAGGCAGCACCTGCACGATTGTTTATCGTAAGTTTGTTGAGCAAGGTATAGAGATACCATATGAAATTGCGGGACTCCTGATATCAGGGATTATTTCCGATACGCTTGCCCTTAATTCACCGACGGCGATGGAGGATGATAAGGATGCGATTATTGATTTGAATAATATCCTAGACCTCGATATAGAGGAATATACGATGAAGATGTTCAGTGCCGGCACTTCGCTTGCCGGTTACAGTGAACAAGAGATTTTTCATAAAGACTTTAAGGAATTTATGCTTGGGAACAACCGGGTTGGAGTTTCCCAGATATTTACCCTCGACACCACTGAACTAAGTGAGCGTAAGGATGCCCTGGCTGAATACATTAAGACTTTGCATCAAGACAAGGGCTATTATCTGACCTTGCTGTTAGTTACGGATATTATCAAGAACGGTTCTTACATTTTCTATTACACGGAGAGTGAGAAACTGCTATCCGCAGCTTTTGAAGGCAAGGTGACTAATGGCCAGTTCCTAGAGGATATAATCTCCCGTAAAAAACAGGTCGTGCCGAGAATCATGCACGCCTATCGCAACAAATAAAAGCTACTAGGTTCTCCCGGTAGCTTTTTGTATATAATAAATCAATATTTTTGAACTACTTAATAAAGGTATCGATTGCAGATGTTAAATCATCGATTGGCTTTTGGTCTCCTGATGCAACGGCGTCAACGATACAGTGAGACAAGTGGTCTTTAAGGATTACTTTGCCGGTACTGTTTAGTGCAGATATAACTGCTGCTAATTGGATTAGAACTTCGCTACAATCCCGGCCTTCTTCGACCATTTTGCGGACAGCATCTAAGTGGCCGCTCGCTCTTGATAAACGGTTCAAGACCCTTTTGGTCTCAGTGTGGGTATGCATATGACCGTGACTATGTCCATGGCTATGTGAATGGCTGTGTACATGGTCTTGTTCATGTGTATGCTCATGTTCGTGCGTGTGGTCATGTGAATGGCTGTGCGTATGAAAACGAACATTTCCATCAGCATCCGTATGTGCATGAATTCGATCATCTGACTGATAACGACGACTTATCGTTCTTTTATTTTTTTTATCCATCTCTTCTTTCACTCCTTGTATTGCTGATTGCCAATATCTCTTATCTTTTCACGAAATATTCTTGATACCAGATTAAAAAGCTATAAACGGTCCAAATCTTACGACTATTATCTGTAATTCTATTATAATGATTGGTTAAAAGCAAAAGCAACTGTTCTACTTTGAAGAACTGTCCTGCTAACTCGCTGCTAAATAAATCTTTTACTCTTAGATAATATTCTTCTTCACGTAACCAGACCCTCATTGGTACAGGGAAACCGAGCTTGCGTTTATTCGCTACACTAATATCAAGTTTGCGTTTAGCTACATTACGTAGAGCGAGCTTAGTGTTTTCCCGACAGACTTTATAGTGTAGGGGAAGTGTCGCGGCAAGCTTAGCAACTTCAATATCGAGAAATGGCGATCTAACTTCAATCGAATTACCGGCTGTCATGCGGTCAGCTTTTAGCAAAATATCGCCCGCCATCCATAGATTGACATCAATATATTGCATTCTACTTACATCGTCTAATCCTTTTACACGGTCATAGAAAGGGCTTGTAATTTCGCGGTTACTATATTTATCAATTGAAGCGTCACAAAGAATTTGCCGGCGCTCGCTTTCAGAGAAAATATTCGCATTACCGATAAAGCGGTCTTCTAACTCTTTAGAAGCACGAATCAAGTAGTTTTTGCCCTTAATCCGGAAAGGCAGTGAACTCGCAAGTTTACCTAATCCCACCCGAAGAGAACGCGGTAGAACCTTCATCGGCGCTAAACTTAGTGGTTCTTTATAGATATTGTAACCGGCGAAAAATTCGTCTGCACCCTCGCCCGACAGTACGACTTTTACCTGTTCAGCCGCTAATCGGCTAACAAAATACAGGGCGATCGCTGCCGGATCGGCTAACGGTTCGTCCATTAAATATTGCGCATGCGGGATTATATCCCAGTATTCCTCGGGATTAATCAGCTTACTGTAATTATCAATCCCAATTTTATCTGCTAAAGCCTTAGCCGCAGTACTTTCGTTATAGATCTCGTTGCTAAAACCGACGGTGAATGTTTTTTTGCCACCAAAAGATGCAGCAACATAGCTCGAATCGACACCGCTCGACAAAAACGAACCAACTTCGACAGCACTCGATGCATGTAACCTAATCGATTCTTGTACAGCAGCTTCAATTCTGTCGCTCCATTCCTCTAAAGTAGTATTATCATTAGCTGCATTATGGAGATCGAAGTCATAATAACGCTCCTTCGTTATCGTTCCCTTCTCAAAGATAAGATAATGTGCCGGCTCCAAACGGTAGATTCCCTTAAAAAAAGTCTCCGGCAACACAGAATATTGAAATGATAGGTAGCTTGCCAGTGCGTCTTGATTGAATTCTTTCGTAACTGCCGGATGTTCAAGCAAACTTTTGATTTCCGATGCAAATACCAGTCCGTCAGCAATTTGTGCATAATACAGTGGTCTTGTCCCGAAAAAATCGCGTGCCGCAAATAATCGTTCCTCATCTTCGTCCCATACAACAAAGGAGAATACGCCACGCAAATAGTCAAATAGCTCGGCGCCATACTCACGGAACGCCGCCAGCACGGTTATTGCAGCCAAATCCGCGGTCCCGCTAGCACCGGAAATGTTATGGCCGAGCGACTCTAACCGCTCGCTTAGTTCGGGCAGATTATATAGTCGTCCGCTAAACAAGATTGTATGCGTTCCATCTTTGTATATAAGGGATTCACATTCAGCATCATTATTTGATAGATTTAGCGAACGGTAGGCAAGTGCCAATCGCTCACCGGTAGATATACCATCGCAATCTGGGCCACGATGAACCATCCGCTCATTCATCTTTTTAACAACGGATTTCTTCTCAGCTAAGTTTAGATTGTCAATAAAGCCACATATTCCGCTCATCTCATCACTCCCAGTCAGATTTAAAACTATTCTTATTATATCGCATTTCCTGTCTTCGATATAGTTTTCAGGTAATAAAATATTGAAAAAAATGACCGAATATGATATCTTAACACTGGCGGTATCAATCGTAGCTTTGCTATCGGGTTGGACTGCACCAAGATTAAACTGCATCTAGATTAAACTGCACCAAGATTAAAATGTTTCGATTTACTCTATTAACAATTTATACTGAAAACTTCATTTCTGCTTTGAGCCTTTAGGACAGGGACAGAAT
Organism: uncultured Caryophanales bacterium; assembly: GCA_964637775.1. GTDB lineage: Bacteria > Bacillota > Bacilli > Tepidibacillales > Tepidibacillaceae > CAYZPB01. The sequence continues at coordinate 101,777 of CAZWWX010000002.1, forward strand.
CAAGAACGTTTTAGCATTTTACACCTTCTTGACATTCGTCCGGGCGGTGTTTTTATTTTTTATAAGCTTATTTTTCTGGGGTTTACTCTACTGAGTGTTTATCTAAGTCTTGTTGGGGAGGTGGCTTTATGCAAGTCGGTTTTATCGGTGCCGGTAAGGTGGGAATGGCTTTTGGAATTTTCTTAAACGATAAGCGTCTGCCGATTAGCGGTTATTTTAGCCGCACTTATCAATCAGCAGTTACTGCAGCCGAGTTGACCAAGAGTAGAGCCTATCACGAACTGAGCGAGCTTGTATTAGCATCAAGCATTATAGCAATCTCCACGCCAGATGATCAGATTGAGCTAGTCACTGAGCAACTATATCAGTTAGGTAGAACTGCGGAATATCAGGAATCAGCTAAAGCAAGTAGCACCAGACCTTATGCTAAGAAAATTTTCCTCCACTTAAGTGGCGTTCATAGTTCTGAACTTTTGACGCCGCTCAAGGAATTGGGTGCAACAGTGCTCTCGCTTCACCCGCTAATGTCCTTTACTGATCCAGAGCGGGCAGCCGTGGCCTTAAACGATGCTTACCTAACACTAGATGGTTCTGGTCCAGCTTATATGCAGACTAAATTCCTTTTAGGGCAGTTTAGCAAAAAAATTATTTCAATTTCACCCGCCAACAAGGCGCTCTATCATGCAGCTCTTGCTGTAACCTCTAATTATCTAGTAACCTTACTCGAGGGTGGAATGACCTTGCTAGAGCTAAGTGGCTTTAGTAGAGCGGATGCGGCACGACTCATTGAACCACTTGTTCGGCAGACGATTGAGAATGTTTTTCAGGAAGGAACTGAGCTAGCCCTTACCGGCCCGATTGTCCGAGCAGACATCGGAACAATTGAGAAACATATAGCAGCACTTAGGGAAGTGGGGGCAGGGTCCGGGGTGGAAGAGTCTGCGAGAGCTGACTCGAATGACTGGCTCGCTACCTATCAATTATTAGGCCGGAAAACGATTGAACTGGCCCTAAAATCGAAGCGTATAGATGAAGAACAAGCAACTAACTTGAAGGAGGTACTTAGAGATAATGACTAAAAGAATTACAACAAATACTTTTCAGAAAATGAAAGCTGCTAATCAGAAAATATCGATGCTTACAGCTTATGATTATCCAACAGCTAAACTAATCGATGAAAGTGGAGTCGACAGCATTCTTGTAGGTGATTCGCTCGGTTCTGCAGTACTTGGTTATGAGGATACTACGCAAGTAACGATGGAAGATATGATTCATCACGCTAAGGCGGTAACTCGCGGTGCGAGACGAGCAATGGTTGTGGTGGATATGCCATTTTTGTCGGTACATCTTGGAGTAGAAAAAGCCGTCTATAATGCCGGACGTTTGATCCAGGAGGGCGGTGGACAGGCAGTAAAGATTGAAGGTGGAACTGAGGTCACCGAGGTTATCAAAGCAATTACTACTGCAGGCATTCCGGTCATGGGGCATGTTGGTTTAACCCCACAGTCGGTCCATCAGTACGGTGGATATTTTGTACAGGGTAGAACGACAGCTCAAGCCGAAAAATTGATTGAAGATGCGCTCGCCTTAGAAGCAGCAGGTGTATTCTCAATCGTTCTCGAGCTGATACCGGCAGAATTGGCTGAGATTGTTAGTGCGAAGTTATCCGTTCCGACAATCGGCATCGGCGCCGGTCTGGGTTGTGACGGGCAAGTTTTAGTTGTCCATGATTTACTTGGGCTTTTTCAAGGTAACACACCGAGTTTTGTCAAACAATATGCCAATCTTTCTGAACAGATGAAGCAAGCTTTTACCGAATATCACAATGAGGTGCAGGCGGGCGAATTTCCTGCAGAGGAGCATACAAGAAGGCTTGATCCGGAAGTTTATCAAGAGCTACTAAAAATAGTCGGCGAGAAATACAATATTTAAATTATGGAGAATACAAGGATGAAAACAAATACAGAAATGAAAGTAATTGAAGAGATTAAACAATTAAGGGCTGTAATTAATCAAGTTCGCGGATTAGGCAGTTCAATCGGTTTTGTACCGACAATGGGCTACCTGCACGCTGGGCACTTGTCACTTGTTAAGCAGGCTAAGGCCGATAATGATTATGTGGTGGTCAGTATTTTCGTCAATCCGACTCAGTTTGGGCCGAATGAGGATTTTGCAGTCTATCCACGCGACATAGACCGTGACAGCGGCCTGCTCGCTGAATGCGGCGTTGATCTGCTCTTTGTGCCGCCGGCAAGTGAGATATATCCTGATGGCTATAATACCTATGTCGAAACCTATGGTATTACGGAAACGCTCTGCGGAGCATCGCGGCCTGGACATTTTCGTGGTGTGACAACCGTCGTTAGCAAACTGTTTAATATTGTTCAGCCTGACCGTGCTTACTTCGGACAAAAGGATGCCCAGCAATATGCAGTTATCCGCCGGATGGCCGCAGACCTGAACTTTCCGATTGAGGTAATTAGTTGCCCAATTGTCCGCGAGCCAGATGGTTTAGCGCTAAGTTCGCGTAATACCTATCTCAGTGTCGATGAACGAGAGCAGGCATTAGCGCTTTATGAAGCGTTAAAACTTGCGGAATCGCTGGTCGCTTCCGGCGAACGAGATTCAGCTGTGATTAGGCAACAACTTTATGATACAATAGCAAGGCGCAAGTTAGCGCGAATTGAGTATATTGAATTGGTTGATGCAGCAAGTTTGCGACCGGTAGCCGCTGTTAGCGGAGATGTGCTGGTGGCGCTCGCTGTCCACTTTGGAAAGACACGACTGATTGATAATACGGTAATAAGGGGATGAGTAGATGTTAGTAGAGATGATGTTAGGAAAATTGCATAGAGCAACAGTAACTGAGGCGAATCTCAATTATGTTGGCAGCGTTACAATCGATCGTGATCTGATGAGAGCTGCCGGATTTATCACGCACCAAAAGGTGCAGGTAGTAAACATTAATAATGGAGCAAGATTTGAGACATATGTAATTGAGGGAGCGCCGGGAAGTGGCGTTATCTGCTTGAACGGTGCGGCGGCTCGCTTGGCACAGCTTGATGATAAAGTGATTATTATGGCATTCGGCTTGATGGAACATGATGAGGCTGTTACTTACAAACCAAGTGTGGTTTTTCTTGATGAGCATAACCGCGTTACAGGAACCGGTGTTGAGCAAGCCGAGATGAACCAATAATTATCGAAACATGAACAATCCCTTCTGGCGGTCAGGAGGGATTTTTTACTATCAAAAGATTTGCTATAATTGGATAATAGAATTAACTTAGCTAGAGGAGTTGAACCGGATGCGATGGGGAGACAAAAGGTACCGGACGCTAAACCATTATTACCGCGAACAATTTAATGAGAAAATATTCAAGGTTTCGCTGGACGCCGGCTGCACTTGTCCGAATCGTGATGGAAGCATCGGTTATGGCGGGTGCACTTTTTGTAGCGAGCGGGGGTCAGGCGATTACGCCGGTGAACGTCAGGCAAGCCTAAATGAACAATTTATCGCTGTGCGCGACAAAATGCATGAAAAGTGGCCGGACGCTAAATATATTGCTTACTTTCAGGCTTTTACCAATACTTATGGTGACATTGAGCAACTGCGCGATAATTACTACCAAGCACTCGAACAACCGGACGTTGTCGGACTTGCGATTTCTACGCGCCCGGATTGTCTGTCAGCGGAGATTCTTGATCTACTTACTGAACTAAATCAGAAAACCAAGCTCACAGTTGAGCTTGGTTTGCAGTCGATTCACGATACAACGCTGACTAAAATTAATCGCGGCCATGATTATCAGTGTTTTCTCGATGCCGTTGCAGCACTTAATGAGCGCAACATTGAGATAGTCGTCCATATAATATTAAACCTCCCCGGTGAGACCGAGGAGGATATGTTACAGACCGCACATGCAGTAGCCGAGCTGCCGATTCAGGGTATTAAAATTCATATGTTGCATTTGCTGGCTAACACCCCATTGGTTAAACAATATGAGCGGGGCGAATTCGCATTTATGAGTCGCGCCCGATATGTTGAACTGGTCGTCGATATACTGGAAATTTTGCCGTCATCGCTCGTTATTCATCGATTGACCGGCGATGGACCGCTTATGCTGTTAATCGAGCCTCTCTGGACTTTGAAAAAATGGGAGGTCCTAAACGCAATCGACGACGAACTTGTAAAGCGTGACTCCTGGCAAGGCAAGCATTTTATCGCTTCCGCATCCCAGCCGCAATCAGAATATATCTAATCAATTCAATTGCCGCATAAAGCGTAGCTGCCACATAAGTCAATGCAGCTGCGTCGAGTACTTTTTTGACGCCGGCACTCTCGCGTGCGGTTATAATTCCCTCTGCAGTAACAAGCCTCTTCGCACGATTTGATGCATCAAACTCCACCGGTAAAGTTATCAGTTGGAACAGTACAATCGTTGCAAAGAAAACCACACCCAGCCCAATCAGATTAAACGCATTGAACGCGATTCCCGCAATAATTAAGATTGGCGCAAGCCCTGATGTAATCTTTAACAACGGAGCCATGTTGTGTCTTAAAACCAACATGCTGTATTTCTCTTTGTGCTGAATTGCGTGACCTGTCTCATGAGCAGCGATTGAAACCGCTGAGATTGAACGTCCGCCATAGACCCCTTCAGAAAGTCGTATTACCTTTTTAACCGGGTCATAGTGATCGGATAGTGTTCCTGCAACCGGTTCAACCGCAATGTTTTCTAAGCCGCTTTTGTCCAGTAACAGACGCGCCGTCTCTGCACCGGTCATCCCCGAGGAAACACCGATTTTCGACCATTGTTTATAGTTGCTTGTAACCTTATACTGAGCCCAAGCGGTTAGCCCTAATACAGCGAACAGTGCTAACATCGTCAGTGTATATAAATCCATCAGTTGATCTCTCCTTCTTCAGAATTATTAACTTATTTAGGGCTAGTCTCGTAGCCAATTAAATCTAACTAATCGCTCCCCAATTATACTTAAATTTCAGCAATTAGTCTATATCACTAAGGAAGAGCAGTGTGCTTTACCGTTTTTACAGTTAGTTAAAAATTAATTAGCGAAAAGGATTGCTATCAGTAGGCTTTATTAAGTATAATACAGACGTTATTTAGATATTACTTATAGGAAGTGAGATAGATTATGGAACTATGGTACACAGAAAAACAGACGGAGAACCACGGAATTACGACAAAAATTTCAAAGACCTTGCATAGCGAACAGACTGACTATCAAAAGCTCGACATTATTGAGACAGAACAGTTTGGCACGATGTTGGTGCTTGATGGTATGGTGATGACGACTGATATAGATGAATTTGTTTACCACGAAATGATAACGCATGTTGCTCTGAATACCCACCCTAACCCGCAAAGGGTTTTAGTGGTCGGCGGTGGCGATGGCGGTGCAATACGTGAGATTGTTAAACATAGTTCAGTGCAAGAAGCGATTCTTGCGGAGATTGATCAACGCGTAATTGATACTTCTATCGAATATTTACCGGAGATTGCAAGTGCGCTAACCGGCAATCCGCGTGTGAAACTGATGGTCGGTGATGGAATTAAATTTATTCGCGACCACCAAAACCGGTTCGACGTGATTATTGTTGATTCGACGGAACCGATTGGTCCGGCGGAGGGCCTCTTTGCGAAGAGCTTCTATGAGGAGCTGTATGGTGCGCTTAAGGAAGATGGAATAATGGTTGCCCAGACTGAATCGCCATGGTTTAATCAAGACTTGATCAAACGTGTTTTTAGAGATATTAAATCGCTTTTCGCAATTACGAGATTATATACGGTAAGTATTCCGACTTATCCGAGTGGCCTATGGAGCTTCACGATTGGCTCGAAAAAGTATGATCCGCTGAATGTTTCCGAGGCGGAAATTGCAGAATTATCGACTAAATATTACACGAAGGAGCTACATAAGGCTGCCTTTGTATTGCCGAAATTTGTCGAAGAATTGTTAAAGGATTAAACAACAATTGATTAAGTCAGGCAACAGCATGTACAATGGATTAGATTATTTAGTAATGAACGATTTAATAATAATAGATAATAAAAACAGAAAGGAGCAGAAAAGATGAAATTTGACGATGCCTATTCCGGAAATATTTTTATGGGGTCGACCGCTAATTACGATTCGGCCGATGCTGTTATTTTCGGTATGCCGATGGACTTTACGAGCAGTTTTCGATTGGGTTCACGCTTCGGTCCGAAAAAAATTCGTGAAATGTCGATTCTGCTCGAAGAATATAGCCCTTATCTTGATCGTGAACTTGCTGAGATTAAGTATTTTGATGCCGGTGATATCCCGCTTCCATTTGGGAATGCCGCCAAAAGCCTCGACCTAATAGCTGACCATGTTCGCAAACTGTTGTATGATAACAAATTCCCACTTGGTCTTGGTGGTGAGCACCTGGTCAGTTGGCCGATTATTCGTGAGCTATATCATAAATATCCGGATCTTATCATCTTTCATATTGATGCCCATGCAGATTTGCGAACAGACTACGAGGGTGAGGTTCTCTCGCATGCTACACCAATGCGCAAAGCGGCGGAGCTTATCGGCGGTACGAACATCTATCAATTCGGTATTCGTTCCGGCACCGGAGAAGAGTTCGCCTATGCCCGCGAAAATACCAACTTCTACCCATACGAAGTGCTGACACCGTTGAGAAAAGTTCTTTCACATAAACCTAATCAACCAATTTACCTAACGATTGATATCGATGTGCTTGATCCGGCTTATGCGCCGGGAACCGGGACGATTGAGGCTTGTGGTATTACATCGAATGAGCTACTTGCTGCTGTGCATGAGATTTTAGCCGCTGATTGTAATATAGTAGGCGCGGATATCGTTGAAGTGTGTCCGCCATATGATGTTGCGGATCAGACCTCGGCAATGGCTGCCAAATTGGTACGCGAAATTTTGTTAGGGGTACTTAAGTAATGATGAGGGTTACTGACATAACAATAAAAACAATTATTGATTACGAGAATCAGGACCGCGAACAGATAAATGAGTGTCACCGTGGCAATTTCTACATTAGAGATAACACACAATATTTAGAATATCAAGAAACTGAAGCCGACACCAAGCAACCGATTATGACAACAGTTAGCTGGTTGAATCAAGAACCGTTAGAGATTACTGTAATTAGGACAGGTGCTGTTAATGCCAAAAACGTTTTTAGGCAAGAGCTGATTGACTTTTGCCGGTATCAAACTCAGGTGGGTGCACTCGCGATTGAAACAGAGACGGAGTCGGTTGAAGTCAGCACCAATCAATGTGGTGGAAAGTTGAGAGCAGCTTACAATTTAAAAATTAATGGTGAACAAGTTGGTAGTTACCAACTCACAATTAATTATAAATTTAGTGAGTAACACTTGGCACTTGACAGTGATAGAAAAATGAATAAAATTGTTTAAATAAAAAGATAAATAATTTAATGATTATAGGGAAGGACGTGTTGAATGGTGGCGAATACAATCTATAATTTTGACGAAGATCATGTAAAAGAATTGGCAACGATTGAACTGGCTTATCAGATTTTCAAAGAGACGAAGAATCCTTTTCACTTCAACCAACTTGCGGATGAGATTAAGAAAATTAAACAGATAAGCAGTGAGAAATTATACGATGTTTTGCCGCAACTTTACACAGAACTAAACCTTGACGGTCGCTTTCTTCATCTGGGCAAAAACGAATGGGCGCTAAAAAGCTGGTACTCAGTCGCAAAAGCTGATGAGATTCTCCACGCACGCGATATTGAGGATGATGACGAAGAGATAATCGAACTACTCGATGAGGAGCCGATTGTTCCGAAAAAGGCTAAGAAGGCGAGCAAAGCCTATAAACTAAATGAATTAGATGCAATTGATGATATTGATGAGGATGCGGACGACGAAACTGATGACCTTGAAATTGATGACGAGTTAAGAGATGAAGATCTCGACGAAGTTCTCGATGAAGATCTCGATGAAGTTCTTGAAAAAGATTTGGGAGAGGATCTTGATGAAGAACTAAGTGAAGAATTGGATGAAGAACTGGCTGATGAATTAGCTGATGATCTAGATGAAATTATCGACGATGATTTAGATTTTGAAAACGACAACGATGAGGATGTCAGCGATGATGAGATATATTATATCGATGAGGAAGAGGACGACGAAGCTTAAATTTACCAATAAGCCCACCTATATTATCCTTGACAATTAATTACACTCTCTAGTAAAATTAATTACGGGCAATAGATTTTAAATTTGATAAAAAATGTCGTAATATAGTGAAGTTATACAGAAGCCCCTGCGAAGGGTGAGGCTTCTGTTTTTTTATTAAAAGAGCAATCATTCTAAACACGGACACAAATAATATGATGGGGAGCGATAATGATGACGAAATATGTATTTGTAACAGGAGGAGTTGTATCATCTTTGGGAAAGGGCATCACGGCAGCATCCCTTGGCAGATTGCTAAAGAATCGCGGGTTAAAGGTTACGATTCAGAAATTTGACCCCTATATCAATATCGACCCCGGCAAAATGTGTCCCTTCCAACACGGCGAAGTTTATGTCACCGATGATGGTGCAGAGACCGACCTCGATCTTGGCCACTACGAGCGTTTCATCGACTACAGTTTAAATCGCAATAATAATATTACAACCGGGAAAATATATTCTGCAGTAATTAACAAAGAACGACGTGGCGAGTACCAAGGTAGCACGGTACAGGTTATTCCGCATATTACGAATGAGATAAAAGAACGCGTTCTTGCTTCCGACGCGGAAACTGATGTTGTAATTACGGAGATTGGCGGAACGGTCGGCGATATCGAGAGTTTGCCGTTTCTTGAGGCGATTCGTCAATTGAAAAAAGATTTAGGCAACGAAAATGTAATTTATATTCACGTAACGCTGATCCCATATATTGGAGCTGCCGGCGAACTTAAAACGAAACCTACTCAACACAGTGTTAAAGAACTACGTTCGATTGGTATTCAACCAAATATAATTGTATGTCGCACGAGCCATCCTTTGACTGATGATATCAAGGATAAACTGGCTCTGTTTTGTGATATCGAAAAAGAAGCGGTTATCGAAAATCGCGATGTTGACACCCTTTATGAAGTTCCAATCCGTTTGCAGGAGCAAGGCTTTGACCAATATGTAGTCAATCATTTTAAGTTAAATCTTCCTGCTGCTGATATGAAGGAATGGAAACAGTTAGTTAATAACATCAAGAATCTAAACAGACTGACGAAAATCGCATTGGTTGGCAAATATGTTGCATTACATGATGCTTACTTAAGTATTGCGGAAGCGCTAAGTCATGGGGGTTATGCCAATAATGCCGAAGTAAAAATCGAATGGATTTCAAACGATGAAATAACGCATAATAGTGTTGACCGCTTGCTGGGAGGCTATGATGGAATCATCTTGCCGGGTGGCTTTGGTGATTGTGTTTCTGAGGGTGATCTCCTTACAGTACAATATGCACGCGAAAATAGGATTCCTTTCTTCGGTATTGGGACCGGTCTGTTGGCAACTCTACATGAGTATACAATCAATAAGCTTCATCTTAAGCCTGAGAATATATTCCCGATTCTACCGAATTGTGAAAATACTTTTTTGGAAGAGAGCAAGCTACGCCTTGGCGCATATGCAATTAGACTGAATCAAGATTCACGCGCCTATCAAGCATATAAAAAGAATGAGATTATTGAGCGACATCGTCACACAATTAATTTTAACGACAAATACCGACAATATTTTAATGAGAATGATTTGCGCATAACGGCTGATGCTGTGGCTGATCAATCAATCGAGATTGTTGAGTTACAAGACCATCCATGGTTCTTAGCTACTCAATTTCATCCGGAATTCAAATCTCGACCAAATATTCCACATCCATTATTTATTCACTTTATTCAGGCTTCATTAAAGCTCTAATTTTTTGCTGCTGTTTTAATGCGATTTACCTCGCCTTTATTGTACAACTAATCAGTTTGGAAATTTGTTATAATGTGTTTAAGGAAGCGTCGGTGAAATGCGCTAATTTATAAATAAAAAGGAGGTAGCGATCATGGGTTTAGTCTCAATGAAAGATATGTTACAAGCTGCTAAAGCCGGCAAATATGCTGTCGGACATTTTAATATCAATAATTTGGAGTTTGTGCAGGCAATTGTCGAAGCTGCTGCTGAAGAGAGATCACCGCTGATACTCGGAGTTAGTGAAGGTGCACTCAAATATATGGGTCTTGAATATACGATTGCAATGGCTGAAGCTGCGGCGAGAATAACAGACATACCAATCGCACTTCATCTAGACCACGGTTCTTATGAGATGGCTCTACATCTGTTGGAGAACGGTTTTTCTTCAGTAATGTTTGATGGCTCTAAATATTCGCTTCAGGATAATATTGAACTTTCCAAGAAAGTTGTTGAAGCCGCACACTATATGGGTGTTTCGGTTGAAGGTGAACTTGGTGCCATTGCCGGAACGGAAGATGATTTAACAGTTGCCCAGGAAGAGTCAATGCTTGCAGATCCGGTTGAAGCGATTCGTTTTTGTCAGGAAACCGGCGTAGATGCTCTGGCAATGGCTGTCGGCAGTGCGCATGGAGTTTACAAAGGTGAACCGAATATCCGTTTTGATATTATCGAATATGTTAGTGGCAAGATTGACGTACCACTTGTGTTACATGGTGGCACGGGAATTCCTGATGAAACAATTCGAAAGGCGATTGCTGCCGGCATTGGCAAAATTAACGTTAATACTGAAAACCAAATTGTGATGACTAATAAGATTCGGGAAATCTTTGCTAACGATGCAAAGGTTTATGATCCGCGCAAATATTTAGGACCCGGCCGTGAGGAAATAAAGAAGGCTGTTAAAGAAAAGATTCGTCTTTTTGGTAGCAACGGCAAAGCGTAGGAGGTAAGAGATGATAATTTTTATTGATACAGCTAATATAGATGAAATTGCTGAGGCGGCCGAACTTGGCGTAATTGCCGGTGTAACTACCAACCCGTCGCTTATCGCAAGAGAGGGGCGCAATTTTCGTGAAGTTATCGAGGAGATTATCTCAATAGTTGATGGCCCGATTAGTGCTGAGGTAATCGGCTTAAAAGCTGATGAAATGTTAAGAGAAGGACGCGAATTAGCGGCTATCTCACCGAATATTGTAATCAAGTTGCCGATGACCGCGGATGGCTTAAAAGCTTGCTCGATTTTTCACCGCGAGGGCATTAAAACTAACTTAACTTTGGTCTTTTCTGCGAGTCAGGCGCTATTGGCTGCACGTGCCGGCGCAACCTATGTTTCACCTTTTGTGGGCAGGCTTGATGATATTGGCCATGATGGAATAAGACTGATCGATGAAATTAACCAAATATTTTTGTACCACGATATTGAAACGAAGATAATTGCCGCAAGTATTCGCCACACGATGCATGCGATTGATGCTGCTAAAGCCGGTGCTGACATCGCAACAATTCCATATAAAGTAATTAAACAGATGATAAAACACCCGCTAACTGATAGAGGGATTGAACAATTTCTTGCCGATTGGGAGAAATCACACTAACAGCTGCCTAAGGACAGAGATTGGAGAATTTGATGGATAAAATAATGATCAAAGGCGGACAGAGACTGACCGGAAGGGTTACGATTAGTGGTGCCAAGAATAGTGCTGTTGCGCTGATTCCGGCATCAATTCTTTCTGACTCGGTAGTTTATATTGATAACCTGCCTGATATTAAGGATGTTGTGATTCTTGCTGAAATTCTTCGTGAAATGGGAGTCATTGTTGAGTACAAAAAAGGCACAATTATGATTGACCCACGTAATATGGTTTCACGACCAATGCTTAATCACAAGATTAGAGAGCTGCGTGCATCTTATTATTTGATGGGAGCACTATTAGGTAAGTTTGGCGAGGCAAAAATTGGTTTGCCCGGTGGCTGTAATCTTGGCGCCCGTCCGATTGACCAGCACATTAAGGGTTTCAACTCACTTGGTGCTGAGGTCGAGCACAAACCGGATTATATTGAAATTAAAGCTGATAAACTAATTGGCAACAAAATATATCTTGATACAGTTAGTGTTGGCGCAACGATCAATATTATGCTTGCCGCAGCGCGCGCTGAAGGCATGACGATTATTGAAAATGCTGCTAAGGAGCCGGAGATTGTTGATGTTGCTACACTTCTTAACTCAATGGGAGTTCGCATTACAGGTGTTGGTACTGATGTAATTAAGATTCAGGGTGAGGAAAAGCTCGACGGCTGCCGTCATTCAATCATCCCTGACCGGATTGAGGCGGGTACATATATGATTATGGCTGCGGCGACTGCGGGCGATGTGATAGTTGATAATGTAATTCCTAAACACTTGGAGTCACTAATTGCTAAATTACGCGAGATCGGTGTTGAAGCAATTGAGCTTGATGATTCAGTTAGAATTATCGGCCAATCAGAGTATAACGCAGTTGATGTAAAAACACTTCCATACCCCGGTTTTCCGACCGATCTACAACAACCTTTCAGTGTTTTGATGGTTAAGGCTGGTGGTACAAGCGTCATTACGGAAACAATCTTTACCTCGCGTTTCCGCCACATCGATGAGCTGATTAGGATGGGTGCAGTTGCTCGTGTTGAGGGGCGCAATGCGATTTTTGAGGGTCCGCACAAACTTGAGGGTACAATTGTCACGGCAATGGACCTGCGAGGTGGTGCGGCGATGGTGGTGGCTGCTTTGATGGCGGATGGAGTAACTGAGATTAGAGAGGTTTTCCATATTGACCGTGGATATGAGGATTTGGAGCGCAAATTACATGCTCTCGGCGCTGATATTTGGCGCGTAAGTGAGGATTAAGGGGGATTTAACTTGGAAAAGAGTCTTGCGATGGAACTGGTACGGGTAACTGAGGCGGCTGCGATAGCGGCCGGTTACTGGATCGGCTCAGGTGATAAATACGCCGTCGACCAAGCAGGCACCGAAGCAATGCGTGTAGCGTTTGACCAAATAAATATGGATGCAACTGTTGTGATTGGCGAGGGCGAAATAGATGAAGCGCCTATGCTTTATATCGGTGAAAAGCTGGGCACGGGTTACGGGCCCAAGATTGACATCGCGGTTGATCCGATTGAGGGAACAAATATTGTGGCGTACAATTTGGCGAATGCCTTAGCGGTGGCTGCAATTGCTGACGATGGTAATTTACTGCATGCCCCCGATATGTATATGCAAAAAATTGCTGTCGGTCCTTCTGCAGCGGGTAGCATCGATTTAAATCTTACCATTACCGAGAACTTGAATCGTGTTGCGGAGGCGTTGGGCAAAGCTGTTTCCGAACTAACTATAATTACGCTCGACCGCGAGCGACATCACGAACTGATTGCAGAGGTAGTGGCCTGCGGCGCAAATGTTAAGCTGATTTCCGATGGCGATGTTGCCGCAGCGATCAATACTGCTTATGGCGACTCGGGTATTGATATTCTCTTAGGTATTGGTGGTGCACCGGAGGGTGTGTTAGCTGCTGTAGCGTTGAAATGTTTAGGCGGTGAACTACAAGGCAAGCTAATGCCACGAAACGATGAAGAGCGCAAACGTTGTATTGAGATGGGGATTGATGTAGATCGAGTCATATTGATGGATGATTTTGTTAAGGGCGATAATGCAGTCTTTGCTGCAACCGGTGTTACTGATGGTGAGCTTGTTAATGGTGTAAAATATGAAGAGGACCATATCCTAACACAGACACTTTTGATGTGTGCTTACAATAAGACTGTACGCATCATTAACGGAATACATAAGCTTTAGAGTATGATACAAAAGCAGGTGCTAATATGGAGTTAAGTATTGCAATATTAGAAGAAAAGAAGTTGACTGAGCTTTATCAGTATGCGAAGGATCTGGATATTCCGAACTTCGCCAAGATGAAGAAAAAAGAATTAATTTTTGCTATCTTGAAATCGCATACGGAGAGTGAAGGTTTGCTCTTCATGGAGGGAGTTCTTGATATTTTGGCAGATGGTTTTGGCTTCTTGCGGCCGATTAACTACCTTCCGAGCGATGAGGATATCTACATCTCGGCGTCACAAATTCGCAAATTCGACCTCAGGACCGGCGACCTAGTTTCCGGTCGTGCTCGACCGCCTAAGGAGAATGAGCGATATTTTGGATTGTTACACGTTGAGGCTGTTAATGGGCTTAATCCGAACTTAGCGGCAGAACGTCTACATTTTCCAGCCCTAACACCGATCTATCCGACTGAGCGAATTAGTCTCGAAACAGAGCCGAACCGGATAGCGACTCGGATGATGGACTTAATGGTCCCCGTTGGCCTTGGTCAGCGAGGATTAATCGTCGCTCCGCCTAAAGCCGGTAAAACCCTACTCTTGAAGGAAATCGCCAATTCAATCAGCAATAATTACCCGGATATAGAATTGTTAATCTTGCTTATCGACGAAAGACCGGAGGAAGTTACCGACATGCAGCGTTCGGTTAATGCTGAGGTAATCAGCTCAACCTTCGATGAATTGCCGGAGAACCATATTAAGGTATCAGAGCTTGTTTTGGAACGCGCACAGCGTCTTGTTGAGGCTGGAAAAGATGTCGTCATCCTGCTCGACAGCATCACGCGCCTGGCTCGTGCCTACAATCTTGTTGTGCCGACGAGTGGTCGCACGCTCTCAGGCGGACTTGATCCATCGTCACTGCATCGACCGAAGAAATTTTTTGGATCTGCGCGTAACATCGAAGAAGGCGGTAGTTTGACAATTCTGGCAACAGCTTTGATCGATACAGGCTCGCGGATGGACGATATTATTTATGAAGAGTTTAAAGGGACCGGCAACATGGAACTCCATCTCGACCGCAAGCTAGCTGAGCGGAGAATATTCCCGGCAATTGACCTCAAGCGCTCTGGAACAAGGCGCGAGGAGACCTTGCTTGGCAAAGACCACCTCGAACGTGTCTGGAATTTGCGTCGTTTAATGACTGATCAACCGGACTTTGCAGAGCAGATGATTAAGCGAATGCGGGAAACGAAATCGAATGAACAATTGCTCGAGCAGTTGGGAGCACTTCTAAATAGCAATTAAAATTAAGCTTTCGGCGAAAAATATTATTGTAATATCATATACAATCGGTTATAATACCTTTTGTAATTGTAGAGAACTCTGTTTCGCAGACGATTCAGGGCAGAAAGAGGTGAAGGTGTATGAAAAAAGATATTCATCCTGATTATAAGATTATTACTGCAAGATGTGCGTGTGGCAATACCTTTGAAACCGGTTCGGTTGAGGATGAGCTACGTGTAGAGATTTGTTCAGAATGTCATCCTTTTTATACCGGTAAACAAAAGATCGTTGATGCCGGTGGCCGTGTTGATAGATTTAACAAAAAATATAATCTGTAAATTGAATTTTAATAAAATTAAGCAGGCCTAAGGCTTGCTTTAATTTTAGTTATGAGGTGAAGAGATGCTAACACGTTTAGCGGGGATTGAGAGACGTTACGAAGAACTGAACGCCCGGTTGATGGATCCCGATATAGTTAATGATTTAAATAAACTGCGTGAATTCTCGAAAGAACAGTCAGACATTGAGGACATTGTTGAGAAGTTCCGTGAATATAAACGAGTAACTGCTGAACTCGCTGAGTCGAAGGCATTGCTTGAAGAAAAGCTCGATCAAGAGATGACGGAGCTTGTTAAGCATGAAATTCATGAGCTATCTGATCAGGCTGACCGGCTCGAGGAAGACTTGAAAGTCCTGCTCTTGCCGAAGGACCCGAATGATTCCAAAAACGTTATCGTTGAGATTCGCGGTGCAGCCGGTGGTGAAGAGGCGGCATTATTTGCCGGTGATCTTTACCGGATGTACGTGCGTTATGCTGAACGTAATGGTTGGCGCACGGAGGTTATTGAGGCGCACAGTACGGGAATTGGTGGCTTTAAGGAAGTTATATTTATGATTTACGGCAAAGGTGTGTACAGCAAACTCAAATACGAGAGCGGCGCCCATCGCGTCCAGCGCATACCGGAAACTGAATCCGGAGGTCGCGTGCATACCTCGACCGCAACAGTTGCTGTGTTGCCGGAGATTGAAGAAGTAGAGATTGAAATTAATGAAAAGGATATTCGCGTCGATACTTATGCTTCAAGTGGCCCCGGGGGGCAGAGTGTTAATACAACGATGTCGGCGGTGCGCCTAACGCATGAGCCGACCGGTATTGTGGTTTCCATGCAGGACGAGAAGTCGCAGATTAAGAATAAAGAGAAAGCAATGAAGATCCTGCGCGCGCGTATCTATGAGAAACAACGTGCTGAAGAACAGGAGAAACTCGACTTAGAGCGTAAGACGAAGGTCGGTACAGGTGATCGAAGTGAGCGGATTCGTACCTATAATTTCCCGCAGAATCGAGTTACCGATCATCGTATCGGTTTGACGCTGCACAAGCTTGACTATATCATCGACGGGGATCTGGATGAGCTAATTGATGCGCTGTTGACACAGGTACAGGCTGACCTTTTGCAAGGTGCAGGGAGCGAATATTAGATGAAAATTGCCGAGTTTTACAATGATATAACAGAACAGCTGACGAAAGCCCAAATAGAGCACCCTGCACTTAATGCAGAGGTGCTTATCTCATTTTATTTTGGGTGGAACCGTACGCAATTTTATTTGAATCAGCAGCATGAGTTGACGGAGCAAGAGTGCGCGGAGATAAAAAGGTTGATTGAGCGGAGAATTACACGCGAGCCACTACAATATATTACCGGTGTTCAGAACTTTTATGGACGAGATTTCGCTGTGAGACCCGGTGTTCTGATTCCGCGACCGGAAACTGAGCTACTCGTTGAAACGTTAATTTCTGAAGCTGAACTTGTGTGGGGTGATGCCTCGTTACAAGTCGTCGATATCGGTACAGGCAGCGGTGCAATTGCGATAACACTGGCACTTGAAAAGAGCGCTTGGCAAGTATCAGCTGTTGATTTATCAAGCACCGCGCTGGAACAAGCAATTGCGAACAACGCTAATCTTTCGGCGAATGTTAAATTTGTGCAAGGCGACTTGTTTGTGCCATTCGGATCTGATGTGAATCAATTCGATATAATTGTATCTAACCCACCTTACATTGTTCGCCAAACGATTGCGGAGCTGGCTGCTGAGGTGCGCTTATACGAACCGCATTCGGCACTTGATGGTGGCGTGGATGGTCTTGATTATTATCGAAGACTGCTTACCGAAGGCTTGCCGTTTTTAAAGAGGCCCGGCTTAATTGCTCTTGAAATAGGTTATAATCAAGCCGAAACGCTAACTGAATTAATCGAAAAAAGCGGTGTAACCGAACTGAAAATTATTGCTGATTTTCAAGAAATTCCCCGAATAATTATCGCTAAGTACTTGTAGCTGTGCGATTTTTAAAAAGTTATGCACAGGTTATCCACAGGAGAAAATTATGATATTACATGCTATAATATTATCTAAATATGAAGAAAATATTTCAGACGGAGTAGATTGTGAAAATGACACAAAAAATAACTAAAATCTGGAAAACACTTGATATGACTGAGTTTGCGACAAATGAGGATTTAATGGCGGTTGCTGAAGCTCTAAGAAATGGTGCGGTTATCGCATTTCCTACAGAGACCGTTTATGGGCTTGGTGCCAACGCCTTAAGTGACGAGGCTGTGGAAAAGATTTTTATTGCGAAGGGTCGACCGGCCGATAACCCGCTAATCATTCATGTTGCCCAAAAAGAGCAGATTTTGGAATTTGTAACCGAGCCTGATGAGAAGAGTAAATTGTTGATTGATTATTTCTGGCCCGGTCCCTTGACGTTAGTTTTAAATAGCAAACCGGGTCTATCCAGACACGTTACTGCCGGTCTCCCGACGGTAGCTGTTCGGATGCCGGATAATGATATTGCGCTTGCCATAATTCGTGAAGCCGGGATTCCGATTGCAGCACCCAGTGCTAACAGTTCCGGCAGACCGAGCCCAACGACAGCAGAGCATGTCTATGCTGATTTAAATGGGCGAATCGATGGTATCGTTGACGGTGGTCCAACCGGTCTTGGCCTTGAATCGACAGTAATCGACATGACAACAGCGATTCCGACAGTGCTGCGTCCGGGTGGTGTAACGCTTGAGCAATTGGCTGAGGTAATCGGACCGGTGGTCTTGGCGGGTGATTTTACTCAGGTTAAGTCCCCGGGTACTAAATATAAGCACTATGCACCGGTGGGTGAACTTGTTTTACTGGATTCCACTCGACCAACTACCGATTTTAGGCAACTTCTTCTCGACCAAACTTCGGCCGGTAAACGCGTTGGCATGCTTACCTTAACAGAACGAGCGGATGAATTTCCGGAGGCGGTGCACCGGATTGTAGCCGGTAGCAAAGTCGATCTCTATCCGTATGCGAAAGTGCTTTACACTGCTTTGCGAGAGTTTGACGAAAAAGGGATTGACTATATAATTGCTGAGGCTGTTCCCGAGAGTGGCATTGGCGTATCGATAATGAATCGCCTTAACAAAGCGGCGAGCAAGCAAGGAGTGAGTAAGATGACCAAGATTTTATTCATATGTACGGGCAACACCTGTCGCAGTCCGATGGCAGAATATATTTTACGGGCTAAAGCGATGGAACAGAATTTGTTGGTGGAAACTAAGTCTGCCGGGATTTTCGCTATGCAAGATGAGCCGTATTCAACGAACTCGATCGAAATAATTAAGGAGATTTTTCCGGCTGCTGCTGATTCAACAATATACTCACTAACCTCTAATCGTGTGACGCGAGAGTTGCTGGGGTGGGCAGACTATGTGCTGACGATGACTGAGATGCACAAACATTTCTTGGTCAATCAATTTCCTGAATTTGCTGATAAAATCATGATGTTGAAGGATGAGTCAATCGATATTACCGATCCGTTTGGCGGCGATCTGCGGACATATGAAGAGATTGCCCAGGAAATAGCGGAGGCGATTGATCGTTTTATCGAGCTGTATCTTATTGACAAAGGGCAGAAATAAAATTAGCGAAAATCGCACCATATTAACCATATAAAAAAACAATTTTGCTCAATTATCACGCAAATTAATGTATAATTAAAAGACAGAAAAATGGAGTCAAGTTTTTGAACAGATTGATTCTAAGATCAAGTCTCGACATTAGACAAGGGGGTAATAATATGAAAGTTGCAATTGCTGCAGATCATGGTGGTTTCGAACTGAAGGAACATATTAAGGCAGAGTTAATTGAACTTGGAGTAGAATTTGTCGATTATGGAACAGATGGTACTCTTGCTGTAGATTACCCAGATTATGCTGTACCGGTAGCACGAGCAGTCAATCGCAAAGAGGTTGATCGGGGAATCCTAATCTGCGGAACCGGCATTGGTATGTCGATTGCCGCGAACAAGATTAAGGGAATTCGCGCAGCTCTCGTTCATGACTGCTATACCGCAAAGATGACGAGGCAACACAACGATTCCAACATACTTTGTTTGGGCGGAAGAGTAACCGGCCTACACGTAGCGCTCGAAATAGTTCGTATCTGGTTAGAATCTGAATATGAAGGCGGGCGTCACCAAGATCGTGTTGAGAAAATTTGTCGTCTAGAGTTAGGAGAAGAGAATTAGTATGCCTATGAATAAGATTGAGCGAGATCTTAATCAAGCATTGGCTGAGCTCTATAATCAATTTACGCTTAATGAAAACCACATTTTAATCATCGGTTGCAGCACAAGCGAAGTAATCGGTGAACAGATTGGAACTGCCGGCAACGAAACTGCAGCTGCTGAAATCTTTCAGGTTCTTGCTGATTACCGGGAAAGATATGGCTTTCACTTAGCTTTTCAGGGGTGCGAGCATATCAATCGCTCAGTCGTTGTTGAACGTTCGACATTTGACCGGTTTAACCTAAATGAAGTTACGGTTGTGCCGGTCCGTGAGGCGGGTGGTGCGATGGCAGCACTGGCTTATCGGTCTTTTAAAGATCCAATCGTTGTCGAACAGATTCAGGCTCATGCCGGCATCGACATCGGTGGTACTTTAATCGGGATGCATCTTAGACCTGTAGCAGTCCCCTACAAAGGCTCCGTCACCAAGATTGGTGAAGCGAATTTAATCATGGCAATTACGCGTCCGAAGCTAATTGGCGGCGAGCGTGCACAATATAAATTATAATTAATGAAAAATGGAGGTTGTTACAGTGGAGGAATTAAGAAAACAAGATCCGAAAATCGCTGATGCAATTGAACTTGAACTTGGGCGTCAACGCTCGAAAATTGAATTAATTGCATCAGAAAACTTTGTTAGTAAGGCTGTTCTTGAGGCTGCCGGTTCTGTTCTAACCAATAAATATGCGGAAGGCTATCCGGGTAAGCGATATTACGGAGGCTGCGAATATGTTGACATCACTGAAGATTTAGCACGCGACCGTGCGAAGAAAATTTTCGGTGCTGATCATGCCAATGTACAACCGCATTCAGGTGCACAGGCCAATATGGCAGTCTATTTTGCTGTCCTAAACCATGGTGACACGATTCTCGGTATGGACCTTTCTCATGGTGGACACTTGACGCATGGTAGTCCCGTTAACTTTTCAGGTGTGCTTTATAACTTTGTATCCTACACTGTTGAAAAAGATACGGAGCGGATTGATTATGACAAAGTTCGCGCTCTCGCTCTTGAACACAAGCCTAAAATGATTGTTGCCGGTGCCAGCGCATATCCGCGTGCGATTGATTTCGACAAATTTCGCGAGATTGCTGATGAAGTGGGCGCTTATCTAATGGTCGATATGGCGCACATCGCAGGACTGGTTGCGGCGGGGCTGCACCAGAACCCGATACCGTTCTCGGACTTTGTTACGACGACTACGCACAAAACCTTGCGTGGTCCGCGTGGCGGGATGATTCTTTGCAAGGAGGAGTATGCGCGCGCAGTTGACAAAGCAGTTTTTCCGGGCATCCAAGGCGGCCCGCTCATGCATATTATCGCGGCTAAGGCAGTTGCTTTTGGTGAGGCGCTTAAGCCGGAGTTCAAGGAATACGCGGCTAAGATTATTGAGAATAGCAAGCACCTGGCAGACGAGCTAATTAAACGTGGGTTCCGTCTGGTCTCCGGTGGCACTGATAACCATCTGATATTAATTGACCTAAACAACATGAACACTACCGGCAAGGATGCTGAGCATCTGTTGGATGAGATTGGTATTACTTGCAATAAAAATACGATTCCGTTTGAGGAGAAAAGCCCATTTGTAACGAGCGGTATTCGTGTCGGTACGGCTGCTGTTACGACGCGTGGAATGGGATTAGCGGAAATGGATGAGATTGCTGAGTTGATTGAAACAGCGATTAAGAATCCGGACAATGAACAGGTATTGGCGGATTGTAGCAAGCGGGTTGCTGCTCTGACTGCACGCTTTCCGCTTTATTAGTGTTGCTGCTTACGTTAGGAATAGCGTAGCATCATGGATTAGAATTATGACAGACACTTACTTATTTAAGTGTCTAATACATAGGAATATATAGGAGTATATTTATGAAGCGAAGAATTAAGGTTTTAACAGTTTTCGGCACAAGGCCGGAGGCAATCAAAATGGCCCCGGTCGTGCAGGAATTGGAACGTCGCAATGAAGACTTTGAAAGTATTGTCTGTGTTACAGCGCAACATCGAGCAATGCTTGACCAGGTGCTCGATGTTTTTGGGATTGTTCCGCAATATGACCTTAATATTATGAAGCCTCAGCAGAGCCTTGTTGATATCACAGTCAACGCTCTAATCGGTTTAGAAAAGGTTATCAAGGAAGTTCAGCCTGACATCGTTCTTGTGCATGGTGATACCAGTACGACTTTTTTGGCGAGTCTGGCGGCATTTTATCAGCAGATAACGATTGGCCATGTAGAGGCCGGATTAAGAACGTACGACAAATACTCGCCGTTTCCTGAAGAGGCTAACCGGCAACTAACCGGCGTGTTGGCAGATATTCATTTTGCGCCAACCGAGCCGGCAAAGGAGAACCTACTTACCGAGAACAAGCGCGCTGACCGAATCCACGTGACAGGCAACACGGTGATCGACTCATTTCAGACAACCGTTCGCCAAGACTACACCCACCCGATACTGGAGGCAATTAAGCCTAATCGGCTAATCCTTGTTACAGCGCATCGCCGCGAGAATCTCGGCGAACCGATGGCCAACATTTTTCGTGCGATCAAGCGAGTTGTCGATGAGCACGCGGATATCCGTGTTGTCTTTCCCGTTCACCTAAATCCGCGGGTGCAGGAACTGGCGCAAGCGATTTTAGGCAATGATCCACGGGTCAATTTAATTGCACCGCTTGATGTTGTGGATTTCCACAACTTTGAAGCGAGAGCTCATCTAATTCTGACAGACTCCGGGGGTTTGCAGGAGGAAGCGCCATCATTTGGTGTTCCGGTACTGGTGCTTAGGAATACGACTGAGCGACCGGAAGGGCTGGCGGCAGGAACGTTAAGACTTGTCGGTACTGACGAGGAACAGATTTACTTAAACGCTAACGAGCTGCTAAGCAATTCAGAAAGTTATAATCGGATGGCGCGAGCGGTTAATCCTTACGGAGATGGTAAGGCATCAGGTCGTATTGCTGACATTCTGGTTAAACACTTCCGCGGCTAATCTTTGGGCTCAAGTTGTCGATTAAGGCGCTTATCTCAGTGAACATCGTCACAACTTGGACATGGTGTCTGGCATCAATAAAAAATATCGCAAATTTTGTTGCTAACCTGAAAAGGTTTTTGATATACTGTCAATTGGTATATATAAGAAAGGAAAAGGAAACCTGTTGGTGAAATATAATGAGAGTTGATCGGGAAAATCCTTGGCACGCAGTGGCTTTGGTCAGTGTGATTAGCATCGATTTAGCGGTTTTTACGCTAATAGGTATATGGCTGGGGAACAAACTTGATGCAACTTTTACGACAGCACCGCTATTTTTGATCTGTGGACTGCTACTCGGTCTTACAGCAGGAGTCTTTTCTGTAACCAAGATAGTAAAAAAATATTTAGAGGATTGACATGCCTTGAATGAACTAATGAATTATAAAATAAAAGTTGCTAGAATTAAACGGTACACATTTATTTTATTATTTATTTTTTTAATTGGGGTTTTTACACCTTATTATCAGGTTTTTGCCGGTCTCGTGATTGGTGGTGCGGTCAGCCTGATTAACATGCTCTACACCGCTCGCAAGGTTGACAAGCTGGGTGAAGTTGCCGTAAAGATTGGTGAGGATGAGAAACCGAGGTACGCTTCGACCGGTATGCTAACGAGAATTGCACTCTCTGTACTTGTTGTTCTTGTAGCTATGCAATTTCCGGAGTACTTCAATATTTATTCAACAATTATTGGGCTTTTCGTTGCTCAACTGGTAACAGTTGTGGATAGTATATTAGAAAAAGGGAAAAAATAGAGAGAAAGGAGTGAAAGCTTTGAACCATATTCAACCTGTCTGGGCACCGCCGGGGTTACCTTGGTTAGAGTTTAACCTATCAACTTCACTTATGAGTATCGTAACAGCGGTTATTGTTTTCCTGCTCGCTTTTTTCGCGACCAGAAAACTTAAGGAAGGTGTGCCAACAGGAATACAGAATGTTTTCGAGTGGATAGTCGATTTCGTTTATGGAATAATCGGCTCTACCATCGGACTAAAAAAGGGAGCGAAATTTATCTTCCTTGGGTTAACATTAATTCTCTTTATCTGGATTGGTAACCTACTCGGTCTGCCGTTTAACTTCATGACAGTACACGAAGAACCACTTGTAATCTGGGGTCAAGAAATCGTTTCCCAAGAGATGATTGACGCATCTACTATGATGCATCATGATAAGAAAGTTGTTGAGGTTGCTTGGTGGAAATCACCGACTGCGGATATGAGTGTTACACTCGCGTTATCACTATCAATGATTTTGCTGACACACATTTTAAGCGTGAGATATCGTGGTGGTAAAGCTTACTTGAAGCATTATTTTGAGCCATACCTAATCTGGTTACCGCTGAATATTATTGAGGAGATAGCAAAATTCCTTACGCTGGGCATGCGTCTTTACGGCAACATTTTTGCCGGGGAGGTACTGATCGGCGTTATTATGATGCTCGGAGTTTTTGGGGTATTCCCGTTAATCGTCTGGCAAGCATTCAGTATCTTTGTTGGTTCAATTCAAGCTTATGTATTTACAATATTAACCATGGTTTATATTTCTCAAAAGATTCAAGACGCGCATTAATCGTTATAAACGCGCATTAATCGGTTTTAAAATTTATTAATATACTTATTATTAATAAATACTATTATATAAATCACTTATAAAAGGAGGAAATGGGATGGGACTTTTAGGAGCAGGATTGGCAGTTGGGCTTGCAGCACTTGGTGCAGGTATTGGTAACGGTTTAGTTATCGGTCGTACAATTGAGGGTATCGCTCGTCAACCGGAAGCACGTGGTGTTCTTCAAACAACGATGTTTATCGGTGTTGGTTTGATCGAGGCATTACCTATCATCGCAGTTGTTATTGCGTTTATGTTATTAAATGCTTAAAAATAGTATCTTGGCAGGGAATTAGCCCTGCCTTCCTTTAATAGAGGAAGGAGAGTGAAAATATTATGACAATAAATTGGGGATCTTTCCTTCTCCAGATAATAACTTTCATTGTACTATTTTTGCTATTGTGGAAATTTGCTTTCGGTCCACTAGCACGTTTAATGACGAAGCGCCAAGAACGAATTGCCGAGCAAATTACTAGTGCAGAAAAGAACATGCTTGAAGCAGAAAAAATATTATTAGAGCAGAAGGAAAACTTTCAACAAGCTCGACAAGAAGCTCAGGAGATTATTGAAAGAGCACATGTCTCCAGTTCTAAACAAGCAGACGACTTAATCGCAGCAGCGAAGACTGAGTCTAAACGACTCAAAGAACAAGCAGCGTTGGATATTCAGCACGAAAAAGAAAAAGCTGTCTCTGAGCTTAAGAATGAGATAGGCTCTCTATCAGTTCTTATCGCATCGAAAATGATTGGCAAGGAGCTGGATTCTAAACAGCAAGCTGCCTTCGTTGATGAGATGATCAAGGAAGTAGGAGAGATTCAATGAGTGAGAGTGTAGCTGCTAAACGTTATGCTAAAGCTTTATTTGAAGTTGCGAAAGAGAGCAAGCAATTAGGACGAGTAGAGCAGGATTTAGAGCAAATCATAAATACTGTGTATGCAGATGAGGCGATTGTGAATTTCCTTAATCACCCGCAGATTACCGCTGACGACAAAAAGAAGATTATCGCGGACAGCGTGGGCGCGAACATTGTTTCGATCACGAAAAATCTGTTCATGCAGTTGATTGACAATCACCGCCAGAACGAACTTCCGAACATCTTTAGTGAATACACGAAACTGGCGAATGATGATCGCGGAATCATTGGGGTTGAGGTCAGAACAATAACTGAGCTTAGTGCCCGGGAACAAGAGAAGCTTAGCAAATCTTTGGCTAAAGAATATGGTAAAGAGATCCGTCTAAAAAACGTGATCGACCCATCGATCATTGGCGGCATTGTAATCAATGTTGGCGATAAGGTATATGATGGAAGTCTTAAAACGAAATTAAATGTGATGAAAAGAACGATTACTACATCGCGAGTTTAAAAATAGGGGTGAAAATATGAGTATTAGACCTGAAGAGATCAGCTCGCTAATCAAAAAGCAGATAGAGGCATATGAATCGAAGATCGAGGTATCTGAGGTTGGTACGGTTATCCAGGTTGGTGACGGTATTGCTCGTATTCACGGTTTAGCAAACGCAATGGCCGGTGAGCTATTGGAGTTTGCGAACGGTGTGATGGGCATGGTTCAGAACCTTGAGGAACATAACGTCGGTGCGATTATCCTCGGACCTTATACTGATATCCGTGAAGGCGACTTAGTTAAACGTACAGGCAGGATCATGGAGGTTCCGGTAGGTGAAGCGTTACTTGGAAGAGTTGTGAACCCGCTTGGTCAGCCGGTTGACGGTAAAGGACCGATCGATACACCGCATTTCCGTCCAATCGAATCGCCTGCACCCGGTGTTATCGACCGTAAGTCGGTACACGAACCAATGCAGACCGGTATCAAAGCAATCGATTCAATGGTTCCAATCGGCCGTGGTCAGCGCGAGCTTATAATTGGTGACCGTCAGACCGGTAAGACAGCTATCGCAATCGATACAATCATTAACCAAAAGGGTCAAGATATGATTTGTATCTATGTGGCTATCGGTCAAAAACAATCAACCGTTGCGAGCGTTGTTGAAGTACTTCGCAAGAAAGGCGCTATGGACTATACAATCGTAGTTACCGCAGGTGCATCTGAACCTGCACCGCTACTTTACTTAGCTCCATATGCAGGCGTATCAATGGGTGAGTATTTCATGTATAAAGGGCAGCACGTTTTAGTTGTTTATGATGACTTGACAAAACAAGCGGCTGCTTATCGTGAGCTTTCACTATTACTGCGCCGTCCACCGGGCCGTGAAGCTTTCCCGGGAGACGTTTTCTACTTGCACTCAAGACTTCTTGAGCGTGCGGCGAAACTTAGTGACGCGCGTGGTGGCGGTTCACTGACAGCTTTACCGTTTATTGAAACTCAAGCCGGCGACGTTTCGGCATATATTCCGACTAACGTTATTTCGATAACAGATGGTCAAATTTTCCTTGAATCAGACCTATTCCACTCAGGAATGCGTCCGGCGGTCAGCGTTGGTCTTTCAGTATCTCGTGTTGGTGGTTCAGCGCAAGTTAAGGCGATGAAAAAGGTTGCCGGTACACTGCGTCTTGATTTGGCTCAATACCGTGAGTTGCAAGCCTTCTCACAATTCGGTTCAGACCTTGACAAAGATACACAGGCGAAACTAACGCGCGGATCACGTACAATGGAAATCTTGAAGCAAGACCAGTACGAGCCAATGGCGGTTGAGAAACAAGTTCTCTCACTATATGCAGCGGTTAAAGGTTTTATCGATGACGTTGCGTTATCAGATGTTAAACGCTTCGAGAGAGAAATGCAAGCTTTCTTCAGTGAAAAACACGATGATATTATGACTGCTATCAGAGAGACTAAGGAATTGTCGAAAGAGACTGAAGAAAAACTTAATGAGGCAATTAAGTCCTTTAAAAAGACCTTTGTTGCTTCCAACTAATTGTAATCAGAAGCATCAAAGTATGTTTTCTAAAGGTGGTGTAGAATAATGCAGGGTATGCGTGAGATTAAAAGACGAATCAGAAGTGTTCAGAACACGAGACAGATTACTAAGGCGATGACAATGGTTGCTGCGGCTAAACTGCGTCGTGCTCAAGAGCGTGCCGAAGAATCTCGTCCATACACGGATAAGATGAGCGAGGTTATCGCTTCCATCGCATCCCGGATTGATATTGTTGCGCATCCGCTACTTGAAGTGCGAGAGGTCAAGAAGACCGGCTATGTCGTTATCACTTCGGATCAGGGTCTTGCCGGCGGATATAACTCCAATCTTTTGCGTAAGTTAGTGCAGACGATTGCCGGCCGCCATCGGTCAGCGTCAGAGTATGAAATTTTCGTTATCGGTAAGAAGGGTCGCGACTTTCTTAAACGCCGCGAATACCCAATCATTGGTGAAGTCATTGGTCTATCCGATTCGCCAACCTTTGCGGAGATCAAAAATATTTCGAACCGTGTTGTTAAGATGTATGCGGAAGGAACTTTTGATGAAGTCTATCTTTACTATAATGAATTTATCAGTACGATTAGCCAATTACCGACCGAGAAAAAGCTTCTGCCATTAACAGATTTAGATGAGGCTGAAGGTGGCGAGTTATCTGCTTTTATCGAGTTTGAACCATCTGCTGAGGAGGTTCTCGGATCATTGCTTCCACGCTATGCGGAGACTTTAATCTATAGCGCGTTGCTGAACGCCAAAGCAAGTGAGAGCGGAGCTCGAATGACGGCGATGGACAGTGCTACGAACAATGCTGATGAAATGATTGAATCACTAACATTAACTTATAACCGAGCAAGACAAGCATCGATTACTCAGGAATTGACTGAGATCGTTGCCGGAGCTAATGCTTTATCGTAAAAATTTAGAGAGTAAGGAGGTAAGCCGATGAATAAAGGAGTTGTAATTCAGGTTATGGGACCGGTTGTTGACATTCAGTTTGCAAGTGGGTCGCTTCCTGAAATTAATAATGCTATCAATATAGCTGTTAAAGCTCAGAATGAAAAAGGAAAAGATCGTAACTTGGTTGTTGAAGTTGCAACGCATCTTGGTGATAACACTGTGCGGACGGTTGCTATGGCGACAACTGACGGCTTGGTTCGCGGCATGGAAGCTATCGATACCGGTAAATCGATCCAAGTACCGGTAGGCCAAGTGACTCTGGGACGTGTATTTAACGTTTTAGGACAACCGATTGACGAAGCCGGTGAAGTGAATGCGGAGATCTTACATCCGATTCATCGTGAAGCACCGACATTTGATGAGCTTTCAACACAAGATGAGATCTTAGAAACAGGTATTAAAGTTATCGACCTACTTGCACCGTACGTTAAAGGTGGAAAGATTGGACTATTCGGCGGTGCCGGCGTTGGCAAAACGGTTCTAATCCAAGAACTGATCAACAACATCGCGCTTGAGCATGGTGGTCTTTCAGTTTTCGCCGGCGTAGGTGAACGTACGCGTGAGGGAAATGACCTTTATCATGAGATGAGAGATTCCGGCGTTATCGACAAAACGGCGATGGTGTTCGGACAAATGAACGAACCGCCGGGTGCACGTTTACGTGTTGCTCTTACCGGACTGACAATGGCAGAGTATTTCCGTGATGAGCAAGGACAAGACGTTCTACTCTTCATCGATAACATATTCCGCTTTACCCAAGCGGGTTCTGAGGTTTCGGCGCTACTTGGCAGGATGCCTTCCGCGGTTGGTTACCAACCAACACTTGCGACTGAGATGGGTCAACTCCAAGAGCGAATCACATCAACTAACAAAGGTTCGGTTACATCGATTCAGGCGATCTATGTTCCTGCCGATGACTATACTGACCCTGCACCGGCGACAACGTTTGCGCATCTTGATGCGACAACTAACCTTGACCGTAAAATTGCGGAGCTCGGTATTTATCCGGCGGTTGATGCCCTGGCATCAACTTCACGTGTTCTTTCGCCACAAATTGTTGGTGCGGAGCATTACGCAGTTGCGCGTGAGGTTCAAAGGATACTGCAAAAATATAATGAACTTCAAGATATTATCAACATCCTTGGTATGGATGAGCTTTCGGAAGATGATAAAATCACCGTTAGCCGTGCGAGAAAGATTCAGAGATTCCTTTCACAGCCGTTCTTCGTTGCTGAGCAATTTACCGGTTATGAAGGTAAATACGTTCCGGTTAAAGAAACGGTTCGTGGTTTTAAAGAAATTCTTGACGGTAAGCACGATGAACTACCTGAATCAGCATTCTTATTTGTAGGAACGATTGAAGAGGCTGTTGCTAAAGCAGCAAAATAAGCGGTTACGACCCTTGAAGAGGGGAAGGATGAAAAATGAGTACAATACGTTTAGATATCGCAACACCTGAACGCAAGGTGTATAGTGATGATGTAAATATGATTATTGTTAAGGGTGTAGTTGGTGATTTAGGCATCTTACCTAATCATGCACCCTTAGCAACACCGCTTGCAATTTCGATTTTAACGATCAAGAAAGAAACAGAAGTTATTCGGATTGCGATTAGCGGAGGCTTCCTTGAGGTTGGTTCGAACAAAGCTATCATTCTTGCAGATGCGGCTGAACTACCTGAGGACATTGATGTAGAGCGTGCTCGCGAGGCGATGAGAAGAGCTGAGCAACGTCTGGCGAACAAATCTAACGAAGAGCTTGATGTTATTCGCGCTCAGTCTGCAATGAATCGGGCACTTAACAGAATCAATTTAGTTGAGAATAAATAGAAAATGTCCGTCCAATTTTTACACTCATTAATTTAGACTAAGGATAATTAAAGAGATAGAGATTGGGGGACATTTTGCACTATTAATTCTGATAATTCAGACAATTAAAAATTAAAATTAAACAGTCAAAGAAAAACTAAGGAGTTAAAGATTTTAGAATGAAGAAGGGAGAGAAGTGCGTTGGAATTACTATTCAGTAACAGCTACATAAACATGGCAATCTTCATTGCAATCGGTATTGCGTTACCGGTAGTAGCGATTGAGCTGGTTGCTCGTGTCCTTAGACCGAAGAATCCGACTGAGGAGAAACTAATCACATATGAGAGCGGTCTGACGCCGATTGGCGATGCAAGGGTACAATTTAACATACGATACTATTTGTACGCCCTTCTTTTCGTCGTATTTGATGTGGAGGCGATTTTCCTTTATCCTTGGGCTGTCGCTTTCGATTCATTGTTGCAGTATGGACCATTTATTTTAACTGAGATGTTAATCTTTATCTTTATGCTGGTTGTTGGCTTGATCTATGCTTGGCGGAAGAAGGTGTTCACGTGGTAACAGGAAATGATTTGGCGAAGGCGAACGATTTGACACCGACTGAAGAACATGAAATTGAGAGAGGTATTCTCTTAACATCGCTTGAGGTAGCTAAAGCCTGGGCAAGGAGCAACTCTTTGTGGCCCCTTGGCTTTGGTCTTGCTTGTTGCGCGATCGAAATGATGGAGGCCGGTGCGTCGCACTATGACCTTGACCGTTTCGGGATAATATTTCGTGCTTCACCTCGACAATCTGATGTAATGATTGTTGCCGGTACCGTCACGAAAAAGATGGCGCCGGTTGTTACGCGTCTTTATGAGCAGATGTCCGAACCGAAATGGGTCATCGCGATGGGAGCTTGTGCAATCTCCGGTGGGCCTTACATCAACTCCTATAGTGTAGTCAAAGGGGTCGACAAACTAATCCCAGTCGATGTCTATGTTCCCGGTTGCCCGGCAACACCGGCATCGTTGATTCATGGGCTTAACCTTTTACAAGAAAAAATTCGACATGAAGCGAAATACGGAAAGAGGGTGCCAATCGATCATGACTGATGAAAATGTGCCGTCTTACAATCAACCGCTATTAGACTCCTATGTCGAACTAATTAATACGAAAATATCAGAAAAGACAATCGTCGAAAGCTACATTAACGAGGATAACTTTCATCTGCCAACTCTAATCGTTGATCCGAAAGAGTGGCTTGCGCTTGCTAATCTATTGCGCGATGATGAAGAGTTTGCCTTTAATTACTTGATGAACCTTTCCGGTGTCGATTACATTGAATATATGGAAGTAATTTATCACCTCTATTCTTATAAGCGCAATCAGTATCTTGCTGTCAAAGTTAAGACTGAGCGCGATGGTGGTAGTCTGCCAAGCGTGATTGATGTATGGCGTGCTGCTGATTGGCAGGAGCGCGAGGCTTATGATTTGCTTGGCATTAATTTTACCGGCAGAGAAATTACACGAATTTTAATGCCTGACGATTGGGTTGGTCATCCACTTCGTAAAGACTATGTATTTCCGGAAGAGGAGGTGTAGTTCATGCCTTTACGAACCGAAGAAATGTTGCTGAATATTGGCCCGCACCATCCAAGTACACATGGTGTTTTTCGCGTTGTTGTCAAAGTTGACGGCGAGCGCATTACCGGTGCGAAGTCCGTTCTCGGTTATTTGCATCGGGGAACTGAGAAGATCTGTGAAGACCTTAACTACACGCAGATTATTCCTTATAGTGACCGTTTAGATTATCTTGCCGGTATGCTGAATAACTACGCTGTTGTTCACTCGGTGGAGACGCTGATGGGGATCGAGGTTCCTGAGCGTGCAGAGTACCTGCGAATTATTTCGATGGAGTTTAGCCGTATTTGCAGCCATCTCGTGTGGTGGGGGACTTTCGTTCTTGATTTAGGTGCTACCACACCTTTTGTGTGGGCTTTCCGCGACCGGGAGATTATCATGCAATTACTTAATGAACTTTCCGGTGCTCGCATGACCTTTAACTACATGCGTGTTGGCGGTGTTAAGTGGGATGCTCCCGAAGGTTGGCTTGCGAAAATTGCTGAGTTTATACCGGAGATGCGCAAAAAATTGAAAGACTATCACACCCTGGTTACGAACAACGAAATTTTTGTGAAGCGGATCGAAGGTATCGGCGTTTATGATGCCGAAAAGGCGATCGACTACGGTATTACCGGACCGAACTTGCGTGGATGTGGCATGGATGCTGACCTTCGCAAGCTTCAGAGCTACTCCGCATATGACCGGTTCGACTTCGAAGTGGCAGTAGGCAAGGATGGCACGATTAAAGATCGTTACAATGTTCGAATGAAAGAGATTGAAACGTCGCTCAATATTATTGAGCAGGCTGTTAAGAATATTCCTGAGGGCGAGATTATGTGTAATGTTCCGAAATTAATCAGGCCCAAAGAAGGCGAAGTCTATACCAGACTTGAATCTTCCAAAGGTGAGCTGGGTGTTCACCTCGTAAGTAAGGGTAAGGACAAACCATATCGGATTCATTTCCGCCGTCCTTCTTTTATTAATCTGCAGATTCTTGAAGAGCTACTAATTGGGAAGACTGTTGCTGATATACCGCCAATTCTTGGCGCTATTGATATTGTTGTTGGGGAGGTTGATGGCTAATGGCGATTTTAGCGCAACCGCTAACATGGTTAAACCTATTGCTAATGGTAATATTTGCAGCAATCCTCCTTGTAATCCTGCTTGTCTTTGTTATGTATGCATTATATGGCGAGCGGAAAGTACTTGGCTGGATCCAAGTACGAAACGGTCCTAATCGTGTCGGACCCGGCGGATTACTTCAGAGTGTCGCTGACGTATTTAAGTTATTGATCAAGGAAGATATCGTGCCACGCAATGTGGACCGTTTCCTTTTCTATCTTGCGCCAATAATTGCGTTTACTCCGGCTTTTGCTGTCTTGGCAATTATTCCTTTTTCGGAGAATTTGTTCTTTGCGAACAGCAATGTTGGTCTGCTCTATTATGGTGCACTGTCAAGTTTGACGATTACCGGCATATTACTTGCCGGCTGGTCCTCAAATAACAAATACGCGATTATGGGTGGCATGCGCTCCGTAGCTCAGATGGTCAGCTATGAAGTGCCAATCATTCTGTCGTTTTTAGGAATTGCGTTGATGGCGGGAAGCCTTAACCTAATTGACATTGTTAATGCTCAGAAAGCTGCCGGCATGTGGAATATCTTCCCGCAGATACTTGGCTTTATAGTATTCGTAATTGCCGCTAACGCTGAGCTTAACCGTACTCCGTTTGACTTACCGGAGGCGGAGAACGAGCTGGTTGCCGGTTACTTTGTTGAATACAGTGGATTCCGCTGGGCGTTCTTTATGCTTACGGAGTATTCGTATATCTTTGCGCTTTCGGCGCTGATGACGGTTATCTATCTTGGTGGTTGGTCAGCTCCGTTTGGCTTGACCTTTATACCGGGTATCGTCTGGTTTATTGTGAAATTTCTTATTCTGGTCTTCTACTTGTTCTGGGTGAGGGCTACTTTCCCGCGTGTTCGGATCGACCACCTGATGGGCTTTGCCTGGAAGGTATTGATTCCGCTCGCACTATTAAATGTAGTGGTAACGGCAACTCTCAAGTTGTTCGGTATCATTTAGGAGGGGTGAGATAATTATGTGGGGTATTAATCTATTAAAAGGCTTAGCGGTCACACTTAAACACTTATTTAAGCGCAAAGTTACAATTCAATATCCGGAAGAAAAAATTATCCATCCTGAGCGTTTTCGTGGTATTCAACATTTGGACCGTGAGACTTGCATCGTCTGTAACCAGTGCGTTCGCATCTGTCCGACAGGTGCTATTTCGCTTACGGGTAAACCGAATCCCGATCCGGAAAAGAAAGGCAAAGTCCTTGACACCTATCAGATCAAGTTCGGCCAATGCATCCTGTGCGACCTTTGTACGGAAGTGTGTCCAACCGATTCGCTTAAAATGACGAATAATTATGAACTTGCCGTTTATAACAAAGACAAACTTGATAAGGATATTGACTGGCTCGGCCAGAATACCGAGAACTTAAGGGAGGAGAATGAGTAATGACCGGTGAATATATCGCTTTCTTTATCTTTGCTTTCATGTCGATAACCGGCGCAGTCCTCGTTATCAACCTAACTCGAGTAATCCATATGGTGCTTGCGATGGGCTTAACATTCTTAGGTGTTGCCGGGCTATTCCTGATTCTTAATGCTGAGTTTCTGGCATTCGTTCAAGTACTTATCTACGCCGGTGCAATCACAATCATGATGGCACTCGGAGTGATGATGACCAACCAACACCACGAGAAGCAAGTCCGCAGACGTTGGCATTCGTTCTTTGCCTTTGTTGGTGCGGTTACTATTGGCGGTACAGTCTTCTACGGAATCTACAAAACTCCGTGGGTCTGCAATCCGTCAGGATTTGATGAAAATAACATTCTTACCATCGGTGAACGCATGTTTACCGAGTATGTTGTGCCGTTTGAAATTGCTTCTGTGCTTCTGCTCGTTGCCCTAATCGGCGCGGTACTAATTGCCAAGAGGGAGGGTGATCAGTAATGGTGCCATTAAGTGCCTATCTTGCAGTTGCTGCAATTCTATTTACGATCGGTGTTTTCGGTGTGCTATTTAAACGCAACAGCATCATCGTTTTGCTGTCGATTGAGCTGATGCTCAATGCCGCTAACATCAATCTTGTGGCATTTTCGAAGTTTGGCATCTACCCTGATACTGCGGGTCAGATCTTTTCACTCTTCGTAATTGCGGTTGCAGCGGTTGAGGCGGCTGTTGGATTAGCGATTCTAATCTTATACTTCCGCAACAGAGGAACAATCAATATCAACGAAATGGATATTATGAAACGATAATATGACAAGGAGAGGATATGTATATGTATAATTTAGCATGGATAGTACCACTATTACCGCTTATCTCCTTCGTCTTATTGGTCGCTTTCGGCAATCGATTAAAGGAGAGAGCAGCTTACTTAGGAATCTTTTTCATACTCGGTTCCTTCGTGCTTTCGACAATTATTTTCACACAAAAATACTTACAAAAGGGCGAAGACTACCTCTTTACGTTCCGGTGGTTTAGAGCGGGCGACAGCGACTATGGTATAGCAGGCGGTTCGATCTTTAACCTCGGTTTCGAGGTGACAGAACTGAATGCGCTGATGTTGTTTGTTGTGACGGCGATCAGCCTCGCAGTTTTCGTTTATTCAATCGGGTATATGCGGGGAGACGAGCGGCTACCGGTCTTCTATTCCTATCTATCGCTCTTTGCATTTTCGATGCTCGGCTTAGTGATTTCGCCGAACCTCTTCCAGGCTTTTATCTGCTGGGAACTGGTTGGTGCGACGTCTTTCCTATTGATTGGTTTTTACTTCTACAAGGAATCGGCGAAGGTTGCTGCTAAGAAAGCTTTCTTGGTTACGCGTCTCGCGGACTTAGGAATTTTGATCGGTATCCTGTTGCTATTCTGGCAGGTTGGCTCTTTCGAGTACCGCGATATCTTCGCGGCTGTTGAAGGTGGTGCATTAGCCCCTTGGTTTATCACTTTAACAGCGATTCTTATCTTTATCGGTGCTGCCGGTAAATCCGGTCAGTTCCCATTCCACGTCTGGTTACCGGACGCTATGGAAGGACCGACCCCGGTGTCGGCATTGATTCATGCTGCGACGATGGTTGCAGCCGGTGTCTATCTGGTTGCTCGTTTGTTTCCGCTGTTTGCGGCATCAACGGTTGCACTGCTTGTTGTCGCGATAGTCGGTGCATTTACGGCAATCTTTGCGGCAACGATTGCTTTAACCCAGAATGATATCAAACGAGTACTTGCTTATTCCACAGTCAGCCAACTCGGTTATATGATGCTTGCACTTGGTTCACTTGGCTACATTGCCGGGGTGTTCCATTTATTCACACATGCATTCTTTAAGGCGTTACTCTTCCTTGCTGCCGGCAGCGTAATTCATGCTGTTGGCACGCAGAATATTAAGGAAATGGGCGGTATCGGCTCGCAGATGAAATTGACTCGCGCTGTCTTCTTAATTGGAGCGCTGGCTATTTCCGGCTTCCCATTATTATCCGGTTTCTTCTCGAAGGATCAGATCTTAATGGCAGCTTATGGCAGTGGTAACACATTCCTCTTCTGGATGAGTTTGCTGACTGCAGTGTTGACCGCATTCTATATGTTTAGACTGTACTTCCTGACTTTCGGAGGGAAGGTTCGCACAGCGATCTCCGCTCATGAATCTCCACGGAGTATGACGATTCCGATGGCAGTTCTTGCTTTCTTCGCTGTCTTTGCCGGATACATTGAATTCTTTGGATTCGGAGAATGGATTACGGCCGGTGGCACCATTGCCCAGGAAATATCGGGTCCGGTCTGGATTATGATTGGGTCAATCGCAGTTGCCCTGCTCGGCATCGGCCTTGCATGGTATGTCTATGGCCGCGATGCTGATGCAACCTTGGCGAAAGCACCGAAACCGGCGCCGCTCTACAAACTGCTTTACAATAAATACTATGTTGATGAGCTTTACGACACAGCGATTGTTAAACCTTATACGTTGTTCGGTAAGTTTCTGATACTATTTGATAAATACGTGATTGAAGGAATGGTACAGCTTGCTGTTCATATCTCCGTTGGTCTTGGTAGATTTGGCGCAAGGTTGCAATCAGGCCAGATTCAAGCCTATATGCTTGTTACTGTGCTCGGCATTGCAACGCTTCTAATCAGTCTGGCAGTAAGGGGGTTGTTTAACTAATGGGTAGCGTTGGATTACTTTCGTTAATTACATTTTCACCCTTATTAGCGGTTCTGTTGATTGCCTTTATACCAAGCAATCGAGTCGGCACGATTAAGCTAATCGGTGTTCTTGTGACATTGATTCCGCTAATTCTTGCGATTGTGCTTTTTATCGGCTTTGATACGAACTCCGGTGGTATGCAATATGTAGAGGATCTGAAATGGATTGAGATAGCACTTACCAATGACCACGGCAACGGAACGACGATTCTCGAATTCCGCTATGGCATGGGCGTTGATGGTCTATCCTTGGCGCTGGTGATGTTGGCAACGGTCGTTGCGACGATGTCAGCTATTGCTGCGGCAAATATGATTAAGAAACGTTTCAAAGAATACTTCATTCTTTTTGCGATAATGCAGGTTGGTTTATACGGCATCTTTATGGCGATGAACCTGTTCTTGTTCTTTATCTTCTTTGAGATTACGCTGATTACGATGTTCTTCTTGGTAGGCATCTGGGGTCTCGAGAAACGCGAGAATGCGGCCTTCACATTCTTAATTTACAATGGATTAGCATCAATTATTATGCTGGTTGCTTTTATCGCGATCATTATCAATGCCGGTGCTACTTATACCAACAATATGATTGTCTTTACGAGCGACATTCAGACATTGATTTATAACCTGACGGATGCAAGTTCGCCATATTACGTGCTGGGTCTCGCAAGCGGCATTGAGCCGTTTAGCGCAGCATTTAAGTTTGGGATATTCTTTACGCTCTTAGTGGCGTTTGGAATTAAGATTCCCTTATTCCCATTCCATTCATGGATTTTAAAGGTTCACTATCAAGCACCACCTTCAATGAGTATGATCTTGTCAGGCGTATTACTGAAAATCGGTGCATACGGATTATTTAGAATACTTTACTCATTCTTCCCGGATGTCACTGCGCAGATGGCAACATTACTAATAATATTGGGTCTAATCAACCTTTTCTATGGCGGTATCTTGGCCTTCGTTCAGAAGAACTTCAAGATGGTTGTTGTTTACTCCAGTATTTCACATATGGGGATCATCTTGCTTGGACTTGCCGCTCTTAACTCGATCGGCTTCCAAGGGGCAATCTTCCAGATGGTATCGCATGGACTCTTATCGGCTCTCTTCTTCTTTATCGCCGGTGTGATCTACAATCGTGTCGGCACGAATGAGTTCAGCGAGCTTGGCGGCATGGCGAAAACGATGCCGTTCCTCAGTGGTATCTTAATTACTGCGGCGCTTGCTTCGCTTGGTTTACCGGGGATGTCCGGCTTTATCAGTGAGTTCATGATTTTCCTTGGACTTTTCAAGGCTTATCCAATATTCGCAGCGATTGGTACTGTCGGTATCGTTGTGACAACCGCATATCTCTTGCGAGCTGCGATGAAAATCATCTTTGGCGAAACGACACAGATTCTAAAGAGTGCGAAAGACGTTCGCTCAATCGAGGTTATACCTTTAGTTGTGTTAACCGGCTTTGTAATATTAATCGGTCTTTATCCAGCCATCCTTGCTGAGCCACTACAGGCAACAATCAAGATGCTGATGACTGTGTGGGGAGGTTAGACGGATGAATCTATTTGACTTAAATTGGGGTCTCATGGCTCCGGAATTTACAATTGTTCTTGTTGTAACCTTGCTCGTACTAGTTGATCTATTCTTGCCACGTAAGAGCCGACGAGTTTTCCTCGGCTATCTAGCTGTTATCGGTATATTGGTTGCAATCTTCTTGACATTCAAACAGATGCAACTGCCCGGTGTTGAGTACCTGTTGAACAATACTTACCGTGTCGATAGCTTTGGAAGCCTCTTCAAGATGATCTTCTTGCTCGGTACGGCGACGGTCTTCTTGATGTCGATTGGTACTGTTAAGCGTGATGGTGTTGATGATGAAGGTGAGTATTACTATTTGTTACTAACAGCGCTACTCGGTGCGATGATTATGGCTTCCAGCGCAGATCTTGTGACCCTATATATCGGTCTTGAGCTGCTCAGCTTCTCGACTTATATCTTGGTTGCGATGCGCAAGAAGAACCTTAAATCGAACGAATCAGCCTTTAAATTTATCATTACCGGTGGTGTTTCGTCAGCGATCTTCATCTACGGTGCTTCTTTCATCTATGGTCTGACAGGCACGACCAATCTATACTTGATTGCCGAAAGATTGCCGATGGCTTTCCATAGTGGTTATCATTTCTTTACCTATTTTGGGTTTATTCTGATGTTCATTGGTCTGAGCTACAAAATTTCAGTCGTTCCATCGCACATGTGGGCGCCTGATGTTTACGAAGGTGCTCCAACGCCGATTACCGCCTTTCTTTCTGTAGTTTCCAAAGCGGCAGGTTTTGCGATCATCATCAGAGTTTTTCTAACGATCTTTGGTTTGTTGGCAACCGATGTCGAGGTTGTCAGCGGGGTTGAGCATTATCGCTTCTTCCTGTTCGACGAGATCCTGATCATCTTTGCGGTGATTGCCGGACTTACGATGATTATCGGTAACGTTGTGGCGCTGTTACAGACTAATGTTAAGCGCTTACTGGCATACTCCAGTATCGCCCAAGCCGGCTATATCTTTGTGCCGCTGGCAACATTGATTGGTATCGAGTTTATCGATTTAAGTATAACGAATATAATTTTCTATCTTTTCGCTTATGTGGTGATGAACCTTGGTGCATTTGCGATCGTTACAGTAGTTTCTCGGGATACAGGCAGTGACGACATTACTTCGTTCCGCGGTCTCTACCACCGCAGCCCACTTCTTGGTGTTGCGATGACATTCTTCCTGTTGTCGCTTGCAGGTCTGCCCGTGACAGTTGGTTTCATTGCGAAATTGAACATCTTCCTGAGTGCAATCTCGGTTGATGGCTATATTCTTGCGGGAATTATGCTGGTCACAAGCGTTATATCATACTTCTACTACTTTAGTATTATTAGACAGATGTATATGCGCCCCGGTGAAACTGAAGCGAAAATCAGTATTGGCAGAGCGGTTCAAGCGCTTGTCCTGGTATTATTCCTGGCAACATTGTTGCTCGGTATCTTCCCGAATGCGCTGCTTGATTTCATCAATAATAATTTCAGCTTTGCGGAGATTTTCGACATTGGTCAGGGGATTGACTTTAAATTCATGCGCTAAAACCGGCGATGTCAGCGGACAGCTTAATGCGATATCAGCGGACAGAGTTGTAGAGTAGCAAAATTAATGGTCCACCTCGAATAATCGGGGTGGATTTTTATCGAATTTTCGCTTCAAATAGTATAAAATTAAAAGAAAGCATAAAATCATGAGAAAGCATAAAATCATGAGAAAGCATAAAATCAAGTAAAAGCATTAAATCACGAATTAATCATTATTAAACATAATATTATGAGTCGGAGGTGGCATAGATGAAAAGAATTTTAATCATAGCAATAACAATAACACTAATCTTGATAGCGCCATTATCAGTGTCAGCAGCAGAGGTCACGAATTATGATGCGATTATTGAGATCTATGAGCTCTTGAAAAATGATCATCTTAGTAACATTGATGATGCGAGCTTGGAAAAGGGTGCAATCAAAGGGATGATCGAGGCACTTGGCGACCCACACACTCGCTATTTTACTGAAGAGGAGTATCGTCAATTTATTGAGGACCTGGATGGCGATTTTGTCGGTATCGGTGTCTATATCAGTGAGGAAAGCGAATATATAAGAGTTCAATCCGTTATCAAAGGGTCACCGGCGGAGGCCGCAGGCTTACAGGGTCTTGACCTGATTATCAGCGTTGACGGAACGGATCTTAAAGGCAAGAGCACCGAGGAAACTTCTTCATTAATCCGTGGAGAAGCCGGTACCAATGTGCTGCTAAAAATCAAGCGCGGCGAAAAGATGTTTGATTTAACCATTAAACGAGCACAGATACATATACCGGCTGTTGACTCAGAAATGCTCGATAATAAGATTGGTTATTTACAGATTAATAGTTTTAGCTCATCCGTTGATAGCGAAGCAGCAGCGGAGTTAACTAAACTAAAGGATCAGGGCATGGAGAAATTGATTATTGATGTGCGTAATAACCCAGGTGGTTACTTGAATGCCGTGCTAAACCTATGTACTAAGTTTATTAAACAGGGCTCAATTGTTCATGTGCGTGATAATGAAAGCAACGAAAGCACATACTCTATTAGTAACGGCACTGATTGGCAATTGCCGACGGTATTGTTGATTAATAGTGGTTCTGCATCAGCGTCAGAGATTTTTGCAGGTGCATTAAAAGAATATAACGTTGCTACAATCGTTGGTACTAAAACATTTGGAAAGGGGACGGTACAACATTTGCTAACCCTGAAGAATGGCGGGCATCTAAAACTTACCGTTAACGAATATTATACCTCGAAAAAGGCCAAGGTCGACGGTGTTGGCATCGCTCCGGATATCGAGATAGCAGATGAGGCTAAACAGCTGGAATTTGCTAAACTTCATCTGACCAATCTAAATACCCTGAAACGATATGTAGTGTCAAACTCTGCTAATGTGGGCGACGCAAACGGATCTGATTCCTATATCGCGTTGCGCGATCTCAGCAGAGCTTTTGGTGCATCAATCTATTGGGATGCAGCGAAGAAGGTTGTTGCATTCAGACTTGGCACAGACCGTGTCGAATTCAGCGAAAAGAATGAAGGCTTATTGATTAAA
Organism: uncultured Caryophanales bacterium; assembly: GCA_964637775.1. Taxonomy (GTDB): domain Bacteria; phylum Bacillota; class Bacilli; order Tepidibacillales; family Tepidibacillaceae; genus CAYZPB01. The sequence goes on from CAZWWX010000002.1 coordinate 143,323, forward strand.
AACGGAGTCTCATATCTACCTATGGAACAGCTGAATAAGCTTGTTCCCGGCTTAATTGTAGTCAAAGAGGGCGGGAAAACAACGATCTACCGCAAGTAGTTTACTCGCACCCGAAACTCATTTATTGCGCCGAAATATGATATGATATGGGTTAGCATAAAAACGAGGTGGCGTATGAGAACTCTACGTATTATTATCTCTATAGTTGTGGCAGGGCTTATTTTGGCGTTGCCTTTTTTTGTTATCAAAAGCGACCTCGACTTTAATAAACGCATCGCAGCTAATGGTGCGCAGAGCCAAGAACAAGGTGCTGACGCTCAGCAACCCGACGAGAACAATTTACTGACAACTCAATCCACCGATTACAAAAACGAGTGGATTATCAAGTGGCGCGGACACTACCCGCTACTGCTCGAATCGCAGGCAACTATTCTCGATTGGCTACCGGATCAAGGGATTACCCTTATCCGTCTGAACGAAGATATAATCTTGAACGAGTGGATCAACCAATGGAAAAACGATGTTCGCATTGAGTACATGCAGCCGAACAGTATTTGTAGTATTTCGACTGTGCCAAATGACAAATATTATGCGGAACAGTATTACCTTGCCCAAATCAAAGCCGAAGCTGCTTGGGAAGAGAAATACGAGCGCGAGATAATCATCGCAATCCTTGACACCGGAATCGATTATAACCACCAGGATCTTCGAGATCGCGTACTTCCCGGATTCAATATTCTAAACAATAAAGCAACGGCGCTTGACGACAACGGTCACGGCACAAATATCGCCGGAATTATTGCTGCTCGCACTAACAACACTGTCGGCATTGCAGGCATCGTACAGAATGCTAAACTGATGCCGATCAAGGTTCTCGACGCTGCCGGCAAGAGCGACTCCTTTTATGTTGGTCAAGGTATCCGTTACGCTGTTGACAATGGCGCAAACATTATCGTAATTGCATCCGGCGAATCGGTTTACACTCCGTTTATCGCCGAAGCTGCCGAATACGCTTACAACAAAGGTGTTCTCATCGTCGCTGCAACCGGCAACAAATCGATCGAGATCAACTACCCGGCCGCACTGCCAAATGTGATAGCGGTAGGCGCCGTAGATCGCAACGACCGTTATATGGAGTATTCCAACTTTGGCCAGCAGATTGATGTAGTTGCGCCTGCTGAGGGCATCTATACGACAGGGTTGAACAATACATATTTGGTTACATCCGGCACCTCTGTTGCTGCGCCTCAGGTTGCGGCACTCGCTGCCGTACTAATGCAGAAATATCCGGAACTCAGTCTGAAACAACTTTCTGATCTTATTCGCTTTTCAAGTGATGATGTTGATGATTTCGGCTGGGATGTGCGGACCGGTTTTGGTCGGATTAACTTTGAGAACGCATTGAACATGGACCTTGATCTTCTGCGCGATGGTTATGGTCCTAATCAGCGGAGTTATGAAGCGCACGCATTTCCGCTCGGCACCTACTTTGTGGCGAGTTTAGATGAATATGAAGAGAGTGATTGGTTTTATATTACATTGCCGTATTCCGGCACAATTGAGATTGACTTTTTACTTGAGCGTCGTTTAAGCAATGAGCTTAGCATTGAACTTTATACGAATGAGCAAGCAACAAGAATACAGACAATTGAAATAGAGCGAGATTGGGGAATAATTGACGAAACTGAGATTGAGTCCATTGAACCGATTCAGTCTTGGCATATTCGCCGTTCAGAGCAATTGGTCAGTGAATTAGCAGCCGGCAAATATTACTTACGAATCGTCTATCCACAACCGGAAGACGACGATACAGCGAGCTTATCTACTCAGATCGGTTACAGTATGCAATCAGGGTTTAGCATTTATCACGATAAATATGAAAATAATGATCGGCCTTGGTTGGCGCATGATCTTATAAATATTAGTGAAATCGTAACAGGGACGTTCAGCAAGAAATTTGACGAAGACTGGTATCGTGTGTTGGTCTGCCGTAACGGAACATTATCGGCTGAGATTCGTGTTGACAGCAAAAGGGTTGACCCGGTACTTTTCATCCAACGTATGGGTGCGAGCGGCACCGAGATTGACGAGAATAGCTCGGGTGTAGCTGAATATGGTTCAATTAAGGTTATCCCCGGCGAATATCTAGTTCGTGTTTCTGACTATAATGGTAACGAAACGAACAAAGAATACCAGCTCGAATTCTTCTTTGACTGTACGGATATGGATCAGAATGAGCCGAACAATACTGCGGAACAGGCAAAATACCTCTACCGCCCGGTTCACGTGCTTACGGGATCCATCTGTAGCATTGATGACTATGATTGGTTCAAGTTTACTACCAAGGATCGTACTTATGTTGAAATGCAGCTGGAAGCGGAGAAAGACCTATTGTTCATGCTTTACGATAAAAACCTGAATATCATTCGAAAGGAACGACTCAGCGAACTTCAGCAGTCGGACATTTTTGATGCCGGCGAATATTATATACGGCTTAATTCTAAATACGAAGGGTTTAAGTATAGTCTGAAGCTGCGAGTCATTCCGTTAATCGGCAACTTCATTGATATTACCGATCACTACGCGCAGGATATTATTCTGAAGTATTATGAACTCGGCTTGGTTATGGGTTATGAGGACTACACATTTAAGCCGGATCAAGCGATAACACGCTATGAGTTACTTAAATTCATCGATAAATATCGTGGTTCTAACGAGATAATTCCGGACGACGAAACTCTGCAAATGCCGGTTGATTTCGAGACACTCGCCGAGAGTTTAGCAGATTTGTTCCCGAGTGTTGAGCGCGAGAATATTAACTATATTATTTCGCAGGTGAACCAGGTTCCGTATGCTTCGATTTCGCGGGCGGAGGCACTGATTGCCTTTGACTTCGTTGATAATATACACTATGCGGAAACAACACCGTAATACACATCTAATGTTTGATTATAAAGTGTTAGGAAGTCTTATAATTGCTTGAACTATCGTATTTCATGATATAAAATACAACATTGTATAAGAACATACAATTGGCGGGGGTAGCGCTTTGGAAAAGATAAAAATCGAAGGTGGCAGAAGGCTTTCCGGGTGCGTTCGCGTCGAAGGTGCGAAAAACGCCGTATTGCCGATTTTAGCCGCATCCTTGTTAGCGTCTGAAGGCGAGAGTAGGATTTATGATGTGCCGGCTCTTGACGATGTACGCACGATTGTTGAACTACTTAGCCTGATTGGGGCGAAAATAGAATATCATGAAGGCTGCATTACTATCAGTGCGACGAATATTGCACGGACTGAAGCGCCGTATGACCTAGTACGCCGTATGCGTGCATCAATTCTCGTAGTTGGTCCGCTATTGGCACGCGAAGGACATGTTCGAATTTCTTTACCCGGTGGATGTGCTATTGGCAGTCGACCGATTGACCAGCATCTCAAAGGTTTTGAAGCAATGGGTGCTGATATCAGCTTTGGTCAGGGCTACATTGATGCACAGGTGGATGGGCGACTAAGAGGATCTCGAATTTATCTTGACTACGCAAGCGTTGGTGCGACTGAAAATATTATGATGGCGGCGACGCTGGCTGAGGGAATTACGACAATCGAGAATGCGGCTCACGAGCCGGAAATCGTTGATCTTGCTAACTTTCTAAACAGCATGGGTGCCAAGATTCGTGGCGCCGGAACCGGCCGCATTAAAATTGAGGGTGTCAGACATCTTGAGGCGACTACGCATACGGTGATACCCGATCGAATCGAAGCAGGTACCTACATGGTTGCTGCAGCGATAACCGAGGGTAATGTCCTAATTGAAAATGTTATTATTGACCATCTGAAACCGGTCATTGCCAAGCTGGAGGAGATGGGTGTTATTTGCCAAGAAGAAGAGACGGGACTCCGCGTGATTGGTCGGCGACCGCTGAAATCGACTGACATCAAGACTTTGCCGCATCCCGGCTTTCCGACAGATATGCAATCACCGATGATGGCGTTGTTGCTAACCGCAAACGGAACCAGCTTGATTACCGAGACGGTGTTTGAGAACCGCTATATGCACGTTGAAGAGTTCCAGCGAATGAACGCCAATATCAGAGTTAAAGGGCGCACAGCTATTATTGAGGGTAACGCGGACCTAAGAGGTGCATCTGTTCACGCGACTGATCTGCGTGCCGGGTCGGCACTTATCTTAGTAGGTTTAGCAGCAAGCGGAATAACTGAGATTACCGGTTTGCACCACATTGACCGTGGCTATGTGAACTTAGTCGGTAAACTGCGTGAACTTGGTGCTGAGATTGAACGACTTGACGAGGAGCTGATCCCTATCAGCTAAATTCGTTGATGTAGTCCCAATTTAGGGGGGAAAGCTATGAAACGTACGTTGATTTATCTAATGACATTGCTTGCATTGTCGTTTCTTATAAGCGGCTGTGAGATTGTTCTTGTTCCCAAACCGGTCGTTGAACTGCCAAAAGCACCATCACCGATTGAGGTAGCTGTGGCAGCTTATGAGACTGTTGATTATAGTGAGCGTTTTATCGGCAGAGTTGCGGCCGATCAGAACGCGGTTGTCTATCCGCGAACTACCGGGAAAATTACCGCTGTTTATGTTTCGCAGGGTAGCAACGTTTGGCGCAATCAGGCGCTTATTAAGCTTGATGACAGCTATGTTCAGGACTCGATTAGACAAGCGGAATCAGCACTTAGCATAGCGCAAGCTAACTACGACCAAACGATCGAGCGGCAGGAATCAATGATTATTCAGACTGAAGCACAACTGATGATGGCCCAAGATGCTTATACTACAGCACTCAGTAACCTTAGGGATATGGAGGAGCTGCAGAAGACCCAAGATGTTCCTGAAATGTTAGTTACTCAGGTCAAATCCGCGTTCGTTCAAGCGCAAGGAAACTTAATTATTATCACTGACCAAGCCGAAAAAGCGAAATCGGAAACGGGTCTTAAAATTATCGAAGAACAGATTAAGCAAGCCGAACATGCGGTTGAACAAGCAACGCGCGCACTTAACGATACTACTGTCTATGCGCCGGTTGCCGGACAGGTTGTTCAGGTCAACGCACGTGTGGGTGATATGGCTGCACCACAGATGCCGTTAGTGCAGATAATTAATCAGAACAAGGTTTATGTGACCTTTTTTATAACAGACAATTCACTTAGAAACTATCAGTTAAAACAAGAGCTTGCGGTTCATGTGCCATCGCTTGACGAAGAGCGTATCGGTACAATTACTTTCATTGCTCCGGCAGCCAGTGAACAGACACTTACCTTCATGGTTGAGGTGGAACTTGAGAACAGTGATAACAGTCTGAAATCGGGAATGCTCGTGGAAACACGACAATTATCGACGGTTGAAGACGAGTTTATCGTTATTCCGACACGCGCCGTGATGGGTGTCGGCGATGAAAGCTATGTATTTGTTGTTGAAGACGGAAAAGCAATTAAAAGACCAATTGACATAATCGAGATGCGCAGTAATAAGACTGTAATCCGCTCCGGTATTGAAGTGGACGAAGTGGTCGTCACCAAAGGACAATATGTCCTTGAAGACGGTGCTGCAATCGAGATTATCGATTGATAGGTAATAGCGATGAAACTTATTGATACCTCAGTAAAAAGGCCGATTGGCGTAATTATGATTGTAATTGCCGTTGTTTTGATCGGCGCGATTGCGCTTGGCAATTTGTCAATCGACCTCTACCCCGAACTTGAAGTTCCCTTTACAATTGTTGTAACTGAATATAATGATGCCGGACCCGAAGAGGTAGAGAACCTCGTAACTCGGATGATTGAGATGACTCTGAGCGGCATCGAAGGCATTAAGACACTTCAATCTGTATCAGCGACCGGTCAGTCGCTGGTGGTTTTGGAGTTCGATTGGGGTACTTCGCTTGATACCAAAGTTAGCGATATCCGCAGTAAACTTGATCGGATTGTGAACTTCTTACCGGACGGCGCAGGCAAGCCGATTGTCATTAACATTGACCCAAATGCGCTGCCGATAATGCGGCTCTCGGTTTCCGGTGATATTGACCAAGGTGTGTTGACCAATCTCGCGAACGAAGTGGTAAAACCGCGACTGGATCGTGCTGTCGGTGTATCCGGCGTCACGTTGATTGGAGCCAAGGAGCGCGAAATTAGTGTAGAACTTTCGCCGATTTACCTTGAAGGTTACGGGATTTCGGTCAACCAGATTATCCAAACGCTGGCGATGGAGAATATGTCGGTTACCGCCGGAACGCTGCTTAAGGGCAATCAGGCTCTCAATTTGATGATTAACGGTGAACTGAAGTCGGTCGAGGATATCAAAAATGTCATTATTCAATCACCGCGTGGAAGTGCATTGAAATTGTCAGAGCTGGCGACAGTTTATGAAAAGAGTCTTGATCTCCGTGAGATTACGAAGGTAAACGGCGAACAGAGTCTTGTATTTGATGTATCCAAAAAGGCCGACGCTAACACGCTCAGCGTCGCGAAGGAAGTCTATGCTGCGATGGAAGATGCGCAGAGACTTCTCCCTAAGGGAACAGAAATCAACATTGTTTACGACCTTTCGATCTTTATTCGAGAGGCGGTAAATAATGTTGTGGTTAATCTATTGCTCGGTGCGGTCTTGGCGGGATTGGTTCTTTATATGTTCCTACGAAGTCTGCGAACAACGTTGATTATTGCGATTACGATCCCGATTGCGGTTATTGCTACTTTTACGTTAATCTATTTTTCGAAAGAGACGATCAACCTGCTCACCTTGGGTGGACTGGCTCTGGGAATCGGGATGATGGTTGACAGTTCAATCGTTATTCTCGAGAATATTTTCCGCTATAACGAAGAGGGTCACTCGCGCATTGAATCAGCGAAACGCGGTGCCGATGAGGTTGCTTCTGCGGTTATCGCCTCGGCTCTGACAACGGTTGCGGTTTTTGTGCCGATCGTTTTTGTTCAAGGTATTGCCTCGGAAATATTTACGCCGATGGCGACAACGATTAGCTTTGCCTTGATTATCTCGCTCTTGGCGGCGCTGACTTTGGTGCCGATGTTGGCTGCCTATATGCAAAAAGTAGTACGGAAACCAAGTATACATGAGTTTGAATCTGCATCAACCGAGACAACATCAGCCGAGACCACGAAACGCAAATGGCGACCGTTCAGGCGAATCGATGAGTTCTTTGGTCGCATCTATCCTGCCTACAAAAACTTGCTCGATTGGTCGCTCAGCCACCGACTCATCGTAGTTATAACGACAGTAGTATTGCTTGCCGGTTCAGTTCTCTTAGTTCCTTTCGTCGGCACGGAATTTCTACCGGAAATGGACCAAGGTGAAATCAACATCGACATCAGATTACCCGACGGCACGATTCTTTCGGAAACCGAAGAAGTTATTGCCCTCATTGTCGATGAACTTGAACAGATACCGGAGATTGGCACGCTCTTCTCCAGCGCCGGCAGTGGCGGTAGTTTTGCGATGGGAGGAACCTCTTCTAATGTTGGAAATATCTATGCCGAGATTGGGTCAGTCAGTGATCGCGACCGTAGCACCAATGAAATTATGGATCAGATTCGTGCTTATACTGACCGGATTCCCGGGGCTAACATTGAAGTTACGCAGATGGACAGCGGCGGTATGTTTAGTACCGGTGCAATTACAATCAAAGTTATCGGAAACGATCTCAATATATTAGGCGGCTTGACTGACGAATTAAAATATCAGCTCGAAAAGGTTGAGGGCACGCGCAACGTGAAAAGTTCACTCGAGCGTGGCAGACCGCAGCTCGAGATCGTTATCGACCGCGAAAAAGCAGCAGCTTACGGGCTTACCTATAACGAGGTGATGAACACAGTTCGGACCGGTTTTAACGGTTCAGTCGCTACGAGAATCCTGCACGAAGGACGCGAAGTTAACGTCCGCGTAATCTTGCCGGAAGAGTATCGGGAGGATATGAGCCAGATCAATGAACTGCCAATCATGCTGCGCACCGGCACGGCGATTAAACTGCGCGAGGTTGCCGAACTTAGGCAAACGACCGGGTTTACGCGCATCAGTCATGAGGACCAGAAGCGACTTGAATCGGTTACGGCAGAAATATTTGGACGTGACCTTGGAAGTGTTACCGAAGATGCCCAAAAGATTATGGCAAGCATCAATGTCCCTGACGGTTATCAACTGAAAATTGGCGGCGAGGCAGAAGAGATGGCAAAAGCTTTCGACAGCCTGAAATTCGCACTGATTATTTCGGTCTTATTGGTTTATATGGTTATGGCGGTGCAGTTCGAGGCTTTAACGCATCCATTTGTTATTATGTTTTCGATCCCCGCAACCTTTATCGGTATCATGCTCGGTCTGGTTTTAACCGGTCGGACGCTTAACGTCGCGACCTATATTGGAATAATTATGCTCGTCGGAATTGTTGTTAATAATGCGATTGTTCTGGTTGACTATATAAATATCTTGCGCAGGCGCGGTCGTTCGCGCGAGGAGGCGATTCTCATCGCCGGTCCGAACCGTCTTCGCCCAATTTTGATGACAACGCTGACTACAGTTCTTGCACTGGTTCCGCTGACACTTGGCTTTGGCGAAGGGGCAGAACTGCAGGCGCCGTTTGCGACGGTTATCGTCTTTGGTCTAAGCTTTTCGACTATCGTTACGCTACTCCTTGTGCCGGTGGTATATACTTACATGGATGACCTTGAACGGATTATCAGACGAAAATTCTTGAAAACTGTTCCTACTGTAGATAATAGACTTTCTAATTTGTGAACAATAGTGTTATAATGTATAGAAATAATATTGCAACTACTATGGGGAGGAAATGCGGATGTTAAGTAAGGATTTAGGGATTGACCTCGGTACTGCGAATGTACTGATTCACGTTAAAGGCAGAGGTGTTGTGATTGACGAGCCGGCAGTTGTTGCTGTTGACTTTGACACGCATAACGTACTAAAAGTCGGACAAGAGGCAAAGGACATGATCGGCCGCACGCCCGGAAATATCTCGGTAATTAGACCACTACGTGATGGTGTTATTGCTGACTTTGATATCACTGAGGCGATGCTGAAACTCTTCGTCAAAAAGGCGAAGGCGCGCGGACTTTTTGGGCGCCCCCGAATCCTGATTTGTGCTCCGACCGAAATTACATCCGTTGAGAAAAAGGCAATCAAAGAAGCTGCCCAGAAAGGTGGCGGCGGTGAAATAATTCTTGAATCCGAACCGAAAGCGGCGGCGATTGGCGCCGGACTCGATATTTTCCAACCAAGCGGCAGCATGGTTATTGACATCGGCGGTGGAACGACCGATATTGCAGTACTTTCGATGGGCGATGTTGTAACAGCCAATTCACTGCGCGTCGGTGGAGACAAATTTGACCAAGCGGTAATGTCCTATCTGAAACGTAAATATAACATGTTAGTCGGCGAGAGAACTGCCGAGGAATTGAAGATTAGTATCGGAACTGCTTTCGAGGGCAACCGTAATGATACGATGGAGGTGCGTGGTCGTGACCTCGTTACCGGCCTTCCTTTATCTGTAACTGTTGGTTCCGAAGAGGTCAGACAGGCTCTCCTAACCACGATTAACCAAGTTGTTTCTGCTGTTAAGGCAGTACTGGAGAAAACTCCGCCCGAACTTGCGGCTGATATTATAGACAAAGGTGTCGTTCTGACAGGCGGTGGTGCCTACCTCGACGGCATGGACCTCCTACTGATGGAAGAGATCAAGGTACCGGTAATCGTTGCAGAAGATGCTATGTCCTGCGTAGTGCGGGGAACAGGCATTATGCTTGAGAACCTTGATAAATTCCGAATTACTAAATATTAAAGGATGATTTAAATGGTACAAGCTAATAAGGTCCAATCAAGAACAGACAAAAAGAAAAAGAACAAAGAGAAACGTTTTGGTGGCGGTCTAAAGGTGTTTGCGCTCTCTGTTCTTGTATTCATAATCGGTCTGCCAATCGGCTATGGAATAGTCGGTAAGGGCAGTATGTTAGATATTTATAAGTTTGACACATGGAAGCACATGTTTGATCTGATTTTCGGCTAACAGGCAATCGCAGAGAAACAATGTGCGCCCGATTAACTCTAATATAATAGACATAACAAAAGAGTCATATTTTATGACTCTTTTTGAAAATAAGCGTTATTCTCGTTCGCACTAAAGTAAGTGTCGAGCTGATAAGTATAGCGTTGGCCGGTTGCAGGATTCTCAATTATATAATCGGAATAGATTCGTCGTGTCAGACTGGTATCCGGATAGATTAGGATTTTCAGGCTGCCCGATACGAAACGCGCTTCGAAGTCCAAATCGTCAGCAAGCAGGATTGAGTCGAAGTTTCGGCTAAGAAAATCAGCATTGATGTCAAGAGTATAGACGACAAATTTACCGCGGTTTTCTGAAGCTTTTAGTTCAATCTGCCGGTTGATTAGGTCGGCATTGAATGGTAAGAGTTCAATCAAGAACAGCTGAGCAAGCTCTGAATCGGCCCATTCGAGCAGGTCGCGGTCAAGTACCTGTAATCGCCCATTGTTATAGTATGCTTCTTTGATTTGAGGCATGTACAGCGTGCCAATCTCTTCAAAGGAGAGCGATGTATCTTCCTCTTTGCTGCGAGGGTCATCTTGGTCATATTCATAAGCAAGAACATTTTTGTAATGAAGATTGCCGCGCTTAACATCATAGACACCTTGACGCTTTAGGCGCCACGCAGTGCCTGAATTGCCATCAGTGCCATTTTCACGCACGACAGCGAGCGACTTAAAATTGATCAGTTCAGCCTGATTGATACTCTTGATTGCATCCTTATAGAGGCGCAAGACGGGTTGATCAGCCTTTAACACTGAGCCCAGATAGAATGCAAGAACGATTAACGATGCTGCAATCAATAGGTTCTTTTTCATCGAGACGTGTCCTTTCTTTAACAGAAAAATCTAAAATAACTGTTATTCCTCTGTTTTTTATAATACAATCAATTACGGAAATATGCTAGTCAATACATTGAAAAAGAGTGAGCTAAATGATCTGGATTCTAATATTTGCAATACCTTTTCTGGTTTCAGTGGCGTTAACGCCTTTAGTTAGACTTTTTGCAATCAAAATAAAGGCGGTCGATCAACCTAACGAGCGCAAGGTTCACCAAACGCCAATGCCGCGGCTCGGTGGGCTGGCGATTTTTATCGCCGTTTCGGTGGCGCTCCGCATGTTCACTGACCTGACCGCAGATCCGCTGCTTCCAATTTTTCTGGGCAGTCTGGTCATCATCTTACTCGGTATTGTTGATGATATTAGGCCGCTTTCGGCGCGGATTAAATTGCTGTTCCAAGTTATTGCTGCGATTATCGTTGTAGTTGGTGGTGTTAATATTGAATTTATCAATATACCGCTAACAGATAAAGTGCTAAATCTCGGCAATTTTAGTTATATCTTTACAATCCTTTGGATTGTCGGCATTACCAATGCTCTTAACTTAATTGACGGCTTAGACGGCTTGGCAACGGGTGTTGCAAGTATTTCACTGGCAACAATCTTTGTGATGAGTCTAATCATGGGTAAAATGACGATTATGATCATTACGCTCGTACTCTTAGCGGCGGCTGTCGGTTTTTTAATCTACAATTTTTATCCGGCCAAGATTTTCTTGGGCGATTCGGGATCACTCTATCTTGGTTATATGCTGGCGACAATCTCAATCTTAGGCTTCAAAAACATTGCCGTTGTTTCATTTTTATTCCCGATTGTTATCCTTGCTGTGCCAATTTTCGACACGATTTTTGCCATTATACGCCGTTTTCGTAACGGTGAAGCGATTACCGTTGCAGACCGCGGACACCTGCATCACTGTCTCCTCGCTATGGGGCTTTCGCACAGGCAGACAGTCCTTGTAATCTATGGCATTAGTGCTCTGTTCGGAATTGCGGCAATCTTTATTTCGCAACTAAGCCTTTGGTCGGGTTTATTGATTATCGCTGTTCTTTTAATAATCACTCAATTTGGTATCGAATGGACGGGAGTTATCGGCGATACGCGCAAGCCGCTCACTAATCTATTCCTAATTATTCGCAATAATTTTTCGCGCAAGGAATAGCGAGTAATCTTAAACAAAGGAGTGACGCCTGTGAAAAAATCCTTAATTATTCTATTAATCGTTGTTATCGTTTTGTTGCTTGCCGGCGGACTTTATGTTTTTAAGTTGTTCAACGATTTTAACCAACAAATAACTGATAGCGGTGACAAAATACAGCTGAATATTACTGACTTTTTCAGCGACCCACTGCCTGATGAGCTAAACATTCTATTGATTGCGGTTGATGCCGCAGAGGGTACGGTCAATGATGGTAAGCTTGTCTCGATGATGCTTGCGAAAATCGACAAAAACAGTGAAGAGATCGTAGCAGTTGATGTTCCGCTAACTGAGTTGACTACGGGCATCGAAACGGTGCAAGCAATCAAAGACAAGTTAACCGGCAAATACGGAATTAGAATTGATAAATACTTAGTGTATAATCTGACGGCTTTTGTTGGGTCGCTTGATTCGACAGATATTGAGTTGCCGGATATCAGTGAGCTAATCGGCGATAATATCGGTGATATCTTGCAGTATGATAACCCACAGGCAATGATTAAAGATCTGGGCATGACGGCGGCACTCAAACAAGTATTCCAAGCCGGCAAAGACATGCTGGAACTGCTCGGCAATAATGTGAAAACCGACCTAACAGTAGCGGAGTTGATTGCGCTTGCCCGCGAATCAGCCGATTTCTCTGAGGACTCGGTGAAGATAGTTGAACTAAGTGAGATTAACAACTATTTCAAATAGCGAATAAAATTAGTGTGGTGAGAAAATTTGCTTCGAAACATGCTTGTTATATCAGCCGGTGAGTGGGACGGAATCAATCATCGGCCGCATCATTTTGCAAGGCGTGCAGCAGAGAGTGGCTGGCAGGTGTTCTATGTGGAGCCGCCCGCTTCGATTATTGCGCCGCTAAAAAGTGGCAAGAATCGCCAACGCATGTTACAGCGCTGGCGTAATTGGCGTCAGGGACCGAGAGTAGTGGAAGATAATATTACAATCATTGCTCCGCCGCCAATCCTGCCCTTTGGCAACCGTTATCGCCTGATTAATAAAATCAATCAGCGGTTGATTAGCAACGGAATTCGTAAAGGGCACCGTGAACAAGTTAATGGGGCGCCTCTTGACCTATATACGTATTTACCAAGCGCGGTGGACCTACTGCCGCTATTTAATTTTGCGCAGATTATTTACGATTGTGTTGATGATCATGCGGCATTCACAGGCACACATAGCGTCAAGACATTAGGCATCATGGAACGCGAACTATGTGAGCGAGCGGACCTCTGCTTGGCAACCGCTGAAAAGCTGCTCGAAGATCGCAAAGAGTGGAATCCTAACTTTCACCTTGTGTCGAATGGTGTCGAATATTGTCGATTTGCTGTTGACACCGCGGTCGAAGAGGCAAGACCTGCCGTAGCCGCTGACCAGCCGGCTCAACCGGTCATCGGCTTCGTCGGTGGCATTAGCGATTGGATCAATATTGAATTGATTGCCGACACAGCCAAGCTATTGCCGTATTATCGTTTCACACTAATCGGTCCGATTGATACGGACACTACAGTTCTTACGGATCAACCAAATATCGAACTGCTTGGCGCCAAACCATATGAAGAGCTGCCGAATTATCTAAAGACATTCAGTGTCTGCTTGATTCCATTTCGAATCAATCAGCTTACTGCGAGCGTCAACCCAATCAAAATGTATGAATATCTGGCTGCAGGCAAGCCGGTTGTCGCTACACCGATGCCCGAGGTGGTGCGCTTTGCAGATAATAATGCGGGGGCAATCTCTATCGCAGCAACAGCTGTCGAAACTGCAGCAACAATCAGAGAGCTTCTTCAACCTGAACATAACAGTGCTGAGGCAATTGCCATTCGCCGGAAGCATGCTTACAATAATTCTTGGGATAGCCGCTGGGAGAGAATTCTCAGCCTAATCCCAACAGAGACAACAACACATCATCATATGAAAGCAGGTACCTAATGTCACGAGCCAACAAATTAATCGGCACAACGCTCATACTGATAATTGTCACGCTCTTCACGAAGCTGATCGGTTTCGTGCGCGAAATTTTCATCGCAGCCAAGTTCGGAGCGACCGAAGCAGCCGACATCTTTGTCGCCGTCCAGACAATCCCGATGCTAATTCTATCGGTTATGAGCGGAGCTATTGCTGCTGTCCTTATCCCGATGATTGTGAAATTGCGCAACGAAGATGAGTCACTCAGACTCAAGCAGCTCCTACATAGCGTCTTTTCGATTACCAGCGTTTCGATGTTGTTGCTCTCGGTTCTGGCATTCATTTTCATCAAACCGCTCGTTAACGTTTATGTTTTCGGTTTTGATGAAGCAGCCAAGGCACACACAGTCGAATTATTCCAGATTATCATTCCGGCATTCGTCGTAATCGGCCTAATCAGTCTGACTACTTCAGTTTTGAATGCTTATAATATTTTTATCCTGCCGAGTCTCGGGCCGGCACTTTACAGCATCGGTGTAATTACCGGTCTGCTGTTCTTTTCTGAACGCTTCGGCGTCAAGAGCTTAATCATCGGCTACGCAATCGCTATCACCTTGCAACTCATCATCCTGCTCGTCATAATCTTCAAGCAGGGACTTCGTTTCCGTTTGCGTATTCATGTTAACGCCGACCTCAAGCGGTTCGGTTATTTGCTGTTTCCGTTTGCTTTTAGCATCGGCGTGTTCCAACTCAACGCGGTTGTCGATAAAATGATGGCATCGACTCTCTCCGAAGGGAGTCTTGCCGCTCTAAACTACGCCTACAAAGTAACACAGTTACCAATCGCGCTTTTCGTGGGGACGCTGGTCTTGCCACTCTTCCCGCTGATTGCCGATAGTATCAGCCGAAAAGACATCAGCGACGCGAAACTGATTCTCCGCCGCAGCAACCGCCTGCTTGCAATGTTATTGCTGCCGATTATGGGGTTATTCACCGTCATGGCAGAGCCAATCATCGCTATTATCTTCCAACGGGGGGCGTTTGATGAGAATGCGCTTAGAATGACCAGCCTGTCGTTAATCTTTTATACATTGACAATCCTGCCGTTCGCGATGCGAGATATTGTTACGCGTGTACTTTATGCTTTGCAGGACACCTGGACGCCGGTCATTAACAGTGTATTTATTGTCGCAGTGAACCTGCTCTTAATGATTATTTTTGTGCCGAAACTGGGCATTATTGCGGTTGCCGGTTCGACATCGATTTCAGCGCTACTCGGCTACTTGCGCCTACGCTACAAGCTTGTCAAGAAAATAGGCCCATTAACCGAGCAGGAACTCAATTTCAACAACATATGGCTAAGAATCATAATAAACGCTATAATATTCACATTGGCTTCTTGGTTATTCTATCAGGGGCTCAAAATTATCTGGCCGGCACCGCTCGGTATAGACCTTTGGCTCCGCACGATTATAAGTGTTGTAGTAGCCGGCATCATCTATCTGGTCTTAATCTTTAGACTCGATACCGAAGAGGTCGTCTGGCTTAAAACCAGACTGCACAAGTTATTATCATTGAAAAGCGAGTGATTACATGTTTGTCTTAACACGATTAATCTGGATATTAGCACTTTTTCCTTGGTTCGACTATGCGATCAGGGGTTTGTTTCCCTCTGCGCTTGCGAGCACTTGGGATGAGAGCTATCTAATCTTAATCTTAATTTCGCTCTACTTTTATCAATGTACGCGTGAGGAACCGCAATTCCGCTCACAGATGATTCCGGCATCGATTAAGCTGCCGTTTTTTGCGTTAATCATTTTTACCGTTGGCTCAATTGTTATCAACACAGTACCGCTCTCAGTCAGCGTTGATGCTGCAAGAGTGGTTTTCCAGCCAATGTTATTTTTACTGTTAACGCATTTCATGCTCGATCGTGAGAAGCTGCTCGACTCATTCATTAACATCCTTATCGTAAGTACTGTCGTCATGGCACTCTACGGTATTTTGCAATATGTATTCCAACTCGAACTGCCGCGCTTCCAACAAAAGCCCGACGCACAATATCGCATCATCTCAATCTTTTCGAATCCGAACGCGTTAGGTGCCTATTTCAACATGGTCCTGGCGTTTCTCCTTGCACTATTTTTACATACTAAAGGCATCGCCAAGAAATTACTCTACCTATTAGCGATTGTCCCAATCTTTCTCGCGCTGCTCTTAACTTTTTCGCGCGGAGCTTGGATTGCCTTCTTTATTATGGCAATCTATGCATTCTGGGTTGCGAACCGCAAATGGTTATTGGCACTACCGCTAATCATCGTAGCGCTGCCGTTTGCGATGCCACAAAGCGTAGTCGACCGCTTCTCCTATCTCTTCGACCCTGAATACTATCTGATGAGCAGCGAGTATGGGCGAATCAGCTTTTGGACAGATGCGATCAAGAAAACTTTTGAAAAGCCAATATTCGGTCACGGTCTTGGCATGTATGGTGACTCCGTGCCGTTAAGACATAATATCCCGTTTTCGACCTGGGTCGATAATCACTACCTGAAACTGAGCGCTGAAATTGGCATTTTCGGACTTGTTGCCATCTTAACCATGCTGTTCATGTTGCTGGTCCTTGCACGCAAACTTTACCGCACTGCCGAATCACCTAAGTTCCGAGCTTATGCACTGGGACTTTCCGGTGTTTTTCTGGCAATGATTGTACAGAACTTCACAGCCAGCATCTGGGAAGTGCTGACCGATGCGGTTATGTTTTATGCTTTCGTCGGGATGCTCTTTGCGCTCCGTTGGCGGCAACATCTGCTAAGTCAAGGTAAGGAGCCTGATGAACAATGAAAATAATGCATATTATCGGCGGCGCAGAAAAAGGCGGATCGCGTACTCACCTAATCACGCTGGCAAAAGAACTCCTTAACCGTGGTATCAAGGTTGAAATTGTCTGCTTTATTGACGACGTAGTTGCTGCTGAGGCGCGTGCTCACGATATTTCGGTCAAAGTATTCCCGATGAAAAACGCCTACGACTTGCGTGTCATCTCGAAGCTCAGCCGCTATATTCATCTGAGCAAGCCGCACCTAATTCACACGCATGGTGTCCGTGCCAATTTCATTGGGCGTCTGGCCAATCTTGGAAATGATATTCCGCTGCTTACGACCGTGCATAGCTCGATTCGCTATGACTATGGGAGTGCGTTTAAGGCCCGCAGCTATCACGCAATCGATCGCATGACGCGTGGTCTGACTAACCAATTTATTGCGGTATCTGATGCGATTGCTGCCGAGCTAATCGAAGACGGTATTGACGCGAAAAAAATTACACGCATCTATAATAGCTTAGCGCTTGATTTTCCGCTCACAAACCGAGCAGTATCATCGATCAGGCAAGAGCTGGGAATTGATGCTGCTATACCGCTCCTGATTACGGTTGGACGATTGGAGAGCGTGAAGAATCACCGAATGTTGCTCGACATTTTCGAGCTGCTGAAGGCCAATAATATTGATTATCACGGGCTGATTGCCGGCGATGGGTCATTACGGGCTGAACTTGAGCAATTGGCACAGGAGAAGGGACTTAACGACCGTGTCACCTTTCTCGGCTTCCGCAAAGATGTCTATCAGCTACTGAAAGCATCAGACATTTTTCTGCTTACTTCGACAATGGAGGGCTTTGGCATTACCCTGCTCGAAGCGATGGCTGCGCAAATACCGGTTATCGTTACTGATGTCGGGGGTATGCCGGAGGTTATTCGGATTGCCCATAATGGCTATGTTGTTCCCGCCGACGATACCGTTCAGTTCGTTGCGCGGGTTGAAGAGATATTAGCGAGTCCGGAGCTGAGTGAACGTTTGGTAGCGAGTGGCTATAAAGCTCTGCAAGATAATTTTACACCGGAGAAATTTACCGATAATACCTATCGACTATACGAAAAGGTACTTAACGAGCGCAACAAGCATAAGCGAAACATTAGAGGGGGTCCGTTTAATTGACTGCGGCGAATTCGACAAAGCCTAAGAGAAGCGGCGTAACAATTCTCGGCTATTACGGGGCAGATAATACGGGTGATGAAGCGATTTTGCAGGCAATGATCGAGAGCCTTAACGAGCAAGGCATCACTGATATCACCGTTCTTTCGCGCAACCCGGAAAAGACCGCCGTACAACATGGTGTCAAATCGCTCTACACCGGCAGACGTTTCCATGGTTTAACAGCAATTTACCGTCAACTAAAAAACTCAGAGTTATTCATCCTTGGCGGTGGCGGGCTTTTACAGGACCATTCGGCACGTGTCGTTCCCTATTGGTTGAGTCGTGTCTTTCTGGCGCACCTATCAAAGACGCCGGTATATTACTACGCACAGGGAGTCGGCCCGTTATATACGAACAGGTCACGTCGCTTAGTCAAGGCGCTTTCGAAACGCGTAAAATACATCACCGTCCGCGACCGACAATCGTTTGACCTGATAAGAGAGCTAAACATCACAAGACCGCCTATCGAACTGACGGCTGATCCGGCGCTGGCGCTATCAACGACCGCAGATGGCGCCGAGTTACTGCAAGGTGAAAAAATCATACTACCGAAAAACCGCTTAAACATTGCTATTGCCCTTAGGCCTTGGCTTAATGAAGAATATCAAGCGAATCTGTTAGCGACGCTTAAACAACTAATAGCAGCGCATAATCTCAATCTGACCTTTATCCCTTTTCAATACAACATGGATGAGGCGATTAGCGAGCGTTTTGCGTCTGAACTCGGCCAATATGTCCTGCGCAATCATTATTCACCGGCAGAATTATTGGCAATCTTGCAGCAATTCGACGGTATAATCGCGATGCGACTCCATGCTTTAATCTTGGGTGCGAACGGGCAGCGGCCGGTCTTTGCGCTCTGCTACGACAACAAAGTCGAAAACTTCATGGACAGAATCGCCATGAAAGAATATAGTTACAGATTGGAACAGATTGCAGTTGATCCGGATATACTTAACGAAAAGCTAACTGATTGGTTAACCAATCTTGACCAACTTGCCGGAGTGTCGCAACCTTACATAGAAGATTTAGCGCAGCAGGCGAAGCGCAACGCACAGATTGCGCGCGAGCTGCTCGAACATCAATAACCGAAAGGAAGATTACCAATATGCTATCTGCTACGAAAAAAACTAATCGGAACAAAATAGCCGTAATCGGTCTTGGCTTTGTCGGACTACCCTTGGCACTTAGTTTCGCTCTAAAGCATCGCGATGTTATCGGTGTTGATAACAACAATAACCTGATCGCTGAACTGAAGAAACACTACACACCGCATGTGGAATATTACAAAGACCGTCCAATCAGCGACATTCTTGCCGCTGCAAGTGAGCAGAGCTTCTTTGAGGCGACCGATGATTATAGGATAGCTCACGCACAGGCTAACAGTTACATCGTAACTGTCGGAATTCCCGTTATTAACGGCAAGCCTTTCTATGACCATTTCGTAAGCGCACTAACTGACATCGCAAAGGGGATCCAAACCAACGACCTAATTTTAATTCGCAGCACCGTAGTGCCGGGAACGACAATGAAAATAGCGAAGCCAATCCTTGAAGAACATTCGGGGCTAATTGCCGGTAAAGATTTTCACCTCGCCTACGCATCCGAGCGAATCGCTGAAGGTAGAGCTTTTGAAGAGTTTGCCAATATGCCGACAGCTCTTGCCGGCATCGATCACGAGAGTTTCGAAAAGGCAAAACAACTGCTACAGATTATTTCGACGGCACAGATTTACGAGGCATCGAGCATCGAAATCGTCGAAACAGCCAAAGTATTTGAAAACGTCGCTCGCGATGTCAACATAGCGATGGCTCAACAATTTGCTGAGTTTACCCAAGCAATCGGTATCGACATCAACGAAACGATTGCAATTGCCAATACACACAAACGCGTTAATTTGCTCTCACCGGGACCCGGTGTTGGCGGTTATTGCTTACCCAATGCCTATCATTACTTAACTCCTGTGCTGGCGGAACATGAGTTCAGTCTGCCGCTGCTCGAGCTGGCGCGCAATATCAATAATGGCGTTCCCGAACGCATTGTCAATATTCTTGAGTCGAAGCTTGTGAGTCATGGTAAGAGCCTCAAATCTGCCCGTATCGGCGTTCTTGGACTCGCGATGAAGGATTACTCTAACGACGACCGTATCAGCCCTGCACACCACATCTGTGAGCTTCTAATCAAACGTGGGGCGAAGGTTTACGCTTATGATCCGCTCGTTACTTCAAATGCACCCTACCTAACTAAAATACTGTCTGAGGTCTATTATCAGACTGATGCTATCCTAATCTTAACCAGACAGCGGGAGTTTATTGGCTATACTTACAGACAATTCGCCCGAGATATGAATGAGAATCCAATCTTAATCGATACGCGAAACATGGTAAATCGTGAGGAAATGCTGGCGGCGGGTTTTGATTTCTTTGCAATTTAAAATGTGAAAGGAAACAAGCAATGAAACCTGTAACGAAACCTAAGCGTCTCTATATCCTAAATCAACCGGTAGATAATGTAACCTTAGTGGATGCGCTAAGTCGGATTGTGACGCAACTTAACGAGGGCAATAGGCAGTTCATCGTTGCGCAGAATCCTGAAAAGCTGCTACGCGAGGAACAGGACCCTAAGCTTGCTAAGATTATTCATGAACAGGCAACGCTTTTGCCTGCTGACGGTGTTGGTCTGGTCTATGCGGCGAGAATACTGGGGCTGCCGGAACTCAGTCGCCTAACGGGGATAGATCTCTTTAGCGCGCTTCTCGACCTCGCACACCAAGAGGGTTATTCAATCTTCCTCTATGGTGCGACTAAGGAAACGCTAATTAAACTATCTAAACAATTACCGAAGCAGTATCCGAATCTGAAACTACGCGGTGCAATCGACGGCTATAGTTACCAAGCGAATGCAGCCGATCAACAGACTCTAATAACTGAAATTAACCAAGCTAACCCGGATTTTCTGTTCGTGGCGCTTGGTTCACCGAAACAAGAGAAATGGCTGGCTAATGTACTGTCGCACCTTGATGTCAAGTTAGCGATGGGTGTCGGCGGATCGTTTGATGTGCTTGCGGGGAATGTCAGGAGGGCGCCTGCTTGGATGCAGGACTTGGGGCTTGAATGGCTCTATCGGCTAATCAAGCAACCTTCACGTATCTTGCGCGCGAAAAACCTGCCAATTTTCCTGATCAGAGTGATACGAGAACGTTTGTTCGGGTAATACTACAAAGTTTCGATCTCAAGGTAATCTTCACCGATAATATCAACCAACCCTTCACCGTTAGTTAGATTGGTGACCAATATTGTAAACTCTTCTATGTCTTCGACAGGGACGAGTAGCTGGACATCTACCTGTGTTCCGAAGTTCTTTTCACGCAGTTCGTAACCGCGACTGTGCAGTTCGCTTTCTAACCTTCCGAACTGACTGTAATCTACACTTAGGCGCACTACACTACTTAAAACGCGTTCTACGAGACCGCTTGCTTCGATACCAACCTTGGCTGATTCACCGTAAGCGCGGATTAAGCCGCCGGCACCTAACATGATGCCGCCGAAGTAACGCGTTACGACGATGACCGTATTAGTCAGATCTAATCGTTCAAGCACATTAAGGATGGGCTTGCCGGCAGTGCCGCTCGGTTCACCATCATCGCTAAAGCGCTTAATATCGCCTTGATCGCCGATTATATAGGCATAACAGTTGTGAGTTGCATCCCAGTGCTTGCGTCTGATTGACTCAATAAAGGCAAGCGCTGTCTCTTCTGAAGCTGCTCGTTCGACATAGCTAATGAAGAGCGACTTCCTAATGACGAGCCGCGCCTCAGCACTTTTTTTAACTGTTAAATAACTGTTCCGCACATGAATTCACCTACTCTTACTATTTACTATCTTAACATATACAAATCGTTCCTAAAATGATAAGATAAACATGAAAACAAGAAGATGCGCATTATCATACATATTTATAAATTTACCTTTTAATTTCCTACTATATGGTATATAATTACTCTAATAGAGATATATTGATATTAATGTTTAGGCATTAATAACGAAACTTTTTCAGAGAAACCTCGTCTAA
>CAZWWX010000003.1:0-163510 GCA_964637775.1 uncultured Caryophanales bacterium
TGAGCCGACCGCTCTGCCAGCTGAGCTATGGGCCCGTAGTAGTTAAATGGCGGAGCTGACGGGATTCGAACCCGCGATCTCCTGCGTGACAGGCAGGCATGTTAGGCCTCTACACCACAGCTCCAAGTACCCCAGGGCATTTCATTTTAAGCAAAAAAAAATATAATTGTAATATTTTGGTTGCGGGGACAGGATTTGAACCTGCGACCTTCGGGTTATGAGCCCGACGAGCTACCAGCTGCTCCACCCCGCGACATTATCATGTAAATCGAATGCTTTACAATTATACCGTAGTTATTGAGTTATCTCAACCCTTTTATTTGTTTAATTATGATATATTTAAACCGTAACGAATGCTATTTTACAATCTCTACAACCTTTTGTCAAACACCAAACATTACTAACTAACTGGAAGTGATTTCAATGACTGCAGATTTGCATATCCATACTTACTACTCAGACGGCCTTAATTCTCCTACAGAGGTTGTAAATCTGGCTGTAAATAATCGACTAACAGCCATAGCACTGACTGACCATGACTCGGTGGCCGGAATCGATGAGGCATTAGAGATTGCTAACAACCATGGTCTAATCGTTATCCCGGGAATTGAGATAAGCACAGTTAATGAAGGACAAGATATTCATATTCTCGGCTATTATATCGACTACAAAAATCCCAAATTACTCGAAAAACTGCACGATCTTCGTTCAGCAAAAATAAACCGAAATCTCCGGATTATCAACCGACTAAATCAGCTTGGAATCGAAATTACAATTGATGAAGTTAATTCCAAGGCAATGGCTGCTAATGTGCGAATCGGTAGACCCCATATCGCGCAGGTACTTGTTGAGAAAAAATATGTAAAAAATATAAGAGAAGCCTTTATACGCTTTTTGGGGGAACAAGGCCAAGCGTATATCGTAACTGAATCAATCTCTCCGGAAGCCGGTATAGATCTCGTCAAAGAAGCCGGTGGCGCATCAGTACTCGCCCATCCGGGAATTTATAACGATGATGCCCTTCTTTTTAGATTAATCGAGTATGGTTTGGATGGTATTGAGGTTTACCACCCAGACCATAATGTACAGACCATTAATACTCTAAGAAAAATTGCAAAGGCTCATTCATTAATTATTACCGGCGGATCTGACTATCATGGATTACGAGATTACACGCCTTTTCATGCAGCTCTCGGAAGCTACAATGTACCACTTGCTAACCTGAAATTGCTCGAAGAACTTACAAATACACGCAAAAAAGACCTTATACGCTAAGGTCTTTTTTCATAATAATCATTTATTTTAACAATTTTAAAAATGATCCCAACAGGTCAGTCGCGTCGTTCTTGCTGGATTTGCTAGACTTAGTAGTTTTCTTAGTTGTGCTGGTAGCGGCAGCGCCACCCATCATGCCCAGAACCAATTCTAACATGTTGCCCTTACCGCCACTACCAACCATGCCAAGAAGCATCTTAGAAAGGTTGCCGACATCCAGTGCACCCGACTTCTTCTGTTGACCGAGAGCACCCATTAACAGTGGGGCTAACTGGTTCAACAAACCAGATACCTGTGTGATATCAAGACCGGACTCCTTGGCAAGATTTGACTGTACATTCTCGGTATTTCCACCAAGAATATGTCCAATTATCTTTGCGCCGTCTGTAGTATCAACGCCCTTGAGAGCCTTTGCTAAATTAGTTACATCGGTTCCCTCATGCTGTGTTAAAGCCTCAAGCAGTGATGCCGCACCGGCTTTGGTACTTGAGTTCTTACCTAAACCGGCCAACAAAGTTGGTACCGCAAGCTCAGTTAGTTTTGCTACATTATTTGGTTTAGCATCGACCGATTTGCCGAGTGTTTTTTGTAATTCATTGCTAAGCAATTGCTTGGTTAATGTTTCAATCATTAATTTCACCTCTTATATTTAAACTTAAAATTCTTATCGCTTATATTAACATACATTAGCGCGTACCGCCACCTATTCCGCCGCCGCTAAATCCGCCACCTCCACCATATGAACTGCCACCACCCAAACCTGATGACCGTGCAACCTGGGCAGCGTTACTTGCAGCTTGGGCCGCTGCAAAGTAGGAAGCAGCAGTATAACCGGTAGATAACTGATAGGAGGCAAGTGCTTGCTCGCTGAAATCGGTTGGGACAGGATACACCTTCTTAAACTGCTCAATTACCTTATCGGCAATGCCGAAAAGCATCGCAAAGGTCAAATAATCTTGCCAGAGTAGCGCTTCAGCTATACCTCGCTCATTAATCAGGGAAAAATCTAATAAAAACTTCTTAAAGCCCATTATGTTCGATAATTGCTTCTCACCTTCTGCAGATAGCCCAAGCAACTTATGTTCTTTAGATTTATCATATAATTTCATAGCGGCAAGCCTTTTATCACCTTCAGTTTTAGCCGATTCAACAAGATCAAATACTGCGGTGTGGTTCTTTTTCGAGTACTTTTCTAATTCACGCTCTTGTAAGATTTGGTCTTCACCGCTGGCAAGTATCAATAGATCATACAATCCATGTGTTGTGAAACCTTCTTTAACAGGCGGATTAACCAATCTTAATGAGATAATTTCTGTCTCCCGTCCGAAAAATCCAACTTTTTTCTCACTCAAGGGATGTAAACTATTTTCGTTAATTAATTTAAGAAAAGCAGCACCGATTAGATTGCCATCTTCCTTTGCTTGTTGAAAATCTTTAGCTAATACGTAAGCCGCTTCGATGTTGCCGTTCAGCGGAATCTCGCGATAGTAATTTGCATCTTTATAAAGTTGTTTGATTTTTTGTTTACGCCTTATTGATTTGACTATTTGGTAACCGACAAAAGTTACCGGTATTGCAATTATAATAAAACCTAAAAACCTGGTGAGAAATGAAGGCTCCCTCTCCGGTATTGGGACATAATCACTATCAATGAAAGCATCTTCCTTCTTCTCATTGAAATCACTACTAACAACCCTTTCCGGACTTACAATCTCCTTGTCAAGCCTGAACAAAATCGTAAAATTATCACTAAATACCGATAACGGTATCTCGGTGTAGGCATAAACAGAGCCATCTTCCATAAAATTAATTTCACCGTGATAGCCGAAAGCCCAGATGCGAGCGTTTTCTTCATTGAGCGGAGTCCCATTTTCCAAAAACATCGTCAGTTGAACTGATGTTGGCAATGTACTCATACCTGAGTTAACAAACTGAAAATGTAACCCGTCATAATCATTATAAGAGCCAACGATTCCTCTAACTTTATAGGAGATAATGTACTCTCTTTCACCATACTCTGATAAACCCCAACAAAGTTCGTAGCCCTCTGCAGTTTTTACTATTCCATACTTACGTGACTTCTCCGCAAAACTTGCATTGATATTCCAGTTGGCTTCCGATGTATAATCTCCATAACGATCTTTCACCTGAAAATCTTCTATGTCCATTCCCTGAAGATTATTGATTACAATATAACCCTCAGTTCCTTCATGAAAATATCCGGTCCAGATCTGAGTTATGTTAGCAGAGCCATCATCATTTAAAATAACCTCGATTTCAATGTTCTTCACATTATTTGCAGCGGAAACGCCCGGCACAAACACAAGAATCATCATTACAACCAGCAAAAGAACAATTGAGATTTTTTTAATTGTAAACCCCTCCAGATAGAAAGTTTTAGCTCATACTTGGCATATCAGCTTTACCGGGAACCGCCTCTAAATAATCACGTTGTGAAAAGCCAAGCGGAGCCGCAATTAATGATGTTGGGAACATTCTAATAGCACGGTTAAGTTTCGTAACAGAATCATTATAAATTTGTCTGCTGGTCCTAACCATGTTCTCATATAAATTAACTGAGTCCATAGTCGTGATATAGGTCTGGTCTGCCTTAAGTTCTGGGTAATTCTCAGCGATCGCCATAATTCTGCCAAGCGCATCAGCAATTATATTCTCTTGCTGGATAACGTCTTCCGGTGACGAGTCACGCGTTATTGTTCTTCTTAATTTAATTGTATCGGTGATTGTATTGTACTCGTGCGCAGCGTACCCCTTTGTAAGTTCCAGTAAAGCTGTCAATGCGTCCCAACGGGTTGATAGTTGAACACCTATCTGTGACATTGAATTGTTTACATTCTCATCAAATGTAACAAGTGAGCGTTGTGTTGAAATAACCCATAGAACGATTACAATAATTAAAGCAATTATTATACCAAAGAAATAACCCATACTAACTCCTCCATTCCGCTAACATTTATTAAATCCCACATATAATTTATTATATCCAATTTTTATGGAAAGTTATACTTTTTAAAAATTTATTAATATATAAATTGAATATTGAAAAACTATATATTATAATGTAATGACAGATAGTTCAAAATGAGCAATCTGCAACTGGAGAAGAGACGAATTAAAAAACAAGGAGGAAAAGAGATGAAATTACAGAACAAAGTGGCTGTTGTAACTGGAGCAGCTTCCGGTATGGGTAAGGCTATCGCACAACTTTTTGCAAAGGAAGGTGCAAAAGTAGTTGCCGCGGATCTAAATGCTGAAGGACTTAAAGCAGTTGTTGATGAAATCGTAGCTGCCGGCGGTACAGCAATTGCTGTCCCAACTAATGTTATGAAAGAAGAAGAAATAGAAAACATGATAAATGCGGCGGTAAAAAACTACGGCAGACTGGACATACTAATTAACAATGCCGGTATTATGGATAACTTCGTTACAGTAGGTAATCTTACTAATGATTTATGGAATAAAGTATTGTCAATTAACCTTACTGCACCAATGATGGCATCAAGATTAGCTTTAAACATTATGAAAGAACAAGAGACCGGTGGTGCTATCGTTAATACAGCATCAGTTGGCGGACTATTTGGTACCAGAGGCGGTGCTTCCTATGTTGCCGCTAAACACGGTTTAGTCGGTTTAACTAAGAATATTGCAGCTACTTACGGTAAGCTTGGTATTCGTTGTAATGCGATTGCACCCGGTGGTGTAAACACAAATATCGGCGCTTCAATCACAGCTCCTGATATGTTAGGTCTTGAAGCTCTTAATAAAGGTGCTGCTGCTGAACACGCTCCTGCCGGTGAACCTGAAGAAATTGCTGCTGTTGCCTTATTCTTAGCATCTGATGATGCAAGCTTTGTAAACGGAATTACACTGGTTGCTGATGGTGGTTGGACAGCAAACTAATCCATCTGATAAAAAATAGATCCCTGTTAGTTGAACTAACAGGGATCTTTTTATGCTTTCTTTTTTTCAATCTCTTCGGCTACTTCTTCGACTTTTTCTGCAGTCGCTTCCTTGACCTCTTCTTTCAATGCAGCAATCTCTTTCTTCTCTTCATCTACTAAACCTTTAGTAGCTGTTTTAAACTCTCTTAAAGTCGAACCAGCTGCTCTACCGAGCTCAGGTAACTTGTTCGGCCCGAAAATAACTAACGCAATTACTAATATCAGAATTAAACCTGGTATTCCAATGCCTGCAATCCCCATCTCCATACCTCCCTTTAGAACTAGTGTTAACATCATCTAACACTGTGCAGATATAATGAAAACACAAATAATTTTCTTGTGTTTTTGATTATATCTTATCCAAAACAATAATACCACAAAAAAACCTATTTCCCAAGCAGATAAATTAAATCAGATGCAACTACCATATAAAATCGACATAATGTATAATAAAAGCAGGTTATAAATGGAGGTGCTCAGATGAAATACAGTTTAGTCGTACGCAAAGATGACTCATCATTAAATATTGCCGAACAGTTTAATAACTATGCAACCAAATATCAATTAGAACAAGATGATGAAAAACCTGATATCGTTATATCAATCGGTGGCGACGGTACCTTCCTTGAAGCCTTTCATCGTTATCAAAAATTTTTAGCTACTGCCTCTTTCCTTGGTATTCATGCCGGTCGACTCGGTTTTTATGCAGATTGGCAAACTAAAGAACTGGAAAATTTAGCAACGATTATTGCCAAAAATAATGCTTTTAAAATCAGCCAATATCCCTTAGTTAGGGTGACTGTTACAACGGAAAATGGCGAGCACTCAATTCTTGCGCTCAACGAATTTATTGTAAAGAGTATAAAGAAGAGCCTCGTTATGAAGGTCAGGATTAATGATCAGGATTTCGAAACTTTTCGCGGTGATGGGCTTTGTGTTTCTACACCATCGGGAAGCACTGCTTACAACAAAAGTATTGGCGGAGCAATCATTCATCCTTCATTTGAGTCAATTCAACTGAGTGAGATTGCATCGCTTAATAATCGAGTTTACCGAACCGTTGGTTCATCGCTCTTATTACCAAAGGAACATACTATTGAATTGCTACCGGAGTTTGACGGCGAACTTGCCATCTCATATGATCACCTTCATCTTATACTCAATAAGATTAAATCAATCAAGTGTGCTGTAGCTGAGGAGAAAATTAGATTCATTCGCTATCGCCCATTCCCTTTCTGGTACCGGGTATCAAACGCCTTTATCGGTGAACAACATCTAAATTAATTTTATGACAATTGTGCATAAATACACACTGCTACGCTAAAAGAAGCTTGACCCAATAGCCTCAATTTAGGTTAGTGAATAAATCAAAGGAATTTAAAGGATTTTGCCATTTTATTTATTAACAACTCGGTAATCAGCTATTATACGAGTATTGTTGCTTAATTTGTTCTAATTAAGCAATTTTTAATCACAAAAATTCGTGATAGGATAAAATTGCTATATGAAGAAAGGAGCTTTATTATGACCTCGAAAAGTGAAATTATGAACCAATCCCCGATTACCGATTTTAAAACTTTCAAACTTAACGGAATGCTCCGTGATGTAAAAAGACTGTCCACAGATGAATTAATGCTTGTGAAAAAAGAAATTGAAGATATTCTCTCCTATGAAGAGCAGGCACTTTATGAGTGACAAAGGCTTCTCCTTAAATTCACTTATCGAGTTGTATAAAACTTTAGATGAATCTAAGATTATGCTTGAAGATATTATTGATAAGATTGGCCAAGAACATTATAGTTCACTCTCCTCGTTACCACCGGATATCCAACAAATGGTTGAATTAACGCTCAAACTGAGCACAGAACAGAGAGCCAGTTTGCTGCGATTTATTGAATCCCTAAAAGGCGAATAAAATATATTAAATATAAATAGAGCTTTGATTAGACGGATTATACCAACTAACCAAAGCTCTTTATCATTTTCTCAACTAAAATTCAGCTTATTTATTTAGCTTTCTTTTTAAATAGTGGTTTACCTTCTGCCCATAATTTATCCTTAAACAAGAACAGTAACAGGAAGATAATTACACCAAGCGTTGGACCATAGTAGAATTGTGAAGTTTCACCGGTCATTTGTGAGTCAAGATAAGCTACAGGAAGACCACCACCAATTGCAATAATTGATGCAATAAGAGCTACCGGCCATACCCAGTCTTTTCTGAATACAACTGCAATTGCAACAACCAAGAAGGCGAAAGCGCCAACCCATAAGAATTGTTGTACTAATTCGTAAATAATTCCATCATTAGCACTCATTTTAGCCCATGCTGCATTTGGAGCTGCCGGATGTGGAACTCCCATAGTTGCAGCCATATTTTTAGCTTTCAAGTTTGTACCGATCATTTTGTTTAGAGCAGCATTACCATTCATAAATGTCATAACAAAAGCCATACCGAACAGTAAACTCATTATCCAAAGTTTAGCTTCAACCTTATTTACATAAAGTAATAGGGTAAAGAAAACGATAGCACCGATAAAGAATACGCTAAACATAAACGGCGCTAAACCAACCATTAACGGAAACATTGCAAGCATCCAACCACCAAAGATTGTTATAATGCTGCCTGCTAAACCAAGAAAAAATGCCCATTTATAGCGATAGAAATAGCAAACAGCTGATACAAGTAAAAGCACACTTGCTAACATCAGAATAGCCGCGAATAACGGTTGATGAAAAGCCTGCATTACAAGACCCGGAGGTCTTCCGGATGCTAAGAAGCCTTTAAGAATATCAAAATAATTACCAAATAAATTCATGATTGCAAGAACCGTGATAGCTATACCAGCCGCGCCGGTAACCAATCCACCAACAATATTTTTTGCTCCGATCTTTGCCACGATAAGTTTTCCTCCTTTAAATTATCTCTCTTAAGTCATCTCTTTTTAATTAGTAAAAAATAACAGTATCTCAAAGTTCACCTACCTTCCACCCACAACAATTATTGGAAGCCATTGTTAATCTATGTTTCCACTACTTTAAAAATAATCTTTATTAGTGAATAAGTCAAGTCTAAATTATTACTAAATTATGTCACAAGTATGAACAAGCGCGTCGGCTCGCTATTTTCGCCACAGGTAAACTCTGAAAAAGATAATGACACTACCCAAGAATAGCAGTGTCGCAGTAATAAAAAATACACCGTTAAACCCAAGCAATCCAGCCAAAATTCCGCCCACTATCGGTCCAAGCAAATTACCCAGAAAACTTGCGCTATTGCTATAGGCATAAGTCGTGCTCTCAAGCCCGACTGGCGCATATTTTTTGATAACGGAGTTAATTGATGGCAGAATCCCACCAAGAGCAAATCCAAGCATGAACCGCCAAGCAATAAGTTGCCAGACATTAGTCGAAAATCCTTGCGGTATAAATAGAATTGCCGCAGCGAAGACTGTTATCAGCAGCACTAATTCCGGACCCTTCCTATCACTAACTTTCCCTAACCTTGGTGCAGCAAAAACATTGGTTATCCCCGCGGCTGCGGCAATTAAACCGGCAAAAAACGCTACTTTGCCACCGGGCGGATTCAGCTCTTGAACAAATAATGAAAGTATTGGATTAATGCTCATTATTGCAAATTGAACAATAAATACGACTAAAAAAACAAGCACCAAAGGTTGCGTACCTACCACTCTTCGAAAATCCATTGCAATGCTCTTGCTAACAAGTTCAATATCCGGTGAGAATTGCTCTTTAACAAAAAACAATACTATCAATGTAGCAACGAAAATCAAACCGCCTGTAAGCATAAATATTTGATTAAAAGGTATATATTCAGCTAACGTCCCGCCATAAAGCGGTCCAATAATTGATCCGGCAACAGCACCTGAGTTCAATAGACCTAACGCATATCCGGTCTTCTCTTTAGGTGTATTCGTAGCGACCAGAGCTACTGATGCCGGATTAAAACCGGCGACCAAACCGTTAATAAAACGCAATAGCAATAACTGATAAACGTTAGTTGCAAAACCCATTAGAATCGTTACGAGGGCCATCCCGAAACCGGATCGTAGTATCATAATCTTTCGTCCGTATCGGTCGGCGAGTTTTCCCCATAACGGAGACACAATAAAGGCGCTTAAAAAGTTTATCCCAAATATTAATCCAGACCAAAAACTTACCTCTGATTCCGATTCTATACCCATATTCCGGTCAATATGCAGTGGCAAAAAGGGCATAATCGTTGTCATCCCTGCCATAAAAATAAAACCTGCAGCCCAGAGTATATATAAGTTTTTACGCCATAATTCCATTAAAATCCCTTCCGCTGTCCATAATATTGTGCAAATTTGACAAGAAAAAGAGTATTCTCATAGTCACATATAGCAAGCTAATCGAATACCTTTTAATATAATAATTATTAATTATCGTTCGTCACAAGACTATTAAAAAAGTGATTCTTTAACTCAAGGTTAAGAGATTGTTCAATCTTACGTACAAAGCCGAGCTTTTTTAGTTGACTTGTTAGCAGCTCTTGTTCATCACTATTTATATAGACGATTGCATATTTCATTTTTTTAGAAACATAGACTAAGTTCCCATACTGTTCCAATTTATTTACATTCTTAAGATCAGTCAACCAGACTATTAAGCCTATTCTGTCAGCATCCATCATTTATGCTCCTTTTTCTATTATGATGAAATGCTATCATTTTCTATATTATAATGCAATCTTTAGAATTACCCACTGCTTTACTAAAAAAGTGCTTTTACATATAATCAAATTAACCGATTACAACTACCAACCTTCTGAAGGGAGAAGTTTCAGTGAAAACTAATCGCAGCGCACCAGATTTTTTATTGTTGATTTTAACGATCGCACTTGTCGGTTTTGGTATTGTTATGGTTTACAGTGCAAGTTTCACAATCTCCTATTGGGAGCATAATGATAAATGGTTTATTACAAGTAAGCAGATCATATATGCAATAGTCGGACTTATTTTAATGTTTATTGCAATGAACATAAAAGTCGAGTTTTATAAGAAAACCTTCCTTTTATTTTTATTTCTTTCTATAGTGCTTCTGGTCCTTGTCTTTGTGCCCGGTGTTGGCATGGTGCTAAATGATGCGCGGTCTTGGATTGGCGTCACAATCGCCGGCAAGACACTTTCAATTCAACCGGTCGAGTTTGCAAAGATTGGGTTACTGCTCTATCTTTCAGTCCTGCTTGCGAAAAAAGGTGAAAATGTAAGAGATTTCAAAAGTGGCATAGTCCCGCCGCTAATTATTATCCTGCTATTCTTTGGTTTAGTTTTTGTTCAACCTGATTTAGGCTCTTCAATGATTCTGGTAATTGCCGCCGGGATTTTGCTAATTGCCGCAGGTGCTCGTTGGTTGCATATAATCGGTTTAGCTGTCGCCGGCGGATTATCACTAGCCGTTGTGCTTTTGGCTACAGGAAAGACTGACCGTTTTACTTCCTTTCTCGACCCATGGGCAGACCCCTATAATGATGGTTATCACCTTATCCAATCGCTAATCGCCTTTGGCAATGGTGGTTTATTCGGTGCCGGCTTTGGTAAAAGTATTCAAAAATACTTTTACCTGCCTTATCCTCATTCCGATTTTATTTTCGCCGTCATCGGTGAAGAGTTGGGTTTTATTGGTATCACAATCTTCCTACTTTTCTTCATGCTCTTTATCTGGCGTATCCTGATAATAGCAAAAAGGTCCACCGATCCCTTCGGTAGCCTATTTGCAACAAGTATTGCAGCTTTATTCGCTATACAAGCCTTTATCAATATTGGTGGAGTAACCGGCGCAATCCCAATCACCGGCGTAACTTTACCGTTTATCAGTGCCGGCGGTTCCTCGCTAATTACCAGCATGATCGCAGTCGGTATCATATTATCTATTTCCCGGGAAAAATAAAAAAACCTATCTCCATTATCAATCAGAGATAGGTCTATTCTAATTAGAGATAGGGCGCAAGTTTTGCCATCAATTGTAGCTTGTTAGTTATTTCGCCTTTATTTATCTGTGAAATAATATCATCCATAAATTCCTGTGTTATCTTACCTTCACTTAACTTCTGCTCCAAGTTTGGCATAGCAAACTCCAATAGATCAGCAGCTTTTTCTGTAATGGGCTCACTTCCATCAGGCCCAGAAGGTGCTTGCGCTCCCGGATCAGGAGCAGGTTTATTCCCGCCACAAGCGGTTAAGCTTACTGCAAGTAGAATAACTAAAACAACCAGTAATAGTTTTCTTCTTTTCAAATTAATCACCCCTATTATTAATTGATCAGCCTTAGTTAAAAAAACAGCTTTGGCATATCGAATATGTCAAAGCTGTCTAATTAATTATTACTTACCAGTCATAATTTTTTGTAGTTCTTCAATACTAAGTTCACCAGCGCCAACCTTTTCGATAGTTTCATCCATAAATTCTTGAGTAATTGCACCTTGTTTAACTTTATTAGCTAAGTTCGGAGTAATCATATCAACTTTAGGTTGATTCTCAGGAAGCTTAGCAGTGTAAGTTTTAGGTTGATCAGCAGGTTTCTCGCCATTGCCGGCAGGTTTCTCGCTATTGCCAGCGGGTTCCTTGCTGCCGCAACCAACTAAAGTAAGTGTAAATACTAATGCAACTACCAGTAATACGATTAACAGTTTATTCTTTCTCATTTTTTTACCCCCATTTTTTGAATAATGCCTTCGTATATTTATCTTATACCATAAGTAGCTAAAATTTCAACCACTTTGTGTCTTATTGTTGAAAAATAAGTGAACTTTCTTTTCTTAACATATCAAAAGGCTGAACCGCCTCATCTACTCTTACTTTTATTATCTCAAGCGGGTGCCTTGCCACATCCAATCTTTCACCTTCTTGGTCCATAATTTCCCTTATTACTTGAACAAAACCGGTACTCGGACCAAAAAACTCAACCTCATCACCGACTTTAAAATTATTCCGCTGTTGAATGGTTGCAACCATCTGTTCCTCATCGAACTCAAGTACCTGACCAACGAAATCGTATTTTCTAACCATTGCTTCTTTACCGTAGATCTGTCCGCCAACTCCCGGAACACCATCATAAAAACCGGTAAATAGCGGGCGATGGCTTGCCTTCTTGACCTCTTCACCGAGTTTTAATAACTCTATTTCATTCATCTCGCCACTAACCGTCAACTCAAGCGCACGTCGATAGGCATTTACAATCGTGGCAACATAATGTATGCTCTTCATTCTACCCTCTATTTTAAGTGAATCAACTTCTACCTCAAGCAAGTCTTTTATCCGACCAATCATCGATAGGTCACGCGAACTCATCGTATAAGGAACATCTCCTTCACTAAATAACGGTACACCTAAGCCACCTTGATTTCGGTAAAGCTGATAATACCAGCGGCATGACTGTGCACATCCACCCCGATTCGCATCACGGTCGGTCATATGATTAGATAACAGACAACGTCCGGAATATGAATTGCAGATTGCTCCATGGACGAAAACCTCTATCTCTACTGACGTTCGCTCCTTTATCTCAGCAATCTCTGCAAGCGAGAGTTCACGTGCTAAAACGACCCTCTTAATTCCGAAATCCTGCCACATCTTTGCTGCCTGCCAATTGGTTACCGATGCTTGTGTACTCAGATGTAAAGCAAGCTTCGGAGCAACTTTCATAGCGGTTTCAACAACACCGGGATCAGCAACAATGATTGCATCCACCTCAAGTTCTTCCAATTTTCGCAAATAATCGGGAAGCGCAGCCAAATCACTTTCATGCGGAATAATATTCGTCGCTACGTAAACACGAGTACCCCTTGCATGGGCAAAGGCTATCCCCTCCCGCATCTCGTCAAACGAAAAATTACCGGCGCGTTCCCGCAAACCAAATTTTTCGCCGCCCAGATATACGGCATCAGCACCATAGCGAATTGCAAATTCCAGCTTTTCAAGGCTGCCGGCCGGCGCCAATAGTTCCGGCAGTTTTAGCGAACTCTCACATGGTCCCCTACTCATACTAAACCACCATCCTGTGATAACCAATCAATGTGTTGCCTAATATCTGCTATAATCTCCAATATTTTAGTGGTACTCATAAAAATACCGTCTATTTTAAAATTCCGTATACCCGCACTTAAAAACACCGGAAACGCATCTCGTAAATCGATTACTTGATCACTATAAACATGAGTCCCATGAATATCTTCAATAAGCGGAAACTCAACTTCAGGTCGTTGCTCCTCACGCAAAAACAGATACTGATCCCCCACATCTATCTTAACCGGATTACGATCCTCATAATTTATATACTCCTGATAGCTGCTCACTAACTGCCGTCGCGAATAAAAAATAGGCGTCCTGCCATAAACTTGCACCCCAAGTTCAATCGCGCTTTTTGATTGCACAGCAAGAATTTCATCAACGCTTATCTCTCGGGCCGGTTCGGCGCGAGTAATTCCGCGGCTACCCCAAAAGTTAATAACTCCCGAGCTTGTTATCATAGAGCCCGAACTCAAATGTAGTGGTAAATTCAAGCCCAGCTCAGTAACCAAACTATAAACCGCCGGATCTTCAAATACTACAGCATCAACACCCAACTTAGCGGCTTGCGACAAATATTGCGTCAACGCCGCCAACTCAGCATTATGATAAAGTGCGTTTGCCAACAGGTATACCTTCTTACCCAGAGATTTAGCCAGTTCAATTGCTGTCACCAAATCAACAGCGGAAAACCCCCTATCAATATTGACAGCAAATTCTTGATTGCCGATTAAAAAACCATCGGCTCCGGCCTCTGCAAAAACCTTTATCTCTTCCAGGTTTCTCGCCGTTACCGATAGTTCTATTGTTTCTTTTAAAATCATTCTTATTCCTCCGGTTTTCTCGCCAATGCCAGCCCATCACCGACCGCTAAAAAATTAGTCTTGACACGCTTATCAGCAGCAAGAAACTCATTAAACTCACGCAATTTACGCAACATTGGGCGAGACATTGCCTCTTTCTCATCTGCTACGTAGCCACGGAATAGCACATTATCAAAAACAAACAGACCTCCGGGGTCAACCAGCGGAAATGCTAACTCATAGAACTCGCGATACTTACTCTTTGCCGCATCCACAAATACCAACTGACACCGCGGCAGCTGCGGCAACAATTGAGTGGCTTCACCTTCGTGAATAACCACTCTATCCGCAAGCCCAACGCGATCAATGTTCGCTTTTGCAATTTTGATCATTGCGCTATCTCGTTCAATCGTGTGAATTACAGCATCTTTATTTGCTTTGGCAAGCCAAATAGCCGAAAAACCGATTGCAGTCCCGATCTCAATAACCACTTGCGGTTTCACTAACTGACTAATAAATGCAAGG
Organism: uncultured Caryophanales bacterium; assembly: GCA_964637775.1. GTDB lineage: Bacteria > Bacillota > Bacilli > Tepidibacillales > Tepidibacillaceae > CAYZPB01. The sequence continues at coordinate 14,614 of CAZWWX010000003.1, forward strand.
TGTCGCATCGCAACAAGTTGCATGATTGGAATACCATTCTTACGGCCATAATGATTAATATCAGCTAAAATTTCATCCTCAATCGGCATTAGACTCTCTAAATATTGTTCAATGCCCATGTCAACCAGATTCATTTCCTCACACCTCTAACTGATGATTACCATGTACCACGTGATTGCGCATCATATTTTAGATGTTCTTCATATGTTTTTGAGAAGTGGTGTGTATTGGTTCCATCTTTTTTCGTTACAAAGAAATAGTAGGGGTTATTATCCGGATGTACTGTTGCATCTAAAGAAGCTCTACCTGGGCTACCAATCGGACCGGGTGGCAGACCACTATTTCGATACGTATTATAAGGGTCCTGTATCTCCATATCTACATCTAAGATTTGAGCCTTTTGCTTGCCCAGTACATATTGGACGGTAGCACATGACTCGAGCCTCCAGTTCTCTTTCAGTCGCTTCGTAAACACACCGGCGGCAATCGGTCGCTCAAAATCTACCATTATCTCACGTTCAATAATTGAAGCCAAAGTAACCGCCTCATGAAGTGTCATCGTGCGCTCGGCTATCGCCCCATCCCAATCAGATTGCCATTCTTTGGCGAATTGATTTAACATCCGCTCAATAATCTCTTCCTCAGTTGCTCCAACCTTAATCTCATATGTCTCAGGGAACAGGTAACCCTCCAGACGATATTTTATATTCTTATCGTTAGGAATTGCTTTCACAAAAGGATAGTCAAAATCACCAATCTTCGCCAATTCTATAAAACGATCGCGATTAACCAGACCCTCATCGGCGAGCTTTGTGGCAATTTGCACTATGTTATAACCTTCAGGAATCGTAAAACGAACACTCTCAATTTTTTTATTGCCTTCCACGATTACACCGATAATCTCCTCAAGTGTCATCGACTTGCTAAACTCATAATTTCCTGCCTTGAGTTCCGATTCAAGTCCCAAACGTTTAACTTGCAATTTAAACAATTGATCATGATATATAAGACCGGCATCAGCCAAAATATTAGCTATGGCAGAGGTCGAACTCCCCTTAGGTATCTCAATTTCTATTATAGTATTATCTGTCTTATCAATCGGCCCCATAAAAAAATAGACTGCTCCGGCTGCTCCCAACACCAATATAATTAACAAGGTAAAAAATAATAATGCGACTTTTTTGCCTTTACCATTCTTTTTATTTACCATCTTTACCCTCCTATCAAAGTTATTGCATATCATTAAAATTAGCATAAAACATAATAAAAAACAATGAGAGACCTGCATCCCTCATTGTATATAATTTACCACTCTTGGTCTAAAGTATTGAATACATCTTCGATCATTTCCCATTCCTCATCAGACTCTATTGTTTCTAACCTAACGAACTCACCCTCTTCAATATATTTAAAGGCATAGACTTCAGCTTCTTCCTCCTCTTCAGGAATATCGGCTGCAACTAACAGAATGTAACGGTTATCATCCGTCTCGAATTCGTAGAATATCTCATATTTCTCGTCTACACCATCTTCGTTTTCTATAAAAATATATTCATTGCTCTCATCTTTATTTGTCATTATTCTCACCTCTTCAAATCAAGATAGCCCTGCAGAATAATTACTGCCGCCAACTTATCAATAACCTGCTTGCGCTTGCGCCGACTTAAATCAGCCTCCAAAAGAGTGCGAGTCGCAGCAACAGTGCTTAGACGCTCGTCCCAGAGAACAATCGGCAGCTGTAATGCTTCGTTAAGTTGTTCACTGTAGAGGGTCGTTCGAATTGCTCTTTCGCCCACACTACCATCCATGTTTTTGGGTAGCCCAACAACAATCTCCTCAACCGCATATGTCTCAATGATTTTTTGTAGCTCAGCAACATCTTTCTCAAACGAATCGCGATTGATTACCTTCACAGCCTGCGCCGTCCAACCAAAAGCATCACTCACAGCAACACCGATTCGTTTATCGCCGACATCTAATCCAAGAATTCGTTTAGTTTTCTCCGTCACTCTTTCTCTCCATAATTCTGTTCCAAGAAGAATCTAACCAAAGTCTCAATCAACTCGTCACGTTCTACCTTGCGAATGAGAGTCCTTGCATTATTATGTCGCGGAATATATGCCGGATCTCCGGACAGCAAATAGCCGATTAGCTGATTAATCGGATTGTAACCCTTCTCAATAAGCGCTTCATAGACTTCAAGCAATACTTCATCCGGAGCAACGCTTATGAGTTCTCCTTTAACATCAAACTTCATGGTGCTATCATTAGTTTCCATCTTCAACACCTCAACTTACTTTTTGGCTGATTTAACGTACTCAGCTGCTTTTTTCAGTGCGTCCTGCACTTTATTCTTGTCTTTGCCGCCTGCTTGAGCCATATCCGGGCGACCACCGCCGCCTCCGCCTACCTCTTGTGCCGCACTCGCAACCAGATGTCCGGCATGATAACCATTTTTCACCAAATCAGCAGATACTGCAGCGACTAAGTTTATTTTATCATCATTTGCACTGGCAATCAAAATAATTCCCGATTCTAATTTTTGTTTTAACTCATCAACCAGATTGCGCACCTCTCCCATATCAGTTGGCGGTATTTCTGCTGCCAATACCTTGATACCATCCACCTCGACAACATAATCAAGTAAATTTTGCGATACGTTACTGCTCTGTTTAGCCTTCAGTGATTCATTCTCTCGCTTAAGCTCTGTAATCGTTTCTTGCAAGGATGCTACCTTTTGTTTTACCACAAGCGGCTTGCTCTTAAGCTCTTTTGCCAGCTCTGCCAGATATTTGCTTTGTGCATTGAGAAATTCAAATGCATAACGACCGGTAACCGCTTCAATTCTGCGAAGTCCGGCGCCAATGCTGCTCTCAGACACAATTTTGAGTAAACCTATGTCGGCAGAATTGCCAACGTGACAACCCCCGCATAACTCCATACTATATTCACCCACTTGAACAACGCGTACCTCGTCTCCATATTTCTCACCAAAGAGAGCAAGAGCTCCCATAGCCTTGGCCTCATCAATTTTTTTACGAGTAATGTTAATCTCTAAATTATCCCAGATGCGAGAATTCACGATTTTCTCCACTCGCTCTAATTCATCTTCCGTTAAAGCACTAAAATGTGAGAAGTCAAAACGCAACTTATCATGTGCAACCAAAGAACCCGCTTGGTTGACGTGGTTTCCTAACACTTCTTTTAGTGCTTGATGCAGCAGATGCGTTGCTGTGTGGTTCTTGATTACACTATTACGTATCGTTAAATCGACAGCCGCAGTAACATCAGCTCCATTGCTTATCGACCCCTTAACCACCTCAACATGGTGCAAATGCTGCCCATTCGGCGCCTTTGTTACATCTGTTACTTTAAGTTCACCTGTTGCTGCAGTAATCACTCCTTGGTCAGCAACCTGACCACCACTTTCCGCATAAAAAGGTGTCTCCGCTAACATAACTTGTCCCTTCTCACCTTGTTTTAACTCTTCGACCAGCTTACCACTGGCGATTAGATGCGTAACCACAGTCTTGAGCGCAAAATTATCATAGCCAACAAAGCAGCTCGGTGTCTTTAAGTCACCTACCACGCCACCTTGAACCTGCATACTTTCAACATCAGCTCGTGCTGCGCGTGCGCGTTTGCGTTGCTCTTCCATCTCATGATTAAAACCTTCTTCATCGACTCCTAAACCATGCTCACCGGCAAAGTCCTCAGTTAGATCTAACGGGAATCCATAGGTATCATATAGTTTGAAACTATCTTTACCGGAAATAAGTATTTTCTTGTCAGCAATCGCACTTGCAACAATCTGTTCAAGAATGTGCAATCCCTCAGAAAGCGTCTCTAAGAAACGCTCTTCCTCACTCTTAATAACTTTTTCTATAAAATCACGCTTTTCTGACACTTCCGGGTAATAGTCGTTCATTATTTCACCAACCACTCCGGTCAGCTTATATAAAAACGGCTTTTCAATACCGAGTTTTTTACCGAAGCGCGCAGCCCGGCGCAACAAGCGACGAATTACGTAGCCCCTACCATCATTAGCCGGTAACGCACCGTCAGCGATTGCAAAAACAATTGTCCGAATATGATCTGCAATCACACGAAGTGCCATATCAACATCTTTGTTCTCGTTATATTTTACATTCGTATAGCTGACTACCTTAGCGATAATCGGTGCGAATAGATCTGTATCAAAGTTCGTTTCAACCTCTTGAACAACCGATGCCAATCGTTCAAGCCCCATACCTGTATCGATATTCTTCTTTGGTAACGGCGTATAAGAACCATCGGGATTGTGGTTGAACTGGGAAAAAACCAGATTCCAGATTTCCAGATAGCGTTCATTCTCGCCGCCCGGATAGCATTCCGAATCGCCCGGTTCGCAATACTCTTCACCGCGATCATAGAAAATCTCCGTATTCGGCCCACTTGGACCTTCACCGATATCCCAGAAATTACCCTCCAACTTTAAAATCTTTTCGTCAGGTAAGCCAACCTTCTCATGCCAGATTGCATAGGCTTCGTCATCCTCAGGATGGATCGTCACTGAAAGCTTCTCCGGGTCAAAACCAATCCAACGGGGAAAAGTTAGATACTCCCATGCCCAGATAATCGCCTCTTCTTTGAAGTAATCACCAATCGAAAAATTTCCCAACATCTCAAAAAAAGTATGATGCCTTGCAGTTTTTCCAACGTTCTCAATATCGTTAGTCCGAATCGATTTTTGTGAGTTCGTAATCCGCGGATTGGCCGGTATCTCGCGTCCGTCAAAATACGGTTTTAATGTTGCAACACCGCTATTTATCCAGAGCAAAGACGGGTCGTCATAGGGTATGAGCGACGCACTTGGCTCAATAGCGTGCCCCTTCTCTACAAAGAAGTCTAAAAAGGACTTTCTAATCTCTTGTGAACTCATTTTTTTCATTTACCGATTCCTCCAATAGTTTTATTAGAAAAAAACAATTTGCAAATTATTATAACCAGCAGGCTAATCTCTGTCAACTTGCGGTCACCTGCGTGATTTCACTATATTAAGCATTTCACGGGTAGCCTCTCTAACCTCTTCCAGAGTGTTAGTTATTCCGAAACTAATCCGGATTGATGATTTAACAATTTCCGGTGCAAGTCCAAGTGCCTCCATTACTTTTGAGGTTCCAAGTGAGCCGGCTGCACATGCAGAACCGCCGGATATTGCAATCCCCTTTAAATCAAGTAATGTAATCAATGTGTGGCTATCAATTCCCGGGAAACTTAGATTAAGAATGCTGGTTACGACATCAATTTTATGCCCATTGACAACATATTCTTCAGATCGCAGTTCAGTCATCAATTGCTCAAGTATATATGTACGAAACGCACTAAACTCTTGATATTTGGCATCTTTTCCTGCGGTTAACAGTCGACATGCCTCTCCAAAACCGACGATTCCGGGCACATTTTCAGTCCCACCACGCCGTTTGCGTTCCTGAGTCCCGGCAAAAAGCGGGCTCACTTTCACACCTTTTTTTATGTATAGAGCGCCTACACCCTTAGGACCATTAACCTTATGCGCAGAGACGGATACCAAATCTACAGGCAAGCTACTTAAATCAAGTGTTAACACCGGAAAAGCCTGTACCGCGTCCGTATGAAACAGCACTCCCTTTTCAGCTAACAACTCCCCTATCACCGCAATATCCTGCACTGTTCCCAACTCATTATTCGCATAGATAATACTGACCAGCACGGTTCGATCCGTCAACATTGCCGCCAAATCCCCAACCGAGACCTTCCCTGTCTGATCAACCGCAACTTGCTTTACCGTAAAACCTAACTCCTGCAAAAAAGCAGCCGCGTTAACAACAGCAGGATGTTCAATCGTTGAAATGATTATCTCATCGCCTTTGTCGCGATTAGCGAGCGCCGCACCAACGATTGCCAGATAATCGCTCTCCGTTCCGCCGCTTGTGAAGACAATTCTTGCCGGTTCTACATGCAGAGCCTTAGCAACCTCAATTCGTGCATCCTCAACGGGAATTCTTGCGGAACTTCCAAACTGGTGAATGCTCGAAGGATTACCGAAGCGTTCAGCAAAGAACGGCTGCATCTTTGCCTGAACCTCAGGTAACACCGGTGTTGTCGCACTATTATCCAAGTAAATTAATTTCTTCACCTATATCCTTCTTTCTAAGTAAATGCTTTTATCTGTTCATCGTTAACAGATCACCGAACTATACCTCGCTGTTTAAATCCTTTCGCTTATAGCGATCAAAGAATGGATTTAAGAACTTAAGACATATCTTTAGTGCCGCCGCAATCGTCGGTCCGATTAGAAAAGCCGCAACAACCGTGCCTACAAAGACCGGCCCACCAAGCAACCAACCGGCAATAATCGCTAAAAGCTCCATTATCGTTTTAACAACAGACACCTTCCAGCCATACTTGATTGTCAGTGCCATCATTAGGCTATCCCGCGGTCCGGTACCAATGTTAGCGGCTATATAGACACCGGCTCCAAAACCCATAATCAAGATTCCGATTATTAATGCTGCTATCTGTAGATAGAGCTGCTCAAAATCCGGTAAAAGATAAATAAAAAGGTCAATAAACCAACCAATAAAAATCATATTAAGAATCGTACCAATCGAGACCACATGCCGATAAATAAACATCGTCACAATAATAATGATTAGGCCGGCTATCTGTGACCAAGTCCCGACCGTCAGCCCAAAAGTTCGATATAGACCGATATGTAGGACATCCCACGCCGATACTCCAAGATTGGCCTTAATAATCAGTACTATCCCTAAGCTCAGCACTGCAATCCCGATATAAAAAACGATTAAACGCCAGATAAATTCAGTTTTCGTCATATTTGATATTACTATTTTATCAAGTTCCAGTTAGATTACCTTCTTCGCTTCTGAAGTTTTTCTTCCATTCCCTGATCACTCGGCTTGTAGTAGGTTCTTTTCTCCATACCGGCCGGCAGATAATCCTGCTCAACATAGTGCTCCGGGTAATCGTGCGGATATTTATAGCCTTTGCCGTGCCCCAATTTCTTGGCACCAAGATAATTACTGTCACGTAAATGAATCGGTACCTCACCAAGTAGCCCTGCCTTAACATCAGCAATCGCATGATCAATGGCAACAATCACTGAGTTTGACTTTGGACTCTCACAAAGGTAGATAACCGCCTGCGCAATGTTGATTCGCGCCTCCGGTAGTCCTATGAACTCCAATGCATGAAGCGCAGCTACTGCTTGCTCAAGGGCCTGCGGGTTCGCCATCCCAATATCTTCAGAAGCATGTACGATCAATCGCCGTACAACAAGCTTCGGATCCTCACCGGCCTCCAGCATCCGCGCCAACCAGTAGAGAGCTGCGTCAGTCTCGCTTCCGCGTATTGCTTTGATAAAAGCACTGATCGTATCATAACGCTGATCCCCGGTATCATATCTCAGCACAGGCTTTTGAATCGATTCTGCGGCTATTTCTATGTCAATAACCACAATACCCCGCTCATCCATTTCAGTTGTTTTTACAGCCAATTCTAGAGCGTTTAAAGCGATGCGCAGGTCGCCATTAGCAGAAATAACTATATGCTCAAGTGCTTCATCACTAATCTCAATATTATAATGCCCTAACCCACGCTCCCGATCAATAATAGCTGATTTCAAGGCTTCTTTAATCTCCGTCTCAGCAAGCGGTTCTAAACGAAAGATTTGACTGCGTGACAGAAGTGCCGAATTTACCTCAAAAAACGGGTTCTCGGTCGTTGCACCAATTAAAATCAGTTCGCCTTTCTCGACTGACGGTAGCAGCGCATCTTGCTGAGCTTTATTAAACCGATGAATCTCATCGAGAAAAAGAATCGTCCGCCTTCCATAGAGACGTAGATCATCGCGTGCTGTCGTGATAATTTCACGCACCTCTTTAACACCGGTGCTAACCGCGTTCAGTTGAATGAAATTGCTGCTGGTTAACTGACTGATTACATAAGCCAAACTTGTCTTCCCCGTACCCGAAGGCCCATAGAGAATAATTGAACTCAACTGATCGGCTTCAATCGCGCGTCGCAACAACTTACCTTTGCCAATTATCTGCTCTTGACCGATAAATTCATCGATTGTCCGCGGTCGCAAACGGTCAGCAAGCGGTGCGAATTTATCCAGTTTTTGTGCAAACAAGTCCATGCCCTCACTTCTTTCTCATCCGGATCAGCCTTACGCAACAAACTACTAACTCGCGCAGCTAACACCCAACTTGCGCAGCTAACACCCAAAAATCTCTTTTACCTGTTCAAGTACATATTCAATATCGCTCTCGCTAATCTGGCGATGCGTAGTCAGCCGCACCAGATAAGTACCGAATTTACTAAGCAAGATACCTCGCTCAGCCATCCGTCCGATAAAGTTTACCGCATCAATACCTAATCCCTTAACATCAGCGATTACAATATTAGTCTCAACATGATTTAAGTCGATTTCAATTCCTGTTACTGCAATAAGTCCGACTGCTAACTGCTTAGCTAATCGATGATCATCTCGCAAGCGCTCAACCATTGTATTTAAAGCTACAATACCGGGAGCAGCAATTATCCCTGCTTGCCGCATTCCGCCACCCAAGCGTTTACGCATTTTGCGAGCACGCTCTATAAAGTCGTGCGAACCGACTAACAGTGAACCGACAGGTGCACTCAAACCCTTAGAAAGGCAGAACTGCACCGAATCGACATACTTAGTAATTTCTTTTACATCTACGCCAAGAGCAACCGCCGCATTAAAGATACGCGCTCCATCAAGATGAATTGGAACACCTTTGCGATTGGCATCATAGACCGCTTTCATATATTCTACCGGCAGGACAGTACCTCCTGCTCGATTATGTGTATTTTCCAGACAGATTAGCGATGTCCGTGGCATATGTAGATCCGCTTCACGAATAGATTCTTCAATATCTTTAACCGGCATCTGTCCATAGTGTCCTTGTATAATCCGCGTCTGAACACCGGACAGCGCCGCTACCGCCCCAGCCTCATAATAAAAGATGTGCGACTGCGCCTCAAGAATGATTTCTTCACCCGGCTTAGTATGTGTCAACACTGCAATCTGATTGCCCTGTGTACCGCTGGTAACAAAAAGACCGGCATCTTTGCCCAGCATCTGCGCCGCTAACTTTTCAAGTTCATTAACCGATGGGTCTTCACCGTAAACATCATCACCAACCTCAGCACGAAAACTCGCCTCGCGCATCTCTTCTGTCGGTTGTGTTACGGTATCACTTCTTAAATCAACTCTTTTCATGCTCTCGCCCTCTCCCATTCTGCCATCTCATCACATAATTAAAGCCCTCAATCCAGTCTTTAATCCGTGGTATTTCGTTCGGTAAAACACGATTATAAGGCCAATCCATCACGACGGTATGAATACCGTTTGCAACTAAATTCTGAACATGCATTGGATCATCCTCGAAGAACATCTCTATCTCCTGCTCGAGAGCAATCTTTGCTTTATCCTGAGAATTCATAAACAACCTATCAGCGAATGGAAAGTCGTTTTTAAACAACCATTCCTCTGTAATCTCCTGAACGATTTTACCGTTCGGTCGAGCAGTAATATAAACGATTTCGAAACCCTCTTGTTCAAGTCGCTTCAACGAATCAGCTGAATACTCAAGTGGTTTGCCAATCTGATAAATTTCCGCCTCTAATCGACGCCAGAGTGCGCGCCCTTCTTCTCCATCCAAACCATACGGCTCATCAAGAAGATAGGTCGTAACCTCTTCTTCCTTTATGTTACGCTTCAGCACCCGATTATAAATTTCAATCGCAGCACGGTGCGTATATTTAATTGTGCCATCAATGTCAATTCCTAATCTCACTTTAATTTCACACCCTATTCTAAATCCTTACCATTATATTAATTTGCACCGGCTTGTTCGGAAAATTATTTATTATTATATTTTATCAGATTTAGCACACTTTTTCAGAGTTTAATAAACTTTTAATAAAATATATTGAGCTTGCCTTTGTTGTGAATTCCCTACAGTTAGTTTACAATTCAATATATAAAATACTATTGATTGAGGTGATGCAAATGGAAATCGATTGGAACCTTTTACTACCTTTAATTATCCTGCAAGTTGGCTTGCAAATTTTTGCATTAATAAGTCTGTTTAAACAAAGTTTGCCTAAAGAAAAGAAAATTATTTGGGTGTTAATCATTATTTTCTTAAACTTACTCGGACCAATTATCTATTTTATTTTTGGACGGAAAGGATATTAAAAAGCGATGATTGAACTTAGAGGAATTAGCAAAAAGTACAATGATCGCTTAGTGGTAAACGATTTAAGTTGTCGCTTCACCAAGAATCGATGCACCGGTCTAATCGGTGTTAATGGTGCAGGTAAAACAACTATTCTAAAAATCATGGTCGGCCTTGTCGGTGCCACTACAGGAGAAATCTTCTTAAATAATCAACCGGCAAGTCCCAAATCACTAACCTACAAGCAGAGAATTGGCTATTTATCACAAACGCCAAGCTTCTACAATTGGATGACCGGCTATGAATTTCTCAATCTTGTTGCCGACCTGCAACAATTGCCAGCATCTAAGAAAAAAGAGCGAATCTTTGAGGTGTTAGATATAGTTGCTTTAGCGGATGAACCTCGTAAGAAAATCGGTAACTATTCCGGTGGAATGAAACAGCGCCTTGGCATCGCCCAAGCTTTTATTCAAAAGCCCGAAATACTGATTCTCGACGAACCCGTATCGGCACTCGATCCGGAAGGCAGATACCAAATCATTAAACTTCTGCAAGAGTTAAAAAAAGAGACGACGATCATCCTCTCCACGCACATTTTGCATGACGTCGATAAGGTCTGCGACGATATAATAATTATCGACCAAGGCATTAAGCTGGTCGATGAAGGACTTAAATCACTAAAACAAAAATATATTGAGCCGGTGCTTAAGGTCGAACTGGTTGAAACTAACCCAACTGCTGCCACCTTGCTGGAAGCACAATCCTGGGTTAAAAGCGTGCATCCGGTCGATAACCAATTAATCATCGTTGCTACCGACCAAACTGTAGCGTTACAACAGTTGCCATCTTTCTTACTGCAAAATGACCTTGCTTTCCTTTCATTAGCAGTCAAACAGCCGGAATTAGAAGACATTTTCTTAAGGACGGTGAAAAGATGAGAACCTTATTAACACTGACACGCAAAGAATTTTTCGAAGCAACCCGTAACTATAAACTGTTCATCATTCCCGTAGTCTTCATGCTCTTAGCGGCGATGCAACCGCTAACCTTTTACTATATGCCGGATCTGATGAAGATGGCTGTCTTCACTGAAGGGACAATTATTCAAATTCCGCTCCCATCGGCTGAAGAAACAATCAATTCAATCTATCTGCAACTTGCACAACTTGGCTTAATCATCTTAATTCTTGTATCAATGGGCACGATTAGCAACGAATTAAAAACCGGCGTCGCTGAAACCATCCTCACAAAGCCGGTCGCACGCACCAATTTTGTTGCAGCGAAATGGATTTTTTATTTCACGCTAACGATAATTAGCTGTATTCTTGCAGTTATCGCCGGTAATTATTATACCGCCTATCTGATCGGCACCGCAGAGTGGCTGCCAATCATCAAAAGCGGTCTCTATTTTTTACTGTTCATGCTGTTATTTGTCGCATTTACACTATTCCTATCAACGATCTTTAGGAGCGGCATCGTTGCCGGAGTGATTGCGATTATTGTAAACTTTATTTTTACAATTCTCGCTTCCTTTTCGCTCAAATACTGGTTCTTGCCATCATATCTGCTGACAATCAGCCAGAACTTACTGCTTGACCGGAAGCTCGAATATGTAGGTTTAAGCATAATATTTTCGCTGCTCCTGCTAGTAATCTTTTTCACAGGCAGCATCTATCAACTCTATCGAAAAGATATCTAACAAATCGATTAGCGTTCCTGCTCAAGCAAATCACGCACAACCTTGCTTGCAATTACTAAGCCGGCTGCCGGTGGTACAAAAGCTGTACTGCCCAGTCGGCTTTCGCCTTTTGCAACGTCCTCCACCTTGATCGGTTGCTCGGGTGAAAAAGCGACCGGAACGCCTCGATAGATTCCCGCTTCTCGTAAGTGCTTGCGAACAACCTTAGCAACCGGATCAGTGTGCGTCTTTGAAATATCAGTAATCACGAACTTACTTGGGTCGAATTTGTTAGCAGCACCCATCGAAGAAACGATGGGAATTCCCCTTTTCACCGCCTCTTTAATCACCGCAATCTTACTGGGCAGTGTATCGATTGCATCAACAATATAGTCAGGACGATAAGCGAATAACTGCTCATTATCCTTCTCTTCATAAAAAAGCGGTGCAATCTCAACCAGACAATCAGGGTTAATTGTCAGAATTCGCTCACGCATTACTTCAACTTTTAATTTTCCAAGCGTCAGATCTGTGGAGTGAAGCTGGCGATTGAAATTAGTTATATCAACTACATCCATATCAACAAGGATCAGCCGCCCAATCGCCGAACGGGTAAGCGCCTCAACTACATAAGAACCAACACCTCCGATACCGAGCACAAGCACACTGCTTGAACGTAGTTTCGCCAAGCCTCTTGAACCTACTAATAATTCCAGTCGCTGAAATCGATTTGCCATCTTATCACTCCTTTCCTTATAAAAATAAGTCCTCTACTAAACGTAAAGGACCTGGAATGTAAAATACTTTTACCACAAACTTTAGCCCCATGTTTGCCGTAATTTCTCGGTTTTGAACCTGCTTCGCAGGTGGGTTTTCTGTCCTAGACTTCATAGTTATGTCGCAATTGGCGACAGCATCTTATCCACCTAAGAACGCCGAATTCCCCAGAAAAAAGTGTTGGATCAAAACTATTGAAACTACGAACAACTTAGGGCCACTTTTATTTTATCACAGGACAATGTTGACCACAAGTAATTTGTTAATTATTTCCATATTAGCTTTCTTTTTTAGATGGTAATTTAACCTCAAGATTCAGTTCACGTAACTGCTTCGGATCGACCACTGATGGCGCTCCGGTCAGCAGACAGCTTGCACTTGACGTTTTCGGAAATGCTATCGTATCCCGCAAATTATCACGACCGGCTAAGATCATTACCAGCCGATCAATTCCTAACGCAATCCCGCCATGCGGTGGTGTCCCATATTCAAACGCCTCAAGTAAGAATCCGAACTGTTCTTTAGTCTGCTCAGGCGTAAACCCAAGCACTCTAAACATTCGCTCTTGCAGTTCACGCTTATAGATTCGCAAACTCCCGCTACCAAGTTCATAACCATTTAACACGAGGTCATAAGACTGCGCCCGCGTATTGGCAGGGTCACTCTCCATGATTGCAATATCCTCCTCTTTCGGCATTGTAAAGGGATGATGTGCCGCCACGTAGCGTTTATCCTCTTCACTATACTCGAAAAGCGGAAAATCAGTAATCCAAGCAAATTTAAACGTTCCCGCAGGAATCAACTCTGTGCGTTTGCCGAGCTCTAATCGAAGTGCACCAAGTGCTGCGGCGACGGTCGATTTTTTGTCTGCAACAAACAACAAAAGGTCCCCCACCTCAGCAGCCAATACTGCCTGCACGCGAGCCAGCTCCTCAGCACTTAGCATCTTCGCTAACGGTCCGCGCAGTTCATCCTCGCCAACCGCAAGCCAAGCTAACCCCTTTGCGCCATAATCAGCAACATATGCGGTTAGATTATCAACGTCTTTGCGGCTGTAGAAGGCACAACCCTTTGCGTTAATCCCTTTAACCTGACCGCCGCTCTTAACAACATTGCTAAATACATTGAAATTACAATCACGAACAATTTCTGAAATATCGGTTAGTTCCATTCCAAAGCGTAAATCCGGTTTATCCGAACCAAAACGCTCCATAGCCTCACGATAGGTCATCCGAGCAAATGGGCGCTCGCATTGGTAACCGATTGTTTCTTCAACCAACCCTGCCATCATCTCTTCAATTAAATCGTGGAACTCGGCTAACGGCATGAACGACATTTCAACATCCAGTTGTGTAAATTCTGGCTGTCTGTCGGCACGTAAATCCTCGTCACGGAAGCATCGCGTAATCTGGTAATATCTCTCAAATCCAGCCACCATCAACAATTGTTTAAAGAGCTGCGGCGACTGAGGTAAAGCAAAGAAATGTCCCGGTTGAACACGGCTTGGCACCAAATAATCACGTGCACCTTCCGGCGTACTCTTAGTAAGCACCGGAGTCTCAATATCAAGGAACCCTTCAGCACTTAAGAAATTGCGCAGATAAGCAGTCATCTGATGGCGAAGCATCATTATCCGCTGCATCTCCTCACGACGCAAATCCAAGTAACGGTATTTTAAGCGAATTACCTCGTCAATTTCAATATCATTCTGAATAAAGAATGGCGGATTCTTCGCCTCGTTAATCAACTCAATCGTCTCAACATCGATTTCAATCTTACCGGTCGCCAACTGTGGATTAACCGTTTCCGGCGCACGGGCTATCACCCTGCCTTTAACCGCAATTACATATTCACTGCGTAATCGATCTGCCACTTCATGAGCAGCTGCCGACTTTTCCGGATTAATAACCAACTGGATAATGCCGCTACGATCGCGCAAATCAATAAAGATAACGCCCCCTAAATCACGTCTCTTCTGTACCCAGCCTGCAAGCACTACTTCGCGATTGACATCTTTTTCCTGCAGTTTGCCGGCGTTATCTGTTCTCTCTAAGTTCATTTAACTATCTCCTTTGAATCAGCTATTCTTTATATTATTTGATGTGCTCTGACTTAACAAGTTTTGCTATCTCTTCGACAATCGTAGCAAACGCAAGCTCCTCTTGCTCACCTGTACTCATATCTCGCAGGATTGCCACGCTGTTAGTCAGTTCATTCTCTCCGATAATAAGCGCATATCGACAACCCAAGCGGTCTATTGACTTCAGCTGTACTTTCAGTTTACGGTTCAGATAATCGATCTCCGCCCCAATCTTAGCTGCTCGTAATTCCGGCAGCAGCTTAACAGCAAACTCTTTGGCCTCGTCACCTAAGGCAACTAAATAGACATCAGGTTTAGTAGAAATGTGTTTAGGTAGCGCCTTGGTCCGAAGGGCAATCAACCGCTCAATCGAAAATGCATAACCGATACCGGATTGATCCGGTCCTCCTAAATCCTTCACTAAGCCATTATAACGGCCGCCGCCGATCAACGTGCCTGACTCAGTGCCGGTTTCAGCAACCGACATAATTTCAAAAGCCGTCTGCGTATAATAATCAAGTCCCCGCACCATCCGCGGATTATCCACATAGTCAATTCCTAAATTATCAAGATTACTCTTTACCGCCGCATAGTGATCAGTACACTCTTCACAAAGGTAACCGACCATCGTTGGCGCATCGGCAGTCGCCTGTTGGCAGACAGGGTTTTTGCAATCCAGCACTCTTAAAGGATTAGTCATAATGCGTCGCCGGCAATCTTCACAGAGTTGATCTTTAACCGAATTCAGATAGGCATGTAAGGCCTCCCTTTGCGCCGGACGACAGGTCGAGCAACCGACACTGTTAATTTCGAGTCTAGTCTCATGCATCGCAAGCTCCCTTAATTGCTCCGTTGCCAGAGCAATTACCTCAGCATCGAGCGCCGGGTCATCACTGCCAAACGCCTCAACTCCAATCTGAGTGAACTGACGCGTTCTTCCGGCCTGCGGACGTTCATACCGGAACATCGGACCAATATAAAAAAGCTTAACAACATCCGGATTAGCATATAGCTTATTCTCAATATAGGCGCGCACTACCGGCGCTGTTCCTTCCGGCCTTAGCGTAATGCTCCGATTTCCTTTATCAACAAAAGTATACATTTCCTTCTCAACAATATCAGTCGTTTCACCGACGCCTCGCTGAAAAAGTTCTGTATACTCAAAAATTGGCGTAATAATTTCTCGATAATTATAGACACGGAAAAGCTGAGTCGCCTTTGTCTTAATATATCGCCAGAGTTCCGCCTCCTCAGGCAGGATGTCTGCTGTTCCTCTTGGTATCTTAAATTGCATCGCATTCACCTCATTAAACTATCTAATAACTATATCGCTTTGTATCATTTTTCTCAATATAAATTTATAGCAACTAAGCAAGATTATACAGTGTATAATCTTCACCCTATGCGAGTTCCTCACTATCGATGATAATCGTAACCGGACCACTATTCACAAAGTCGACATCCATCAACCCGCCGAAACAGCCCGTTTTTACAACTACTCCGCGCTTCCGCAGTTCCTCGTTAAAAAAATCATATATGTCTTCCGCTAACTCCGGTTTAGCGGCATCAGTAAAGCTTGGACGCCGACCTTTACGAATATCAGCATAAAGTGTAAATTGCGAAACAGAAAGGATCTCACCACCAACGTCAAGTAGTGAAAGATTCATCTTACCGGCGTCATCCTCAAAAATTCGCAGGTTGACAATCTTGTCTGCAAGCGCCTCCGCAACTATTTTCTGATCGGTATGCGTTACGCCAACAAAAAGTAAGAGACCGGACTCAATTGCACCGGTAATCCGGTCATTGCAGATCACTTGTCCCCTGGTTATTCGCTGAACAACTATGCGCAACGCACTGCACTCCTTTATTCTAAATCATTGTCCGTTTCACAGAATAAACATCCTTCACTCGCTTAATTCGCGCAATAACAGTTTGAAGATGTTCTTTATTGGTAATTTGAATAGTAATAAGGATTGTCGCCATCCGATCGCGATTCGTTCGACCGGTAACAGCGCTTATCGGTGTCTTTGTCTCTGACACAGCTTGTAGTACCTCATTTAAAAGGCCTTGACGATCCATTCCAATAATTTCAATATCAGCTGAATATGAATCAGATAGGTTCTCGCCTAAGTCCCACTCAACAGGAATTAACCGGTTTTCATCGCTCTCATTAACAACATTAGTACAATCAACGCGGTGGATAGATACACCTCTGCCACGCGTAATATAACCGACTATATCATCGCCGGGAACCGGGTTACAGCATTTAGAAAAACGAATCAATAAATTGCCTACACCTTTAACCTTAACACCACCAACCGGCCTACTTTTCTTGCTCGGTGTCAGTTGTCGATCCGGTAAATCTTTAACCGATAGCTGCTCCCTCTCGCGTTTCGCCTTTTCTGTTAGCCGAGTTACGATTTGCGAAGCGGTAATTCCGCTATAGCCGATTGTTGCGTACATATCATCCTCTTCAGCAAAGTTAAACTTTGCGAGGACCTCTTTGATTAAGGGCACTGTTAGGAACTCAGAAGGTTCATAACCTTGTCGTACCAATTCTCGTTCAATACTCTCACGTCCACGGGCAACATTCTCGCCACGTTTTTCTTTCTTAAACCAAGCTTTGATCTTCGACCGAGCGTGTGAAGACTGTGCAATTTTCAGCCAATCTTGACCCGGACCATAACTATGCTTAGATGTTAAAATATCAACGATATCACCTGTTTTAAGTTTATAATCAAGCGGAACGATACGTCCGTTTACCTTCGCGCCGGTGCAGCGATTACCAACCTCCGTGTGGATTCGATAAGCAAAATCGAGCGGCACCGATCCTTGCGGTAGCTCGATTACATCGCCTTTTGGCGTAAACACAAAAACCACATCGGCGAAAAGATCCATCTTAAGTGATTCCATAAACTCCTGAGCATCACGCGATTCGCTCTCCCACTCGAGTATCTCGCGGAACCAACTTAGCTTCTCCTCGAAGCTACCCTCAACCTGTGCCTTGCCCTCTTTGTAAGCCCAATGTGCTGCGATACCGTATTCAGCAGTACGGTGCATCTCAAAGGTTCTAATCTGTACCTCAAAAGGATCACCGCTCGGACCAATCACGGTTGTATGCAGCGACTGATACATGTTCGCTTTTGGCATCGCAATAAAATCCTTGAACCGTCCGGGCATTGGTTTCCAGAACGTATGAATAACACCTAAAACCGCATAGCAGTCCTTAATATTGTCAACCAGTATCCGTACTGCCAGAAGATCGTAAATCTCTTCAAACTCGCGATGTTTCTTGGTCATTTTGTTATAGATACTATAGATATGTTTCGGTCGTCCGGAGATTTCTGAATGTATTTCCAACTCCTCTAACCGCTCTTTAACAATTTTGATAACCTCGTCGATATATTGTTGTCGCTCTGTCCGCTTTTGCTTCATCAAGCTTACGATGCGATAATAGTCATCCGGGTGGATAAAGCGAAGCGATATATCCTCAAGCTCCCATTTAATCGTTGAAATCCCCAGACGATGTGCAATCGGCGCAAAAATCTCCAGCGTCTCCTGTGCAATTCGCACCTGCTTCTCTTCCGGCAGATGATCAAGCGTTCGCATATTATGTAGCCTGTCCGCCAGCTTAATCAAAATAACGCGGATATCCTTTGCCATCGCAACGAACATTTTGCGGTGGTTTTCTGCCTCCTGCTCTTCCTTTGACTTATATTTAATACGCCCCAACTTAGTTACGCCATCAACAAGTTGCGCAATCTCTGGGCTAAATTTCTCTTCAATTATTTCAAAAGTGACATCCGTATCCTCAACCACATCATGCAAAAGCGCCGCCACAACGGTTACAACGTCCAGCTTTAAGTCAATCAAAATCTCCGCAACTTTGGTTGGATGCATAATATAAGGCTCACCGGAATAGCGATTCTGGTCCTGATGAGCTGTTAAGGCAAATTGGTATGCCTCCTCAATCTTTTCCACATCGCTTTCAATCATGTAAAGTTTAGCCTTTTCAATTAGTTGATCCACCGGGCGTTCCATACTATCACCTTTAATTAGTGTTATCCTTATATTATCTGTCTTTTAGCCAATAAAGTAAAGTATTAGCACAGTTGATACACCTATCTTTGCGCATTAGAAAGGATAGGTAATCAGCGAATAAATATCGATTCCGTTTAGTCGATCGCGTGCTTTTAATTCAGTCAGCTCGATTAAAAAAGCGGCACCAACTATTTCACCACCCAATTTACGAACTAACTCAATCGTGCTGCCGATCGTCCCACCGGTTGCCAACAGATCATCAGCGATTAAAATCCTTTGTCCCGGTGTAATTGCATCCTGATGGACCGCTAAAGCATCGTAACCGTACTCAAGGCTATAACTGGCCTCAACAGTTGCGGCAGGCAATTTTCCTTTCTTGCGTACCGGCACAAAGCCGACTCCCATCGCATATGATACGGGAGCTCCAATCACGAAACCGCGCGCTTCCGGACCAACGACAAGGTCAACTCGCTTATCCGCAGCATACGACGCAATACAGGAAATCGCCTCACGATAAGCCGCACCATCTCGAAGCAAAGTCGTAATATCCTTAAAGGAAATCCCTTCTTGCGGAAAATCCGGAATAACTCTGATTAAACTCTTGAAATCCATCTCAATCCTCCTAAAAAGTTGATATATGCTACCGTTTAATTCGTAAATCAGATACAGTAATTTGTGGTTTCAGAAAACCTCGCCACTCGTTTAAGCTTAGTTCACCGAGTAAGCTTAGTTTGACACCCTTACTTAACTCATCGCCTAATTCACCTTGATTAAAGTAAAGTGCAGTTAACTGATGTCCTATATTTTTAAGTGATAACCGCAAGTGGTTCTGATCCTTGCCAATCTTCTGCGAGCTAACGACTGTGCCATTTTCGATTAGAAATAACGGTTTTGGGTTACCGATACCATGCGGCTCTAATCGCTCAATCTCCTTCAGCAATTCATAATCGATTGAATCAATATCAAGTATCGCGTCAACCCGTTCACATGGAATAAAATCTTCCTCCGTCAGCCAATCATCTGCAACCTTGCTTAGTTCATTTCGCAAAAGATTAATCTTAGGTATCTCGACACTCATCCCAGCAGCTGCCGGATGACCACCAAAAGCAAGTAAATGTTCGCTCACCTCTGTTAACGCCTGAAACAGATTAAATCCGAGAATACTGCGCGCAGATCCCTTTGCGATCCCACTCGTTTCATCAATATTAAAGATAATCGTCGGTTTATAGTATTTGCGTATTACGTGAGATGCGACAATTCCAATAACACCAACATTCCACGATGGGGCGCCAACAACAAGCACACTATAATCAGCAAGTTTTTCATCTTCAATCTTCGCCAGTGCCTCTTCAGTGATTATCTTAACCAACTGTTGGCGTTCATAATTTATATTCTCAAGCTCGTCAACGATGCGGTCTGCTTCAGCTTGATCCTCAGTCAGTAGCAGTCTAACAGCCGAATCCGAAGATTCCAAGCGGCCAACAGCATTGATTCGCGGACCAATGATATAGCCCACATGGTACGATGTAAGCTTTTGTTTTGTTAAATTAGTCTTCTCCAGTAAAGTTCTGAGTCCGATATTCTTAGTTGTTGAAAGTTGCTTTAGACCCGCAATCGCAATCAGACGATTCTCTTCAATAAGAGGAGACAGGTCAGCAATCGTTCCGATTGCTACTAACTCAAGATACTCACTCGGTATACGACCAAGTAACGCATGAGCCAGCTTAAAAGCCACTCCGACACCGGCCAAACCGGAAAATGGATAGTCATCGTCCAATCTTTTCGGATTAATAATTGCCTCAGCTCTCGGCAACAGCTCCGGTGGTTCATGATGATCAGTAATAATGAGCTTGATACCATACCTATTAGTTAATTCAGCTGCTTCAACAGCAGCAATGCCGGTATCAACACTAATTATTAACTTAATATTATCGGCCGCAGCCTTCTCAATCGCTTCATTGTTGATTCCATAACCCTCTGTGAAACGATTGGGAATATAGAAAGAACAATTGCCGCCAAGTTCCGTCAGAACTTTCAACAATAAGGCTGTGCTCGTAACACCATCAGCATCGTAATCACCATAGATTAAAATCTTCTCACCCCGGACAATTGCTTCTCTAACCAATCTGACAGCCTTTTCCATGTCCTTGAATCGATAAGGATCAATATATGATTCCGCCTCCGGATTAAGAAAAGCTTTCATAGAAATTGCATCGGTGAACCCTCGGTTTAATAGCAATCTAACAGTCAATGGCGCTATTGCCAGTTCTGCTGCCAATTCGTGCACTTGCACTTCGTCCTGCTCGGCAATTATCCATCTTTTTTCCATTAAATTCATCGTGTTCTCCCATCATTTTAATCATCTTAATCCAACTTTTATTTGAAAAAAACCGCGATAACGCGGTTAATTCAGGCTATTAAGCTATACTATTCTGTCGGTGGCTTAAGAGTACTTTTCTTCAAATCGCGAATACGCCACATTAACCAAAGTTGTGAAGCAATAAAGATTGAGGAGTATGCACCGCTTATTAAGCCTAACAACAACGCAAGAGAAAAGTTCTTAATACCGGTTCCGCCAAACAGGAATAACGCTAAAGCCACAACGATTACCGTCAATGTTGTATTAATTGAACGCATCAGGGTTTGATTAAGACTCAAATTAACAATATCCACCAGGTTTTCCTTCGTCTTAATTTTAGCATTTTTCAAGTTCTCGCGAATCCGATCAAAAATAACAATCGTATCATTTATTGAATAACCGACAATTGTCAGGACCGCCGCTATAAAGGTCATATCAACTTCCAGACGTAATATTGAGAAGGCAGCGATAATAAAAAACGCATCATGTAACAGGGCAATAACACCCGATACAGCAAATCGATACTCAAACCGAATTGTAATATAAATAATGATTCCAATCGAAGCAGCAATAACCGCAAACATAGCATTTCTTGCTGTCTCACGGCCAATCGTCGGGTCGACTTTGCTTTCAGAAAGATCTATATGTTCGCCGTACTTAGCACGAAAAACATCTTTGATAATTGATAGTGCAGCTAAATCAATCGTATTATCGAATCTTAATGCAACACTGTCATTATTATTACCCACTATCATAACCGCTGAAGGCGTTAAGTTTAGAGCAGAAAGTCCGGCTGCCTTACCTTGTGCTTCGGCTTGAGTTAAAAGTTCTAATATTTCACTTTCAGTAAAGCTCTGTTCAATATTAATCTCAATCCGCGAACCGCTCGTAAAATCAATGCCCAGATTCAGTCCAAAGATAAAGAGTGACAGCGTACCTAAAATGATAATAATAAGCGAAACCGCAAAGAACTTGTTTTGATGTTTAACAAAATTAAAATTAAAGTTCACTTATCTCTTCCTCCTTTACGCCGTAAGCCCGTGGGCTAGTCACAAGATTGGATTTCACCAGAAGATTAAGCAGAACTCTTGAACCATATACTGCTGTAACCATACTTACCAAAATACTAACAATCAAAGTTATCGCGAAACCGCGCACCGAACCGGATGACTGACTAAATATATAGAGTACAACCGCAGCAAGAATCGTAGTGATGTTCGCATCAACGATTGTGACAAACGAGCGGCGAGAACCTGCACGGACAGCTGAAAGCAGACTTTTGCCCATCTTAAGTTCCTCACGAATCCTTTCATAAGTAAGAATATTTGCATCAACCGCCATTCCAACACCAAGTACAAGTGCAGCAATACCGGAAAGAGTCAAAGTAACGCCCAACTGCCAGAAAACCAATAATACAATATATAGATAGACTATTAGTGAGAAACAAGCGATAAGACCCGGTACTCGATAATAGAAAATCATATAGATTAAAACAAGAATTGAACCAATAATTCCGGCTTTAACAGTTAATTCTAAAGCCTTCATTCCCAAAGTTGCACCAACGCTCTGTGCTTGCAACTCCTTTAATTCCAAAGGCAAAGCACCGGCATTTAGAAGATCAGCCAATCTTTGCGCTTCTTCAACGGACTTTTGTCCGGTAATTATTGCACTACCGCTAGTTATCACTGTTTCAACACGCGGATCTTGGATCAAATCTTCATCAAGAAAAATACCGATTTTTTTACCGATATACTCTGCTGTAATATCTCTAAATTTATTTGCGTCGAGCAGTTTCAGTACTACTACCTGATTACCCAGATTATCAAAGTCAACCTTGGCGCCACCAACAGCTAAATCTGTGCCATCCATCAGTATATCTCCCGCAGTATTGCGAAAAGTCAGCTTAGCCGGTTTCCCAAGTACTTCACGTGCTTCATCCTGGTCAGTTACACCTGCAAGCTGAACGCGAATCCGATCTGTTCCCTCAAGTGTAATCGTCGTTTCTGATACACCAAGAACGTCAATCCTTCTTTCCAATGCTGCTGCTGTTTCCTTAAGAGCATTATGAGAAACTTTCTCACCACTCAGATCACTGGCAACATAGAGAACTTCAAATCCACCTTGTAAATCAAGTCCCAGCGTTATATTGTTCAGTACCGGAACGATCGTCATTACAATTAATACGGAAAGTAATACAACGATTAGTATCAGTCCGACTAATTGTTTTACCTGTACCATCAAGTGCTTCCCCCTTCTAAATTCAATAAAACAATTATATCATTTGCTTAAAAAATGACAAATTAAATATCTTCGCCTTTATACACACGTACCATCAACCAATTCATGTAGTGCGCCGGCTTTAGCGATAATATATCACTGACAATCTGATGAATGTTCGGTTGCATACCTTCGTACTGTGAACTAACGCATTCCCATATCAACTCACCATTAATATTTTTGTAACCCTGAGCACTAAATTCAACCGCTTTTTCGTTGCAAAGCAGCTCGATTTGTTTTGTCAGATCACGCGCATTTAAGCCACTCATCAAATCACCTCTCTAAATCGATATTCTTATTATAACCTATTGATAAATAAATATACCTTGAATTTAACAGAAAATAAATAAAAGTCGGCAGACAATAAGCCGACTTTCACCTAATCCCAATAAATTAAACTATTTTCTTAATTAGTCTTTGACAACAGTGTTTACAGCAGTGCGTTCCATCTTCAGAACTATTTTATCAGTAACGCGCACCATTACGATATCATCTTCGATTTCAACAATTGTACCATGGATACCGCCTAACGTAATCACGTGATCATCAACTTCCAATGCATCTAACATCGCGTTTCTTATCTTAGTTCTTTTGGTTTGTGGGCGAATTAAAAGAAAATAAAAGATCGCAACCAAAATCGCTAACCACACGAAAGAAAATAGTGCACTGTTTTCAGCAGGTGCTCCTGTCGTACTGACTCCGACTAATTCACTTGCATATACAATCATCGTTTCCCCTCCTTATTCGAGTCTAATTTAGAATACCAAAATCTCAAACTTTTGCAACTACTCAATTAGATATTTTGTAAAAAACTCTTTTTGATATTCGAGCAGTCGATCCTCAAGAATTGCCGCTCGAATTCGTTTCATTAATTTTACCAGAAAATATAGATTATGATAAGTAGTTAAGCGTAATCCCATAATTTCGTCTGCTTTTAGCAGATGCCTGATATATGCCCGTGAGTAATTAAGACAAGTATAGCAATCACACTCTTCATCAAGGGGCCTGAAATCTTCAGCATAAATTGCATTTTTTATTACAAGTCTACCTCTGCTCGTCATCGTCGTTCCATTCCTTGCAATACGTGTAGGCAATACACAGTCGAACATATCAATTCCCGCCATCACCCCCGCAAAGAGGGAACGCGGATCGCCTACGCCCATCAGATAACGCGGCTTTTCCCAAGGCAATAATGGCGTAGTGTAAGCCAAAATCTCATCCATCAACTCATGTGGTTCACCAACGCTTAACCCGCCAATCGCATATCCGGGAAAGTCGAGTTCTACCAATGAATTTGCGCTCTCAATCCGCAGATCTTGATACGTACCACCCTGCACGATTCCAAATAACGCCTGCTGATCGGTCTCCTGATGCGCTTCCTTGCAGCGTTTCGCCCAACGAGTAGTCATATTCATCGATTCTTTAACATAGTCATATTCAGCCGGGTATGGCGCGCATTCATCAAATGCCATTATAATATCAGCACCCAATGCATTTTGAATCTCTATTGCTTTCTCCGGTGAAATAAAAAGTTTTTCCCCACTCAAATGGTTACGGAAGTGAACCCCATCCTCCGTAATCTTCCGTCTGTCACTTAGGCTAAAAACCTGAAAACCGCCACT
This sequence comes from uncultured Caryophanales bacterium, assembly GCA_964637775.1. Taxonomy (GTDB): domain Bacteria; phylum Bacillota; class Bacilli; order Tepidibacillales; family Tepidibacillaceae; genus CAYZPB01. The sequence goes on from CAZWWX010000003.1 coordinate 39,701, forward strand.
ATCGGTCAGGATAGGTCGCTGCCAGTTCATAAATTTATGAAGCCCACCGGCACGTTTAACGATGTCCTCGCCCGGCCTAATATACAAATGATAAGTATTGCTAAGAATAATCTCTGCACCGAGCTCAACCAGTTCTTCAGGGCTAATTGTTTTAACCGTTGCCTGAGTTCCTACCGGCATAAATACCGGCGTTTCAATACTTCCATGCGGCGTATGTAAAAGACCTGCGCGTCCACCGGTCCGGCTATCCTTTTTAATTAAATTATATTTTATCGCTGTCATTACTAACTTCCCTTCTAACTATACAATCAACATTGCATCTCCAAAACTAAAAAAACGATACTCATTAGCAATCGCTTCCTTATAAGCCTCCATTACTTTCTCCCTACCGGCTAATGCACTAACCAGCATGATTAAAGTTGACTTCGGCAGATGAAAATTAGTCAACAAGCAATCAATTGCTGCAAACTGATAGCCGGGATAGATAAAGATATCTGTCCAGCCACTTCCACCACAATACTTGCCACTCCGACGGTCATAAAGCGTTTCCAACGTTCGGGCTGACGTCGTGCCAACCGCCATTACCCTTTTGCCGGATGCGCGAACCTGATTCAGCAACTCTGCATTAGTTGTGCTCAACGAGTAGTATTCTGAATGCATTTCATGTGCTTCAATCTCTTCAACATTAACCGGTCGAAAAGTGCCTAAACCGACATGAAGAGTCAGATAGATTAGCTTAACTCCTTTGTCAGCAAGCATTCGCAAATAATCCTCAGTAAAATGCAGTCCGGCAGTAGGTGCGGCAGCAGAGCCCAACTCTCGCGAGTAAACCGTCTGATAGCGCTCCTGTTCTTCAAGTCGCGCTTTAATATAAGGAGGCAAAGGCATCTCGCCCAACCGCTCAAGCAATTCATTGAAAATGCCCTCATAGACAAAACGAACAATGCGACCGCCGGCAATCGTAATCTCTTCGACAACAGCAGTCAACAACCCTTCAGCAAATACAATGCGGCTCCCTACCGGCAAACGTTTCGCCGGCTTCGCTAAAATCTCCCAGCTCCCATCGGATAACTGCTTGAGTAACAGCAATTCCACATGTGCACCGGTTTTCTCTTTGATACCAAAAAGCCGCGCCGGCAAAACACGCGTATCATTAAGGACCAAAGCATCGCCAGCCTCCAGATATTTACCCAGATCCGTAAACTGACCATGCTCAATTGTATCCGTATTTCGATTAAGGATTAGCAGCCGTGACTGATCACGTACTGCTAATGGTCGCTGAGCAATTAGATGCTCAGGCAAAGTAAAATCAAATAAATCTATTTTCATTTAGCACATCCTATTAGTAAAGCTGCTTAAATTTAATACCTTTATAATAATACTCAAGAATATCTCGGAAGGTATAGCCCTCTTCAGCCATCCCTTTAGCTCCCCATTGCGACATGCCAATACCATGCCCCCAGCCCTTGCCATGCAATACATACTGTTGTTCCTTAGAGGCAACACGGATTTCACCATCGCCATTCAGTAACAAATATTCATCCTGACTATTATTAATTGCCGACAGGGAACTTACTCCGTTAGCACTCACAACATACAACTGATTACTGGCATTCGCTGTCGAAATCTTATCTCCGCGTGCCGCTAAAACATCCACTCTTCCTGTCTGTTCAATCTCAAAGAAGTTACTAAGCACACCGGTTGCAGTTGATCCCAGCATCGTCCGATAGTAATCAGGATATTTAACGGGAATGACTCGGTTGCCATTAGCAAGTTGCATCACTCTGCCTGACGGTCCGGTCGCTACAACCTTTAGATCTAACACCGGCGTAGTAACCGTTGCCCCACTCGGCTCCTGATATTGATTAATCCTATCCAACAAATACGCAGGAGTTATTGGATCGGTAATCCAAGAATAGGCATTGTTCTCCTTAACAGTTTCCAGCACCATCACAGATTGCCCAATATCAAGGACCATCTTAACAGAACAGTAAATTGTGCTTGGCCCTGTTCGCATATTAACATTAGTTCCATTAAGATTGCCACGTTTTAATCCCAGCTCATTTTCACTGCCGGATAACGTTATAAAGTCACTTCGCACATAACCTGTCACACCGCTCGGTAAAATTATCCGATACCAATCATTGGCGTTCGACTCCGCTAAAACATCCCAAGGTGATTCCTGCACATAAGTAAACGGTACATCATTGCCCCAAAGTTCAGTGCCATGAGCATTCATCCCGCCCGCATTGGCCGAATAAAAAGCAGTAAAAGTATTTCCGTTATAATGAATTACCAATCCGCTAGTTTCATCAACTGCGCGGATTGAAATAGACGACTCTTTGTCGATACCAAAATAAGCCTGATCGTCCGTCGTATCATATATGTCGGCAATCGCATTTCGTGGGTTTACCAACCGCTGATAAGCAAAGGTGCGCGCTGTAACCGCCTGTGCTTTGTGCGCTTCTAACGGCCAGCCATTATACATCTCAGACCCCTCTACAGAATATAGATAAGTCTCCAACGGCAAGAAATTTACTATAACCATATTACCATTATGAAGTTGCAAATTAAGTTCACCATGATAGCGTAGTGAATTGCCTTGATACAGTCGTTCATCGATCTGAATTGCAGAATTTTCTGAGCGATTAGTCAGTTTAACCTTGCTATTCTTCGAAAAAGTAAATAACTTATACTTATTAAGCGTCGAACCGCTAACTCGCGCAAATTCCTTATAAATTACATAAGAATCACTAATCGGTTCCGAAAGTGACAATCCATACCTTGACTCAACCTCAGCCCTTAACTGATTGTGTTCCGAAACATCAGCAGAGTCACCAATATATAAATAATAGTTAGTATCACCATGCATATATTGACCCGGATAAGCAAGATAACCGGCACTATTTAGTTGAGCTGCCATTTGGCTCGCCTCTTCAAGGCTTCCATAGTTTCCGCCAACCCAATGTTGGTTGCCGATTACCATACTGCTTAACTGTTGCTCAGCTGCAATTACTCTACGCAGATCATTCGCCTCGGCTACTGAATCAAAGCTACCAACAGTTACCCTGTACTTGTTCTGTTCATTAACCTGCGCGACTTCGATAACCGGATTAAGTTTGCTTGCCTTAACCAATTTGAGTCGCTCAACAATGTTATTAGCCTCTTGCCGATTATTTGTTTCTTTCACTAACAAAGAATAGCGGTCAAGTTGCAACCCAACCCGCTCATTACTACTTGCATTATATGTGAACTGCCCAGCTAATCCGGTTGTATTTACAATTGTGAAACCATCGTTACTGCTGGCTGTGAGTAAATTTTCATAATCGCTTTTACCGCTAAGCAACTGGACTCGAATCATATTATAGCTATCTGCCTGCGCTGTTAACGGTAGTAAAGTCACCATCATCAAAGATAAAATTACGAAAAACAGTAGAATATGTTTAATTCTTTTCTTAGCAATTTCCATCGGCATCATCTCCTCAGTTTCTCTTCTTAACCAATATTATAACACACTAAATAAAGAAGACGGCTCCTTTATTTACAAGAACCGTCCTTTAATTAGTCTAAATTATTCAGTTATTAATTTATCAAGCGCATCGCCCGGCGGTACCATCGGCAGTACCTTTTCATCGATATCAAGAATGAAATCAATCACAACCGGTCCCTTTGCTGCTAACGCCTTTTTAAGCACCTCGTCAACGTCACTCTTTTCAATAACGCGATAGCCGGTCGCTCCATAAGCTTCGGCAAGTTTAACAAAATCCGGCCCTCGATCAAGCGTCGTCTCCGAGAAACGCTCTTCATAAAACAACCTTTGCCACTGCCTAACCATTCCCAGAGTTCCATTATTCATTACTGCAATAATAATCGGCAGCTTATAATAAACAGCTGTTGCCAGCTCATTACAGTTCATTCGAAAACTACCATCACCGGCAATATTAAAGACTGTCTTATCCGGCTTGCCAACCTGAGCGCCAATCGCTGCTCCGGTACCATATCCCATCGTACCAAGTCCGCATGAAGAAATAAAAGTTCTTGGCTTAGTGTATTTATAGAACTGTGCTGCCCATATCTGGTTTTGTCCAACCTCCGTCGCGATTAGCGCATCACCGTTTGTCAGCTCATAAATTCGTTCGATAATATACTGGGGACGAAGCACATCATCTTGCTTATATTTAAGCGGGTGTTCCTGTTTAATTTTCATTACTTCATTAAACCAAACTCCACGTTCTTTCTGTTTCAATCTTTTATTCAACTGTGTTAGCACAGTTTTTACATCACCAATTATATGATGATGTGTCTTAACATTTTTGTTAATTTCAGCCGGATCAATGTCAATCTGGATAATCTTTGCTGACGGCGCAAAGCGATCCGCTTTGCTAATAACCCGATCGCTAAAACGAACGCCGACAGCTATCAGTAAATCGCACTTAGTAACCGCAATATTCGAAGCCTTCGTGCCGTGCATCCCAATCATGCCGGTAAAAAGTTCATCATTTCCCGGGAAGCCTCCCAGCCCCATCATGCTTGCGGCAACCGGCGAAGAAATTTTGCGAGCAAACTCTGTCAGCTCACCTGTCGCATCAGAGAAAACCACACCTCCGCCACTGTAGATAAACGGACGTTTCGCAGCCTCAATCATCTCAATTGCCGTCTCAAGGTCGGCCGCAGTTGCCTCAGCTACTCGCTCAATCTTTCGCGGTTTTTCCGGTGTATAATCAGCCGAAAGAGCAGTAACGTCTTTGGGAATATCAATCAGTACCGGCCCCGGGCGACCCTCTTGTGCAATATAAAATGCACGTCGAATCGTCTCTGCCAAATCTCGAACGTCCTTAACGATAAAGTTGTGTTTGGTAATCGGCATCGTTACGCCGGCAATGTCGATCTCTTGGAAACTGTCTTTGCCCAGTAAAGGCACAGCAACGTTTCCGGTGATAACTACTAAGGGAATTGAGTCCATATAGGCGGTTGCTATACCGGTAACAGTATTGGTTGCACCCGGTCCGGAGGTTGCAATACAGACGCCTACCTTACCGGTAGCCCGAGCATAGCCATCAGCCGCATGTGCCGCCCCCTGCTCATGTGATGTCAGAATGTTTTTGACGCTATCTTTATGTTTATAGAGCTCATCAAAAATATTCAACACCGTACCGCCGGGAATCCCAAAAACCGTATCTACACCCTGCTCCTTCAAGCATTCAATTAATATTTCCGCACCTGTTAAACGCATCTCTTTTCCCACCCCATTGCTTTTCTATATTTTCAGGATTGCTCCTGTACTCGCTGATGTAACAAGTTTCGCATAACGCGCGAGATAACCTGTTTTAATTTTTGGCTCCGGTGCCGTCCAGTTAGCTTGTCGAGCCTTAAGTTCTTCTTCACTAATTTCAAGTGTTAATGTCCCTAAATCCATATCAATCGCAATCAGATCACCATCGCGGACAAAGGCGATCGGACCCCCGCAGGCAGCCTCCGGTGAAACGTGACCAATCGATGCACCTTTAGTTGCGCCGCTAAACCGGCCATCGGTGATTAGTGCAACATCGCGGTCAAGTCCCATCCCCGCCAGTGAAGAAGTAGCTGCCAGCATCTCCTTCATGCCCGGACCCCCTCGCGGTCCCTCATAACGGATGATGATTACTTGTCCCTTCTCAATTCTTCCCGCCTGAATCGCTGTTAAAACTTCTTCCTCAGAATTGAAGCATACTGCCGGACCACGATGCTTAAGCATCTCCGGCGCTACTGCCGAGCGCTTAACAACAGCGCCGTCAGGAGCAAGATTTCCCTTCAATACAGCGATCCCGCCGGTCTTGCTATGCGGATTCTCAACCGGACGAATAACTTCCGGATTAAGATTAGCCGCATACTTAATATTCTCTCCCAGTGTATCTCCGGTAACCGTCAGCAGATTAAGGTTAAGTAAATTTTTCTTCGACAGCTCTTTCATCACAGCACTGACTCCACCCGCCGCATCGAGATCGACAACGTGATAGTCACCGGCAGGGCTCAGCTTGCAGAGATTAGGTGTCCTAGCACTAATCGCATTAACCAACTCTAAGTCAAGGTTAACGCCTGCTTCATGGGCGATTGCCGGTAAATGCAGCATACTATTAGTACTGCAACCAAGTGCCATATCAACAGCAAGCGCATTATTGAACGCTTCAGCCGTCATAATGTCGCGTGGTTTAATATCTCGGTCAATCAACTTGCGGATACCCATCCCGGCATATTTAGCCAGACGTATCCGGCGAGCCTCGACAGCAGGAATCGTTCCATTACCCGGCAACCCCATACCAATCGCTTCCGTTAAACAGTTCATACTGTTGGCAGTAAACATACCAGAACAAGAACCACAACCCGGGCAGGCATTCTCTTCATAGTCGCAGAGGTCTGCTTCCGTCAGATTACCTACTTGGAAAGCCCCCAGCGCTTCAAATACAGTCGTCAGACTAATATCACTATTATTCACACGACCCGGCATCATTGGCCCGCCGCTAACAAAAATCGTCGGAATATTAACCCGAGCCGCAGCCATTAGCATACCGGGAACAATTTTATCACAGTTAGGAACCATCACGAGAGCATCGAATTTGTGTGCCATCGCCATTGTCTCAATCGAGTCAGCAATTAACTCGCGAGTTACGAGTGAATAGTTCATACCGCTATGACCCATGGCAATACCGTCACATACTCCGATTGCCGGTATCTCAATCGGCGTACAACCGCTCATCAGCACACCGGTTTTTACCGCTGCAACCAGCTGATCAAGATGGATATGTCCGGGAACAATTTCGCTCTTAGCATTTACAATACCGACTAACGGTTGAGCAATTTCCTCGTCCGTGTAACCCATCGCCTTAAATAAAGACCGATGCGGAGCACGCTCTATACCTTTTTTTACATCATCACTTCTCATATTCTCACATCCTAATAAATCGGTTCACCCGAGTTATTTGCATATTCCTTAAATGCTGCCATCAACCTCTTAGTTATTGGACCAACAATACCGTCATCACCAATTACGCGTTCGTCAACTGAAGTGACCGGAATAATCTCAGCTGCAGTTCCCGTTAAGAAACACTCATCAGCGGTATAAACATTAAAGAGTGTAAACTCTTTCTCGACAATCTCATAACCCATCTCGCTTGCTATATCTATAACTGTTCGACGAGTAATACCATCAAGGATTCCTACATGGATCGGCGGTGTAATAATAACCCCATTCTTAATGATAAAGATGTTATCACCCGTACATTCAGCAACGATTCCGTCATGATTAAGCATCAGCGCTTCCTGCACACCCGCACGGTTAGCCTCAATTTTCGCTAAAATATTATTCAAGTAGTTCAATGATTTTATTTGTGGGTCAACGATTGTCGCCTTGTTACGACGCTGAGCAGCTGTGATAATTGGCATACCCTTTTCATACATCTCTGCCGGGTAAAGCGTAATCGTCGAAGCAATAATGAAAACCGTAGGCACCTTACTATTCTTCGGATTTAGCCCCAAAATACCGACACCACGCGTAACGACCGGACGTATATAACCATCCTTAACATCATTGCGGCGGCAGGTCTCAATCAGAGCTTCCTTGAACTCATCCTTAGTCATCGGAATCGTCAGTAAGATTGCTTTCGCTGCATTATAGATTCGATCAATATGTTCCTGACATTTGAAGATTCGACCATTATAGACGCGAATCCCTTCGAAAACGCCATCTCCATACAGCACACCCTGGTCAAACACCGAAACACAAGCCTCTGACCTTGGTACATACTTTCCATTCAGATATACAACCATCTCTTTGCTCATACCATCAACCCCTTATAATATTAAATTAATTTATGCAAGAGCTGCAAGAATCAGCTCTCCCATCTTCTTAGTACCCACTGATTTCATACCGGGACTCATAATGTCTCCTGTTCGATAACCGGAATTTAATACCTTTTCAACCGCAACCTCCACCGCATTAGCCTCCTCCTCTAAGTCAAAAGAGTACCGGAGCATCATTGCAACTGAGAGGATCATCGCGATTGGGTTCGCCTTATCTTGTCCGGCGATATCCGGCGCTGAACCGTGAATTGGCTCATACATTCCAAGATGACCTTCACCAAGACTGGCGGAAGGTAACATGCCGATTGAACCGGTAATCATGCTCGCCTGGTCAGACAAGATGTCACCGAACATATTTTCCGTTAAAATTACATCAAACTGCTTGGGATTGCGTACCAACTGCATAGCAGCATTATCAACATACATATGATTAACTGTTACATCCGGATATTCAGTCGCAATTCGTTCAACTACTGAACGCCAGAGACGAGAAGACTCCAGTATATTCGCCTTATCAACACTGGTCAGACGCTTATCACGTTTCATTGCTATTTCGAAGCCGCGACGAGCAATCCGCTCTACCTCATAAACCGAATAAGCCATCGTGTCATAGGCTTCCTCACCGTAACGACCCTCGCGCCTACCACGCTCACCGAAATATAGACCACCGGTCAGTTCACGTAAAACCATTATATCAAGATTGTCACCGATAATTTCCGGTTTCAACGGACAAGCTTCTTTAAGAGCTTCGTAGATAATCGCCGGACGTAGATTAGCGAACAGACCAAGCTTGCTGCGCAATCCCAACAACGCTTGTTCAGGACGCAAATCTCCATCAAGGTGATCCCACTTCGGTCCGCCAACCGCTCCTAATAAAACAGAATCACTCTTTAAGCAAGTATCCAAAGTTTCAGCAGGCAAAGGAACACCATATGCATCAAGTGCAGAGCCGCCGGCTAACACTTCAGTAAATGTGAACTCATGCCCATATTTTTTGCCAATTGCCTCTAATACCAAGATACCTTGTTGTGTAATATCCGGTCCGATACCATCCCCCGGCACCGTCGCTATCCGAAATTTCATAAGCGGCCTCCGATCTGGTTAATCAAGCCGTTCGCCTGAATAATTTCCTGCATAAACTCCGGAAACGGTTCTGACTGATAAGTCTCGTTTTTCGTCAGATTGTGAATTCGCCCTGTCGCAAAATCAATTTCCAACCGATCTCCATCAGCAATTTTCATCGCCGCCTCTTCACATTCCAAAATCGGCAGACCTGTATTAATCGCATTTCGATAAAAAATCCGCGCAAATGTTGCGGCGATAATACAGGATACGCCCGCCGCCTTAATCGCTATCGGCGCATGTTCCCGTGATGAGCCGCAACCGAAGTTCCGGTTAGCAACAATGATGTCACCCGGCGCCACCCGTTCCACGAAAGTTTCATCAATATCAATCATGCAATATTTCGCTAACTCTTTTGGGTCAGACGTATTTAAGTAACGTGCGGGTATAATCACGTCAGTATCAACGTTATCTCCATATTTAAAAACTTTACCGGTAACCTTCATTTATACCAAGCTCCCTTCAAGCTTATATCAATCGCTCTCGCACTCTACATCCTATCCAATCTTTTCCGGATTGCTAATATGCCCCTTCAAAGCCGAAGCCGCCGCCACCGCAGGGCTCGCCAGATACACTTCCGACTCCGGATGCCCCATCCGTCCCACAAAATTGCGATTAGTGGTCGATACAGCGCGCTCACCTTGAGCAAGGATTCCCATATGTCCGCCCAAACACGGTCCACAAGTAGGAGTGCTAAAGACTGCGCCTGCCTCGACGATATCTTTAATCAACCCCTCTTCTAAAGCCTGTAGATAAACCCTCTGCGACCCCGGGAAAACAATTACGCGCACTCCCTTGGCTACACGTTTGCCACGAAGAATATCTGCAGTAATTCGCAGGTCTTCCATCCGACCGTTAGTACAAGATCCAATAACAACTTGATCGATTTTCACTTCGCCAACCTCGTCGATTGTGCGCGTGTTATCCGGTAAATGCGGAAAAGCTACAGTCGGTCGCACTTGCGACAAGTCGATTTCATATACTTCATCATATTCCGCATCTGCATCTGCTTCATAGACACGGTACGGACGTTTTGAATGCTCTAACACATATTCAATCGTCTTGTCATCGACGATAAAAATTCCATTTTTAGCACCGGCTTCAATCGCCATATTGGCCATGCTGAAGCGGTCATCCATCGATAGCTGAGCGATACCATCGCCAACGAATTCCATCGATTTGTAAAGTGCGCCATCAACACCGATCATGCCAATAATATGTAGGATGATGTCTTTGCCACTTACCCACTTACTCGGCTTACCGGTTAACACAAATTTAATCGCAGCGGGTATCTTAAACCAAGCTTCGCCTGTCGCCATCCCCGCTGCCATATCGGTGCTGCCGACACCGGTTGAAAATGCACCAAGCGCCCCATATGTACAAGTGTGCGAGTCGGCGCCGATTACCACGTCACCGGGAACAACCAGCCCCTTTTCCGGAATCAAGACGTGCTCAATTCCCATCTCACCCACTTCAAAATAATTCTCAATCTCCTTGGCATGCGCAAATTCGCGAATAAATTTGCACTGCTCTGCTGCCTTAATATCCTTATTTGGCGTAAAGTGATCGGGAACAATCGCAATTTTGCTCTTATCAAAAACTTGATCAATGCCAATCTTATTAAACTCCTTAACGGCAACCGGTGTGGTGATATCGTTGCCCAGTACCAAGTCGAGCTTAGCCCTTACCAGTTGACCGGCTTTCACTTGTTCAACGCCCACATGTGCCGCTAAGATCTTCTGTGTCATCGTCATTCCCATCTAAACGCCTCCTATTTTGCTTTCTCAATATCGCGCAACAGCTTGTACTCAATTGAATCGACTAAGGCCAACCAGCTCGCCTCAATAATGTCAGTCGAAACACCTACGGTCGTCCAATACTCCTCGCCGTCTGTTGACTCAATCAATACGCGTACCTTCGCTGCTGTCGCATCTTTAGTATCAAGCACCCGCACTTTAAAGTCACGCAAGCTCACACTCTTCAGACTTGGATAGAATACTTCAAGTGCCTTACGAAGCGCTTTGTCAAGCGCATTGACGGGACCATTTCCTTCAGCTGCAGTCATCTCTGTTTTGCCATCTACATTAATTTTTATAATCGCCGATGAGTTAATTGCACTATCTTCCGCAGGTTGACGCCCCATCGTCGTATAATTCTCTAATTCGAAAAACGGCTTATATTTACCCAGTTGCTTGCGAATCACCAGCTCAAAGGTACTCTCTGCACCTTCAAACTGATAGCCGATATGCTCTAATTCCTTCAGTTTGTCTATAATCTCCTGCGTTTCAACCGAATCCTTCGTTAACTTTCCGTCGAACTCCTGAATCTTCGAAAGAATCGTACTCCGGCCGGCAACCTCACTCATCAGTATCCGTCTTTCATTGCCTACCAGTGCCGGGTCAATATGCTCAAATGAATTTGCTGCCTTGTTTACACCATCGATATGCATCCCACCCTTATGGGCAAAAGCGCTCCTACCAATATACGGCGTATCGTCCTTGACGCTGATGTTAGAAATCTCCGCGAGTGCAATCGCTGTTGTGGTCAACCATTTCATCTGTTCTTCCGGTATACAGCTATAACCCATTTTCAGCTGCAGGGCAGGGATAATGCTCGAGAGATTAGCGTTCCCACAGCGCTCGCCGAAACCGATATAGGTTCCCTGAACATGGTCTGCACCGGCCTCTACCGCCATAATCGAATTAGCAACACCCAAGCCACTATCGTTATGTGCATGGATGCCAATCGAAAACTGATAGTTTTCGCAGACTAATTTCGTAACCTTATACACTTCGCTTGGAAAAGCGCCACCATTCGTATCGCAGAGCACAAGCGCATCTGCACCGCCTGCACATGCGGCATCAAGCGTCTTTAGTGCATACTCGGGATTAGCTTTGTAGCCGTCGTAAAAGTGCTCGGCATCAAATATAACCTCTTTGCCGAGTGCCTTCAAATAAGCGACGCTCTCCCTTATCATATCTAAGTTTTCATCCAATGTCGTCTTAATTATATCGGTAACGTGAAAATCCCAACTTTTCCCGAAGATTGTAATCACATCGGTACCGGCAGAGACGAGCGATGCGATATTAGCATCCTCTTCAACCGTGATGCCGCGTCTACGTGTGCTACCAAACGCGGTCAACTTAGCATTTTTCAAAGTAAGGCTTTTAACCTCCTCGAAGAATTCCAAGTCCTTCGGATTAGAACCGGGATTGCCCGCCTCAATATAAGCTAAACCAAGATTATCAAGTAACTTAACAATCTTTAGCTTATCTTTAACCGAAAAAGATATCCCTTCCGCCTGCGCACCATCACGCAAGGTAGAATCAAATATCACAATTCTTTTAGGCATTGACACCTACTCCTTCACTTTTTTGTTCCTCTAAGCTGTACAATAATTTATTAACGGCATTTAAGTTAGCTTTAATACTCGCTTCAATAACGTCTGTACTGACCCCACGACCACTATGCAGTTTGCCGTCCTTGCGTATCTTAACCAGTGCCTCACCTTGCGCGTCCTTACCGCCGGTAACCGCAGTCAGTTCAAATGTATCGAGCGTAAAGGTGATCCCCACCAACTTCTCAATCGCTTTAAATGCCGCATCAACCGGACCGTCACCGGTTGAAACATCTTCAATAATAATTTCTTCACCACGGTCGTTCTTCGTTAACAACTTAACGGAAGCAACCGATGTTATCGTGTTACCACTATTGATAAAGAAACTCTGTAACTTATAACGTTCAGGAATGCTGACTGATTTGTTCATCACTAACGCCTCAATGTCACGGTCAGATACAACCTTTTTCTTGTCAGCAAGTTCCTTAAATTGTTGGAAAGTGCTATCCAGTTCATCTTCTGCTAATACATAGCCAAGTTCTTTAATCCGATCCTCAAAAGCATGCCTACCCGAATGTTTCCCTAATACCATCGTGTTAGCGGATAAACCGATTGATTCCGGTGTCATAATCTCGTAGGTCTCCTTATGTGCCAGCATACCATGCTGGTGAATACCCGATTCATGGGCGAATGCGTTCTCACCGACAATCGCCTTATTAGGTTGCACTCGCACACCGGTTATCGATGAGATTAACCGACTTGAGCGGTAGATTTGTTTGGTGTCAATATTGGTATAGTATGGGTAATAATCCTTGCGTGTAGCAAGTATCATGACGATTTCTTCCAAAGCCGCATTACCGGCGCGTTCGCCGATACCGTTGAGTGTACACTCAACTTGCGTTGCTCCGGCTTCAATCGCCGCTAACGAGTTAGATACAGCTAATCCCAGGTCATTATGGCAATGGACCGCGATTGCAGCTTTATCAATATTTTTAACATTGTTGCGAATATCAGTAATTAACCCACCGAATTCTCTTGGGTTCGCATAGCCAACCGTATCAGGAATATTGACGGTTGTCGCACCGGCATCGATGACCGATTCCAGTACGCGATAGAGAAACTCACGATCACTCCGCGACGCATCCTCAGCAGAGAATTCAACATCTCTACAGTACTTTTTTGCGTACTTAACGATCTCCGTCGCTTGTTTCAGCACCTCTTCCTCAGTCATTCTTAGCTTGTATTTCATATGAAGTTCCGAAGTAGCTAAGAAGGTATGAATCCGCGGATTAACAGCACCTTTAATCGCATCCCATGCAGCATCAACATCCTTCGTCAATGCTCTTGCTAAGCTGGCAACCGAACATTCCTTAACCGATTCGGCTACAGCCTGTACAGCCTTAAAATCCCCGGGCGAGGCAATAGCAAAGCCGGCCTCAATAATATCGACTCTTAACCTTTCCAGCTGGCGAGCCACCTTTAATTTTTCTTGTAAGTTCATGCTGCTCCCCGGCGATTGTTCACCGTCACGCAAAGTAGTATCGAATATCTTGATTCTCTGTGCCATTTCCTCCCCACCTTTTCTAATTAATTTATTTTATTCGCATGCAAATATACTGCATAACGAACCGATAACCTAATTCTCTTGTTTAATCCAAGACATCATCTTGCGTAATTCCTTGCCGACCTTCTCAATCTGATGCTCTGATTGCATTCTGCGTTCAGCCAAGAAATTCGGGCGATTAGCTTGGTTTTCCAAGATCCAATTGCGTGCAAAAGTACCATTCTGAACCTCAGATAGAACCTTGCGCATCTCTTCCTTAGTTTCACCGGTAATAATCCGTTTACCAACCGAATAATCTCCATATTCAGCAGTATCGCTGATTGAATAACGCATGTAGCTCAGTCCGCCTTGGTTAATCAGGTCAACGATCAACTTCATCTCATGCAAACACTCAAAGTAGGCGCTCTCAGGCGAGTAACCTGCCTCAACCAGTACCTCAAAACCAACTTTGATTAGCTCCGTTACGCCTCCGCAGAGAACAGCTTGCTCACCGAATAGGTCTGTCTCTGTTTCCTCTTTAAAAGTAGTTTCCAGAATCCCCGCACGTCCGGCGCCAATACCGGCAGCATACGCTAAAGCTAAGTCTTTCGCATTACCTGTCGCATCTTGATAAACCGCGATGAGGCTCGGAACTCCTCTGCCCTCTTGGAATTGAAAACGAACTGTATGGCCGGGACCCTTCGGCGCTACCATAAATACATTCACATCTGCAGGCGGAACAATCTGTCCGTAATGAATATTAAAACCGTGGGCAAAAACTAGCGAATTACCTGCTTTTAGATTAGGTTCAATAACCTCTCGATATAGTTTTGCTTGCTTCTCATCATTAACCAGAATCATAATGATATCGGCAGCTTTAACAGCCTCTTCGGCGAAGTCAACCTTAAGACCGGCTTTAACAGCATTATCCCAAGATTTACTTCCTTTATACAAGCCGACAATTACGTCAACTCCCGATTCATGTAAATTCAGTGCATGTGCGTGACCTTGGCTACCATAACCAATAATCGCAACGGTTTTTCCTTTTAATAAATCAAGATTACAATCTTTCCCATAATATAAGTTCGCCATTAGTGATACCCTCCTATTATATACTACTTAATTCCTTTATCGCCTCTTGCCAGAGCAGTAAGACCTGTCCTCACCATCTCCTTGATTCCGTAAGGTCGCAGAATATCAATTAATGCCGTAATCTTACGTTCATCTCCTGTCACCTCAATGATTACCGATTCGCTGGCGATGTCGATAATCTTGCCACGGAAAATATTGACCGTTTCAAAAATTTCTGAGCGCGTATTCGAATCCGCTAAAACTTTGATTAACGCAATCTCGCGATAAACTGATTCTTCGGGAACCAGCTGCACTATCTCAATCACGTCAACAAGTTTGTTCAACTGCTTTCTGATCTGGTCAAGGATGTACTCATCACCGCGAACGACGATCGTCATTCGTGAAATTGTCGAGTCAGCCGTCTCACCTACCGTCAGGCTGTCAATGTTATAGCCCCTCCGAGTAAAGAGACCTGCTACCCGACTTAAGACCCCTGCTTGGTTCTCAACCAGAATTGATAGCACATGCTTTTCCATCTCTTAAACCTCCCATTTCTCTTATAATCCGCTTATTTATCCCTTATAAAAAAAGAAATATTATAAATCCTAAATAGTCAGACTATTTATATAAATTTATAATATTTTATGCTTTTTAGCGGTAAATAGCAAGTAAAACTTGTTATTAAGACCGCTCGCGATTTAAACGATCAAGGAAACGTGTTACCTTGCCAACGTTTTTAGTTGGCTCTAATTTGAAATGCTCGAACATATAAAGTACGTAGTGATGATTAGTTGTCTCCCACTCAAGTTCATAATCCACCACATCCAGATAGCTATTCTTATCAAGGCTAATCGTATCAGTGTAAAAGCAAAAATCCTGACGAATTGTCTCTAATTTGCCGATTACTTGCAGACCCTCAACATCAACGCCTTCAAGAATTGCAATATTTTTCAGCAACTGATTATATTTCACAATTCCGTTATGAATAAAATCGCTTGCAAGCAGACCGGGCACCTCAGAAACATATTCGGTCTGTGAGTTAAATTGACCGGTACTCTCATTCGGTATTTTCACTTGAAATTCCCAGCTGTCACCAATATTGCGTAGTCGCACGGTAACTCCTTGATTAATTAATAAATGATCTCCTGTATCGAAATAGTAGTTAGTCTGAGTGTATGAAGCTTCCAGATTCGCGAACTTAGAAAATTGTTCGAGCAACTCCTCATATCGCTCTTGAGTCAGCATTGCCTTGTACTCAATCTCAAGTTCCGCCTTTTGCTCCTTATGCGAGCCTACCATCTGATCCATCTGCATTACCATCCTTTTCGTTGTCTTTTGATATAGGCATCTCTCTTCCCAGATGCTCATAAGCTAACCTTGTAACCATTCGTCCCCGTTGCGTGCGTTGTAAAAATCCAACCTGCAACAAATACGGTTCATACACATCCTCAATCGTAATTGATTCTTCGCCAATCGAAGCAGCGATTGTGTCAATTCCCACAGGTCCGCCATTATAAAAGTCGATAATCATCGTCAGCAGCTTGTGGTCAATATTATCGAGTCCCAGCTGATCCACCTGGATTCGCTCCATCGCCTCACCGGCTACCGCTGCTGTAATCACACCATCCGACCTAACCTGCGCGAAATCGCGCACCCGTTTAAGCAGGCGATTCGCCACCCGCGGAGTTCCGCGCGAACGCCGGGCGATTTCCGCCGCCGCCTCCCTAACGATCTTCACGCCAAGCAAATTTGCAGAGCGCATCACAATTTCCTGCAACTCATCCGGTTCATAATATTCGAGGCGGCTAATTACACCGAAGCGGTCTCGTAGCGGCGAGGATAGCAGCCCCGCTCGCGTAGTCGCGCCAATCAGCGTGAACCGCGGTAGATCCAGACGCACTGTCTGCGCACTCGGCCCTTTGCCAAGAATTATATCAAGAGCGAAATCTTCCATCGCCGGATAGAGAATCTCCTCAACCGTCCGATTTAATCGGTGAATCTCATCAATGAACAGCACGTCGCCATCCTCAAGATTGGTCAATATAGCGGCGAGGTCACCTGCTCTCTCAATCGCCGGCCCCGATGTCGTCCTAATATCAACATCCATCTCGTTTGCGATAATGTTAGATAAGGTTGTCTTTCCAAGGCCGGGCGGCCCATAGAGCAGTACATGGTCAAGAGACTCTTTGCGCAGCTTCGCTGCCTCGATGAAGACCTTGAGGTTTTCCTTAGCATTCTTCTGACCAATATATTCAGAAAGATAACGCGGTCGCAGGTTAAACTCCTCGTTTCGATCTTCAGTTATCATCTGTGATGAAATAATTCTCTCCTCCATATTAAGCCTCCTAACCTTTCATCAAGATTTTTAGAGATTTTCTAATCAGAGAATCAAGCGATTCGCCGGTCGCCAACTCTTCGGTTAGTGCCAGCAAAACTTTATTTATTTCATAATCCTGATAGCCAAGGCCTTTAAGTGCATAACTTAAATCGCTACCCTCTTGTTTCAGATTAATAGCCCTTAACTCCTGTTTGTCATCGCCATCTGTCGTAATCACAATATTCATTTCCTTAATCCGATCTTTCAGATCCAATATTATCCTCTGTGCTGTCTTCTTGCCAACTCCCGGTAAAAGCATCAGCGTCTTTTCATCCTCTTGAAGAATCGCCGTAATTATCTGTAGCGGATTTGCCGTTTGAATTACTCCCAACGCGACTTTCGGGCCGATTCCCGATACATTTAACAGTAGGCGAAACAGCATCCGATCATCCAAATCACGAAACCCATAGAGTCCCATCCAATCATCGCGCATATGGTGGTGCGTGTAAATTAACTCCGTTTCACCGATAAATTGCTTGAATTCTTCAGGATGTGCCACGTAAATTTTATAACCAATTCCGTTAACATCGACGATTACGCTTTCGCTATCAATCGATGTAACAATCCCTTGTACGAAATCAATCATCTACTCTGCCCCTCTCATTCGGCTTCCCATCTTATAGGAATAAGCATGGCAGATTGCGATCGCCAATGCATCTGCCACATCGTCAGGCTGTGGACATTCCTTAAGCTTTAGCAGTAACTTCACCATTTCCTGAATCTGTCTCTTATCCGCGCGGCCGTAGCCGGCTAGTGCCTGCTTAACCTGCAGCGGTGTATATTCAAAAAGCGGCAGCGAAGCTTGAGCCGCGGCGAGCATTAAAACTCCGCGCGCCTGCCCAACACTCATTGCCGAGGTAATGTTTTTGTTGAAAAAAAGCTTCTCAATCGAAACCGCAACCGGCTGATAAATCTCAATAATTTCAAGGGCGCTGTCATAAATTTGCTTGAGTCGTATCGCCTGATCTGTTTCAACGCTTGTCGTGATTGCACCATACTGAACCGGCGCTAATCGATTACCGTTAACATTAATCACACCGAAACCAACTATCGCAATACCGGGATCAAAGCCAAGAATAATCATCTGCACCCACCTCATCAGCGTAAATCACGAGAAAATCCTATAAATCACACAAAAAGCACTAAAGCACATAAAGCACATAAAGCACATTGAATCTCAATAATACGAACATATATTTGCATTATATCATATTGTCGTATGAAAAAAAGGCGAACAGACGATTATCGAACACACAATTCCTGAGCGATTAAATACTTGGCATTAGGCTTCTCTTGTGTTCGCTGATTGCGTGCAACCGTTCAATCCGCTTAATCACTTGCGGGTTGCCTTCTCCGGTTAACAGATAACGGTCAAGCTCCTGATAAGAAAATCCCATCTCTCCCTCATCAGTCTGCCCTTCCCATAGATCCGCAGATGGTGTTTTCGTAATAATCCGCTCCGGCACTCCCAGATATTTCGCTAAAATTCGCAACTCGTGCTTCGTTAGCGTGGCAAGCGGATTATAATCAGCTAACCCGTCGCCACCTTTGGTCATATAACCTATGTAGAGTTCGGAATAATTGCAGGTATCAGACACTAAGAAACGCCGCAATCCAGCCAATGTATAAAGTGTTGTCATCCGCAACCTGGCCTTAATATTACCCTTAACAAGCTCGTCAATTTCACCAAGCTTCGCAAACTCTTCGAGCAAAGTTTCGTACCCTTCGCCCAGATCAAGCGTTATAAGCTTGATGCCAATGCTGTCCGCAAGTAAGAGCGCATCATCGTAGTGGCGCAAATCAGAGAAGACCGGCATCCAAAGTCCGATAACCTGCTCGGGACCCAGCGCTCGTACCGCAAGTGTTGCCGCTACCGCACTGTCAATTCCGCCGGAGATGCCGATAACCACACCGCAAGCTTCCGCCTTCTCCACGTAATCGGCTATAAAATCAAGCCGCCTCCGGCAATCTATAGCAACCTGTCCTTCATATTCGGCTAATGCTAATGCGAACTTATCCATTTAGCTCAGCTCCCTCACAAGTTCCACTCCATTATCAGCATGTGATACTGTCAGCACCTGACCGGTGATTTTTTCTTCCGCCATAATCCGCTCGACCACAGTGTAAACCTCTGCAAGATGCTCCTCAGTCGCAAAAAACAATAACGTTGGACCGGCACCGCTAAGTGCAGCACTGAAACGTCCGCTTGCTTCCGCAAGTTCAAGAGCTCGCATTAAGCCTTTTACACCCTTAGCGCGGTATGGTTGATGCACTCGGTCGCGCATCGCTATATTTAATTTATCGACTTCGCCCGTCATCAGGTAGGCAAGCATCAGGCTCGCATGTCCAATATTGTAGGACACATCGGCAAGCGGTAATCGCTCGGGAATTAATCCGCGCGCTGCTTTAGTTGATAGACGGTCATCCGGGATTAGCAACACAACTTTTAATTGCTCAGGAAATGGTAGCTTGACCACTTCTGCATCTTTCACGCCGTCACAAGTTGTCACGACAAATCCGCCAAACATCGAAGCACCAACATTGTCGGAGTGTCCCTCCAGCTCAACCGCGCACTGAAACAACTGCTCGCGGCTAAACGGCTCATCCAGCAACAAGTTCGCTATATACAAACCGCCAACTATTGCCGAGCCGCTGCTCCCCAGCCCACGAGCCAGCGGAATATCGCTCTTTACCTCAAGTTCCAGCGCAGGAACCGGTTTACCGACTCGCTCATACAAATATTCAATCGAACGATAAATCAGATTATCTTTGCTTGCCGGCAGATGCTCTAAATGCTCATCAACTAAGTTAATCTTATTTTTATCCGCAAGCTTAAAACGAATCCGCAGATAGAGTGACAGCGCCAAGCCAAAGCTATCGAACCCCGGACCCAGATTAGCAGTCGTTGCCGGAACGCGCACCTCATACATCTCTCCTTGAACCACCATCCGCTACACTCCTTATGAATTAATCGCTCGTAAAACCTCGTTATAATCTGACTCAATTTCCGCAATTTCCGTATCAACCATCTGTACAGCTATATTTGGATCTTTCAGACCATGACCGGTTAGCACCGCAACAACGCGCTCGCCACCGGCAAAGTAGCCCTGTGATTTCTTCTTAATAATTCCCGCAAGAGACGCCGCCGATGCCGGTTCAGCAAAAACTCCTTCCGTCTTCGCAAGCAACTTGTATGCCGCAAGGATCTCCTCGTCCGTAACCGAATCGATCAAACCGTGAGAATCCTTCGCCGCAGTAGTTGCACCCTGCCAACTTGCAGGATTACCGATACGAATCGCAGTTGCCACCGTTTCCGGAAACTCGATTGGTGTGCCAAGCGTGATTGCAGCAGCCCCGGCTGCCTCAAAACCAAGCATACGCGGCAATTGTTTACTCTTGCCTGCCGCATGATATTCAGTGAAGCCGCGCCAATAGGCAGTAATATTTCCTGCATTACCAACCGGAATCGCTAAATAATCAGGTGCATCACCTAAGAAATCGATAATTTCAAACGAAGCTGTCTTCTGTCCCTCGATCCGATAAGGATTAACCGAGTTAACCAGCGTATATCTGCTGTCTTTTGCCAATTCGCGCACGATACTAAGTGCTTGGTCAAAGTTACCTTTGATTGAAACAACCTTAGCACCATAAGCAATCGCTTGCGCTAATTTGCCAAGCGCAATATTTCCGCCGGGAATAACGACAATACTCTTAATACCGGCCTGTGCCGCATAAGCACTCGCAGCAGCCGATGTGTTACCGGTCGATGCGCAGATTACCGTCTTGCTGCCAGCCTCAAGCGCCTTCGCAACAGCCATTACCATACCGCGGTCCTTAAACGAACCGGTTGGATTCATCCCCTCATATTTCAAGAAAATCTCTAACCCCAGCTCACGCGATAATTGCTTTGCCGCAATTAACGGAGTGTTACCCTCAAATAGCGTCAACTTCGGTGTTTCAGCCGTTACCGGCAAATACTCTTTGTACCTATCAATCAGCCCTTTATAAATCATCTTATTCACCTTCCTCAACAGGATAAACACTATTTACTTCATCAACTACATCGAGCTGTTTGATTCCAATCAGTAGGCTGTTCATTTTAGCCTTTGAAGTGACATGTGTAATAATAATCAATTGAGCTCTCGTCTCATCTTGGCCCGGCAACTGCAGAATCTCCTGCAAACTAATCTCGTTTTCCGCGAACAAATGAGTAATCTTCGCCATAACACCAATCCGGTCAACTACGTGCAACCGCACAAAGTAACGATGCTCAATCAGATCATCCGTCTTAATGTTGCGCTCTCGATATGGCGGCGTGTTCAGCTTGTGCATTCCGCGCAGGTGATAGTTCACCACACTCACTAAGTCGGACACAACAGCAGTTGCGGTCGGCAACTGACCGGCGCCTGAGCCATAAAACATCGTTTCACCGACAGCTTCGCCATAAACATAAATCGCATTGTAAACCCCATCGATTTTTGCCAGCGGATGTCGCTTTGAAACAAGGGTTGGCTGAACGCTAACTTCTACTTGGTTATCATTCAACTTAGCTACACCAAGCAACTTAATCACATAGCCAAGTTGCTTACAGAAGGCTATATCCTCCTCAGTCACGTTCGTAATACCTTCAACAAAAACATCAGCAACCTTCACATTCATGTTGAAAGCAAGACTGCTCAGAATCACCATTTTCATCACTGCATCGTAGCCCTCAACATCAGCGGTCGGATCAGCTTCCGCATAACCCAAGCGCTGCGCAGCCTCCAGCATCGCCTGATAAGATTCGCCCTCTTCGCTCATTTTGGACAATATATAATTCGTGGTTCCATTGACGATACCAACGATTTTTGTAATTCGATCTGCCGATAGACCATCCACAAGTGAACGTATAATCGGAATTCCGCCGGCAACACTCGCTTCGTAGAACATATTGCGCTTGTGGATCCGCGCCTGTTCTTTCAACTCCGTACCGTGACGGGCAACCAGATCCTTGTTCGCCGTCACGATATGCTTGCCGTTTGCCAGCGCATGCATCAGATACTCAAAAGTCGTCTCAACACTACCCATAACCTCAATAATTATGTCTATCTCCGGGTCATCAAGAACTTCATAGGGATCAAGCGTCAATTTTTCGCGAGCTATCTCGACATCGCGACCCTTGTCCAGGCTCTGCACGAGAACCTTGCGGACCGTAATTAACGCGCCTGTTTTCTCGGTTAAATCCTTGCTATGCCCCTCAATCAGCTTGATTACGCCGGAACCCACTGTTCCCAGACCCAGCAAACCTACCTTAATCTCTGTAATACTCACAGCCTCATCCCCCTATTCCTCGATAAACTCGAATTCATAATCACTTATTCTAACACTATCGCCATTAACAGCGCCTAAGCGCCTTAACTCAGCATCGACACCCATCTTGCGAAGGGTCCGAGCGAAGCGCATTGACGCCTCACGTTGCTCAAAGTCCGTCATCGCGAACAGTTTCTCAATCCTCGCACTCTCCACCACAAAGTAGTGATTCTCCCTACGCACAGTAAATCCCTCGTCCTCAGGCTCGTAGCGATACACCTTGTGTTCCTCGCTGTCCGCCTCCGGAAACTCCGCAAGCTCGGTCGCCGGCAGCTTGTCTAATGCCGCTGAAATGGCATAGACTAACTGTTTAACTCCCTCGCCGGTGACAGCCGATATCGGATAGATTTCATAATCCGGCTCAATCCGGTCGCGGAAGCGAGCGAGGTTGTCCTCGGCTCCCGGCAGATCAATCTTATTAGCCGCGATTATCTGGTAACGGTCGAGCAGGTTAATTTGATAAGAGCCCAGCTCATGATTAATTTTCAGCCAATCATCATAAGGGTCACGACCCTCAGTAGCGGCAATATCAACAACATGGACGATAATCCTTGTCCGTTCAATATGCCGTAGGAATTGGTGGCCGAGACCTGCCCCTTGGTGGGCGCCTTCGATTAGTCCCGGTAGGTCCGCCATCACGAAACTCTTGTAATCATCAACAGCGACAACTCCCAAGTTAGGCGTCAGCGTCGTAAAATGATAATCGGCCACCTTGGGGCGCGCGCGCGACACCGCGCCCAGCAGTGTCGATTTGCCAACGCTGGGGAAGCCGGCCAAGCCAACATCCGCCATCACCTTCAGTTCGAGCACAATGTAGCGTTCCTGACCCGGTTCGCCTTTTTCCGCGTAAGCCGGCGCCGGATTGTTGGCGGTGGCAAATCGCATATTGCCCCGACCGCCGCGCCCGCCGCGCGCTACCACATAGCGGTCGCCATGGTGCAAAAGGTCGACGATTAAATCGCCCGTATCATCATCGAAAACCATCGTGCCGGGCGGCACCCTGACCACACGGTCAGTGGCATTTGCACCATGCTGGCCCTTGCTGCGTCCATGCTCGCCTCGCTCGCCCTTAAAATGCTTTTGGTATTGAAAGTCGAGCAGTGTCCTTAGGCCTTCATCAACCTCAAAGATAATGTCGGCTCCCTTGCCGCCATCACCGCCCCATGGACCACCGTCGGGTACGAACTTCTCGCGGCGAAAGGCCATCTGACCATTGCCGCCGTCTCCACCCTTTATGTAAATTTTTGCTTTATCAACAAACATCCTATTCTCCTCCAAAAACTAACCGCTACTCTGCACCTTAATCTCACATCACGGCCAAAGCCTACCGCATCTCTACAACAATTTTAAATTATTATAATAATTATACAGTATTTTGCACCTGTATTAAATACAAAAATCCCAGCCTAACCGGCTGGGACTGAATCTGCATTATTATGCTTAAACTGCTTTAGCATATACACTAACTTTTTTGCGGTCACGACCCATACGCTCAAATCTAACAACACCTTCAATTTTCGCAAACAATGTATCGTCGTTACCTCTACCTACGTTATTACCAGGATAGATCTTAGTTCCACGCTGACGAACAAGAATGCTGCCTGCCGTCACTAATTGACCATCACCACGTTTTACACCTAAACGTTTCGCAATACTGTCACGGCCGTTTTTGGTGCTTCCTACTCCCTTTTTCGAAGCAAAGAACTGTAAATTCATTTTCAACATGGTATCCACCTCCTATAAAGCTGATTCTATTTTAATTTTTATAAACTCATCATATTCTTCCGCAATCATTTTCAGCGATTCAAGCATCGCCGCCAGCAACAATTGCAATTGCTGGTCAATCTCTGTTGCCAACGCATCCGGTATCTGCCACTTGAGATAGCCGGTCGCTTCATCGACCTCAACTAAAGGTTCAATCCCCAGCAACTTCTCAGCTGAATTAACTGTTCCAATCGTAATCGCCGATACCGCAGCACAGACGATATCTTGTCCGGCTTCAGCATAACCGGCATGCCCTTCCACCGTAACAGCAGTAATCCTATCTGCCACAGTCCTATTAATAATTACCCTAATCATTTTACTTTACCGTAATCTTCTCGATTACTACCTTTGAAAATGGTTGACGGTGTCCTTGCTTCTTGTGATAGTTTTTACGGCGTTTGTATTTATAGACAACAATTTTCTTGCCGCGACCATGCTTCTCAAGCTTACCGCTGATTATTGCTCCCGCAATCGTCGGATTGCCAACAAGTACCGAATCATCCTTAGCAACCATTAACACTTGATCAAACTGTACAGCTGAGCCCTCTTCGGCATCAAGTTTTTCTATGTAGATAATATCGCCTTCAGCTACCTTGTACTGTTTTCCGCCTGTTTGAAAAATAGCATACATCTAAGTTTCCTCCCTTTATTCAGAGTCTCGCCCGAGTTAGGTGCACCATAGTGCTTGTAAACCCATTCAGTGCGGAATAAGGTGCCATAGCACCACCTGGAAATGTTATCATAGATTAATCACTGTGTCAAACAATATTCGATTTAAGTGACGCTACAAAGCAAAAACATTTATTTTGCTATATTTGCATAAGCGCGGCCTTATGAGCCCTTGTGGCGAGTAGAGACGTCGCGTTGCAATATAGAAAATAAATGTTCAGCTTTGCAACCTCACTTCATCAAGAAATTATAGCAGTTTAAATTCAAGAATGCGTTCTCCCGCAGGCGAATCTCACGACCTGCAAGTTCGCATAGTTCAGCTAATTGCTCACCATCATCGCGAGTCAGCTGTTCAGCAATAAACGGGTTAACCTCAAGCACCAAATACGGTACCTGCACATAATTCGCAAACTCTGTCGCCGAACGTTTTAATAGCGCAAAGATCTCATCTTCTGCCAATACGCGGCCTTCACCATCACAACATGGGCAATCGCGCAATAGCGCAGTATCGATGCTCGCACGCACCTTTTTACGTGTTAACTGCACAAGTCCCAGTTCTGTCATGCCAACAACCGATGTGCGCATTCGGTCCTTCATCAGTGCATGTTCTAACTCAGCAACGATCTGTTCCTTGTGTTCATCAGTTTCCATATCGATAAAATCGATAATAATTATTCCACCGATGTCACGCAACCGCAATTGCTTAGCAATCTCGATCGCAGCCTCCAAGTTCGTCTGATATAATGTCTCCTCAAGATTAGAGCGACCTACATAACGCCCGGTATTAACATCAACAGCCGTCAAAGCTTCAGTCCGGTCAATGATTATATAACCGCCGCTCGGAAGCCAGATCTGCCGTTTGGTCAGACAGGAAATTTCATGATCAATATTATAATCAGTAAAAATATCTAAGCCCTGATAGAGTACCAAACGATCAACCAGATTCTGTGCCGTATCCGTCATGAAGTCTTTAATCCGCACATACTCATCAGCATTGTCAACCACCAATTGTTCAATCTCATCTGTGAAAATATCACGAATTAAACGATAACTTAAGTCAAGGTCCTTATACAGTAATGTTGGCTCAGTAACAACTTCAGCCTTTTTCAGAACACGACGCCAGAGATTGCGCAAAACTACTAAGTCATCTTCAATACTAACCGCACCAACCTCTAAAGCCTTCGTCCGTATAATCATACCCTCATCTTCACCGAGCATCGCTTGACCGATTAAACGTAGCGATTCCCGTTCAGACTCATCAGTAATCTTTTTGGAAATCCCGACATAATTGCTCATCGGCAGATACACAATCATCCGGCCGGCAAACGAAATATGGCTCGTAACCCGCGGACCTTTGCTACCAAAACCCTCTTTTTTCACCTGCACCAAGATTAACTCGCCTTCATGCACTATCTCGTCTATATTGCGCGGATGCTCCTCGTCGTCCACTTCATCACACGGATAACAGGTATCGCCCACATACAAAAAGGCGTTGCGCTCAAGACCGATATCGACGAATGCTGCCTGCATTCCCGGTAAAACATTGATAACTTTACCTATATAGATGTTACCAACCAGTTTTTCTGACTTTCGCTCAACTTGAAACTCAACCAGTTGGTCATCTTCAACCAGTGCTGCGCGCACTTTATCTTTTTCATAATTAATAATAATTCTATTCATCCATCTCGCCTCAATTTTCTAATAAAACAACCGCAACGTGCCTATAAATCTCTAATCAAATAACTTTGTACTTCTCCTTACACCAATATTGAGTATTAGCCCCAAAGAGATAAAATTCGTCAATATTGAGCTGCCTCCGTAACTGATAAAAGGCAACGGTATGCCGGTTATCGGCATAATACTGACCGTCATTCCTATATTCTCAAAAATCGTAAATATCAACATACCAACAATTCCCGCTGTTACCAGCATACCATAAGTATCGGGTGCTGTAGTACCAATTCGGTAAATTCGATATAGAAGTACGAACAATAATAAAATCAGGATACTCGCACCAATAAAACCCAATTCCTCAGCTATAACCGAAAAAATAAAGTCAGTATGCGCGTCCGGCACCCAGTTAAAACGCCCCTGTTTGCCCTCACCAAGCCCGACACCGGTCAACCTACCCGAGCCAACAGCAATCAACGATTGAATCACGTGATAACCGGTGTTCAGTGGGTCGCGACTCGGATCAATAAATGAAACCAATCGTTCAAACTGATGCGGTTGAATAATCTTGTAGAAATACTCCGGTTTAATATTATAGAGAAAGACCAGCACGCCAACAAATACACCGGTTATCCCACCCATAATCGCGAAATGTTTGACACTCACACCATAAACGAGCAACATCACGACTAAGAAAACAATAAAGACCAGCGCAGTGCCTAAATCCGGTTGTAAAAGAATGATCAACAAAGGCACACCAAGAATTGCAAACGGAATCAACAATTCACGAAAATGCGTAAACTCTCTCCCTCGCCGATCGTCAAGATACCGCGCCAGAGCCAGAATCGTAAAAATCTTCGCCAGCTCTGCAGGCTGGAAGGCGACTCTACCGTTAAAGAACGAATACCAACTCACAACACCGCGTATCGGCTCCGCAAAGACAAATAATCCCAACAGCAACACTATCCCCAACCCATATAAAACATAGGAGAATCGCTTAATCAACTCATAATCAACAAAAATGATAAACAGCATCACACTAAACCCGACCGCATACCAGACTAACTGTTTGAGCGCAGCATTGCTTTCCGGCTTAGCACTGGAAATTCCCAGATAGCTAAAAACCGCTAAACAGATAATGATTAGCAACATCAAATAATCGATTCGTTTAAAATATTTGCCGTTTAAATCCATAGCCTACCTCGCTTACCTTTCCTGCTTAACCAACAATAATTATTTATAAATCCTAAAATACTCATCAATAATCTCCCGCGCTATCGTTCCCGCCGCAAAGCCGGTAATATCACCATGCGGAACGATCACCGAAAAAGCCATCACCGGATTTTCATACGGAGCATAGCCCATAATAATCGTATGTGCAGCTTTATTACCGGAAACCTCTGCTGTCCCGGTCTTCGCAGCAACTTTTACCTTTGAATTGTAAAAAGAACCTGCTGCAGTGCCGCCAACCTCAGTAACCATCGCCATTCCTTCTTGAACCGCACGCAGATTCTCCGGATCAACATCGAGTTGATTCAGGACCTTAGTTTCATGTTTGTAAAGCACTTTGCCTAATTCTTCAGTAGCACGACGCTCCTCAATCGCCTCAACGACGTAAGGTTCAATCTTATAACCGCCATTACCAATCGTTGCTGCATATTGTGCCAATTGAAGTGCCGTGTAAGTATCGTTCTGACCGATTGCTTGCATTACATAGTTTTTATTAGCTGCAACAACTCCCGCTAACTCTTCCGGCAAATCAATGCCTGTCTTCAAACCGAGACCAAGCATATTACCATAATAACGATAGTAATCCATCGTCTGATCGATACCATAAAGTTCAGCCATTCTTAGCGAAATCTCTCCCATAAAAACGTTGCTCGAATATTTAAGCGCACTCTTCAAGTTAATCGGTCCCATCGAACGACCACCGTAGTTGCGGAGATAAAGTGTTTCACCGAGTGCATTCTTATCATAAGGGATCCTACCAATATCGTTAACGACTGTATTTAAGTCAATTGCACCGGTCTCGAGACCGGCAAGAACTGTCAATGGTTTGCTTGCCGAACCAATCTCGTAGCGACTACGAATCGCTGTGTTACCTTCATAGGGCATAATCGAAGTTTGGTACAGCTCCGTAGATACTATGCCATTGAACCAGTTCGGATTATAACGCGGATAATTGCCCATTGCTCGCACAGCACCGGAATTAATATCCAGTACAACAGCAGTCGCAAGGGTCACATCTTCACTCTTCTCACTTAACTGTGTCACATATTTTTCAAGGATTGCTTCAACAGATTGTTGAAACTCCCTATTTACTGTCACTATCAGATTATTACCGCTGATTGGGTTAACAGTCTTTCCGGTCTCTAATTTCAGGTAATCACTGCTTACCTCAACCTCATAATAACCATCTTGTCCACGCAAGATTTCCTCATACTGCTTTTCCAAACCATAACGCCCAACTCGGTCAGTCATACGGTAACCGCGTGCAACATAGTAGTCCATCTCATAAGTCGGAATTCCGCGCGTATAGCCGATAACCTGAGCCATAAAATCATCATAAATATAATTGCGTATCTCATCGCGAATCACATCGACACCGGGCAACTCCGAGCGATGTTCTTCAATATAGGCACGCGTACACTCGTCAATGTCGCGTTTGACGATACGCGGTATGTACTTCGATGCCTGAAAAATTGGTCCAATATCCATATTCCGCAAGATAGTCTCTTTTTCCTTCGCTACAGTCTCTTCATCAGTACTTTCAGGATTGCAGGTCAACCTTGCCAGCGTCTCGGCAATCGCATCATAGTCTTGTTCAAGATTCTCATCAATCTCAAAGGTAATCGTCCACACCGTAATGTTATCAACCAGGACATCACCGTTAATATCTTTAATCAAACCGCGTGAAGCATTAATGGGAATAGCTTTGCTGCGGAAAGACTCAGCCTTTGCAAGATAGTTCTCGCCTTCGATTAATTGGACATAGGCAAGACGCCCTAATAATATCGCGAACAATATAAACACGATATAGAAGAGCAGGTTATAGCGCCAGGCTGATTTGCGAACAGGGTCATGATTAGAACCCATTAATTTACTCATTGATAAAACATCCTATACTAATAATTTTCTCTGCCGATTAAACGCAGCAGGAGCGGATAGAGCACTGCCGCAATCAGTAGATTAAAGAGAATACTTGGAAAAAAAATGTTTATCATCATATCACCGAAATGCATCGTCACCAACCCATAAATTTTCTGCAACCCAAAGATAAAAATTTCAAAGCTACTAATCACAATGACTTGCATAATCAGATAATAAAAAAAGTTAGGATGGTGTATCCTTTCCAACGCTATACAGAGAAAAACTACACCGACCAGACTGATCGTGTAGATACCATATGCGCGGCCATAGATTATATCAGTTAACGCACCAAAAATTAGTGCTAAGAGTAACGCATCATTTCGGCGATGATAAATCGCTATGTAAATAATTGTAACCAAGACAAGGCGCGGATAAACAGAAATACTGCTCATATAATCAGCCTTTGTTAAGATGGGAATAAGCACACCCTCCAGCAAGAAAAATAACGCCAAGAGTGGGATAATAACTCTTTTACGCATCTAAATCCTCCGCCTCTACCGGCTCATAGTCGGTAATGATGAACAGCTCCTCAAGATGATAGAGATCAACGCTCGGCTTAACATAGATTGTCTTATTAAGTCCACTCTCGTCATCATCAATTACATCGGTAACGATACCAATAATGATACCATCAGGAAACACACCACCGAGGCTTGAGGTAGTAACATAAGTGCCGGGATTAACCTTAGCCTCATGATCAGCCTGTTTAATCCGCAAAAGATTTCTTACTTTATCGTATCCTTCAATCTTCGCATAGATATTCGGTTCGCTGTGAATCTGTGCAAAAACGAAGCTATTGTGACTAGTATCGGTTATCAGTTGCACATTGGCAGAAAAGTAACCAACCTTATAAACTTTTCCAACGAATCCTTGTCCGGTGATAACAGTCATGCCCACCTCAAGCCCATGCTGTGAACCCTTATCGATTACTAACATATTGTTCCACTTGTCAGGGGAACGAGCGATGACCTTTGCTACCAATAGCTCGTAATCACCAAGTCGCTTGGTCTTATAATCCAACATCTCTTCTAAACGCTCTGTTTCCGCGCGAAAAACTAACAGATCAGCTTCTAACTGCTCATAATTTTTTAGTCGTTCTTTAAGTTCTTTGTTCTCTTTTTGCGTCTCCTGATAACCTTTGAAGTCAGCAAAAAATCCGGTAACAGCAGTGACCGGTTTGTTAACTAAGCCCTGCACCCATGCAGTTATATCTTTGACTACCTTCTCCGGTAGTAGAATTTCTTGATAATTAATCGTCAGACCGACGATGATTATGAGCAAGATAAAAATCAGAAGAATGATTATTAGGTTCTTATTATTAGGGTTTCGAAAATTAATTATAATCATCCTTTCATAGATAGTTTAGCTAAGGCTAATAAGCTCAGATGCGCCCTTGCTCACGCAACGAAGTATAACCTGCACCGCCGATAATAATGTGGTCCAGCACCTCAATGCCGATTACATCACCAACTTTGATTAACCGTTTAGTTACATCAATATCCTCTCGACTGGGCGTTGAATCACCGCTCGGGTGATTGTGGACAAGAATGATTGCGGAGCTGCTCTTCTTGATTGCCGGCTTAAAAACCTCACGCGGGTGAACGATTGAAGAGTTCAGAGTCCCGACCGTGATTAGTTCTTTAGAAATAATACTGTTCTTCGTATCTAACAGCAATACAACAAAATGTTCTTGCTGTAAATCTCTGAGTTCATCGGCAATGTAGTGTGCTGCATCTGCCGGGCTGCTAACAATAGATTTGCACTCAACAGCAATCTCTCGTAGCCGCCTGCCAAGTTCAATCGCGGCTATAATCTGCATCGCTTTCGCAGAACCGATACCATGCATCGCCGTTAATTCCTCAAGCGTAATCAGCTTGAGATTCTCGATTCCTTCAATTTCGATAATAAGCGACTTAGCAAGTTCTAACGCTGATTCTCGATTACTACCGGTCCTCAACAGAATAGCCAGAAGTTCGCTGTCACTCAAAGCTCTCGCACCCTGCCTAAGCAACCGTTCGCGCGGTCTTTCTCTTGCCGGCAAGTCGCGAATCATTAAATCTTTACTTTCAACCATGAAAACCTAAAACCTCTTAACTTTTAGTAACTATCTTTTTATTTCCCAGCTAATTATCTCAAAAGATTTTCCTTGCCACCCTCCCGGCACCTCTCCATCGCCGCCAACGCCGCCACTAGATGAGCCAAAGGTAAGATTACTTATATTATCTATAGTTATTTTACTCGCAGAAACGCCACCTACATTGAGATAGCCGGCTGAAGCTCCATTGCTTGTAATTACAAAATTGTTCAAAACTGAGATGTAGCCAATATCAATCTCTGTCAAAAAATGAGGGCTTGATGAAATTGATACCCCTCTTGTTAGGAAAATACCTTGTACATTTAGCCTTAAGATAGGGCTCGTAGAAGATGAGTTATTATTAACATTAAAGGGGGTATATTGGGCTGTCTCATTTATCATATGCCTTGCATATATTTCCATATAGTCATTAGGATTATTACCATTATAATTTATAGTAGTAACACCGGTACTCAAAATACCGCCAGCGTTAATTTTTACATTGTAACCGGTAATTGTGAGACTGTGTAACGCTCTTATATGGTTTGTGGCGAACATTTCATTATTGTTTCCCGTAAGAGAAATCATGTGTTCTGAATAAATATTACCTTCTGACGTATTGTCACCGGCACTCAATTTATTGTTGTTTCCCGTGATACTAATATTTCTTCCGCAATAGATATCACCCTTAATAGTATTTCCACCGGCAATAATCTCAGTATTATTTCCATTATTAATACTAAGCATGTTACCTATATAAATATTTTTTTTTGCAATAATACTATTGTTAGTGTCGGTGATGCTAAAATTCTGTTCGCAATATATATTTCCATCCACTATCAAAGTTAACTGTGAATCTTCCTTCATGTTGAGAATTCGTAAATATAAATCTCCCATAACATGAAGCGTCGCAGAAGCACCCTCCATATTCAAATTGCGCACACTTAAGTCACCTTGAACGGTAGCTATATAACCTGCCTGCCCGGATTTAATAGTAAGATTACTAAACTTAGATGACCCGGGTAGCGTATCGCTATTCCCTTGAGTATTAGAATTGGGGTATGTCGTAGTACCTGACAGACCAGACGGTATTGGGATCGTCACCTGTGGTGAGTAAACACTAAGCTGACTTACCAATCCATTATAGTTACTATCAAAAGTACTCGCTGTTAACGGATCCACCTGACTGTAATCGGTAAAGTTAGGGCTTATACTAACATTTGTTGCCGCTACCGACCCTTCCACCTCTATATTTACGCGATTAGTTATGGTAAGCGTATTACTCCACCTATCTTCTTTCGTTGCAATCGCATAATTAAATAAATCGCTGCTAAAATGGCCTAAATCAAAATCCATCTCACCATCATCAGAGGTTTGTTCACCCAACTCACCATTCAGCACATAGCTCATATATTTTGTTCCCAGCATAGTATCATAAGGTGCCTTAGATTCAACACTAAATTGATCAGCAGTCACAGTAACTACAACTTCGTACAAATCATCTGCCCGCGTAATCGTAAAACCCTGTAGCTGTTGCCCCTCACCTAACGCCGCCAAACGATCATCTAACTCATAAAGTGCATGTTCTACGCCACCTCGCGCAGCCTCAAGTGCCCTTATTTGCTTTTCAGAGGTTAGTGAATTTTCTGTTGAATAAACATTATTTATTAGGATAGCCGTAACTCCAATTGAAATAACAATAACCAGCGCCAACACAATAATTAGCGCTGCACCTCTCTCAGATCTTAGTATGCTTTTAATGCTCTTCGCCATTATTTACACCTCCCAATCCTACCTTAATTCCACTTAATTGGTTGAGCTGTCGTTAATATCTGATACCCTGTGCCTGTTCTT
Source organism: uncultured Caryophanales bacterium (assembly GCA_964637775.1). Lineage (GTDB taxonomy): Bacteria > Bacillota > Bacilli > Tepidibacillales > Tepidibacillaceae > CAYZPB01. Next base: position 73,518 of record CAZWWX010000003.1, read on the forward strand.
GCATCAATGTCTATCAACCGAAAACCAATTTTATATGTTGAGCCTAACGGACCATCCATATAAAAATTATCAAGATTAATTGCGAGTGTTACATCAATATCTCCACGTTCTAATGTAAAAACACCTGAAGTTCGGTTAAATTCATAAAGTGACTCCAACCCGTCGGAACTTGTTATCGTTACCGATTGCGTATAATTATCTTCACCGGGCTGTTCATTGCCGGCTACTATATCAATCGTCTGTGCACCTTCAATATCTCGTACAAGAGTCTCAACAGCAAAGCGTAATTTTTCTTGGTTAAACATCTGTTTTTGCAGATCAGTCGTTCCATCAAACCATGCGTTTTGCGCAGTAGCAAGCAACACCATCACTAACCCAATAATAGCAAGTACTGCCAATATTTCAATTAAAGTTGCGCCTCGATTATTTTTAACCATCTTTTAACCACACCACTGTTTTTAATTCTACCGCCTTTAGGCGACTATTATTTTTAATTACAATAACTTCAATCTCTTTAAGATTAGGGTTATTATTATATTTTTCTATATTAACTGATACATTATAGGCAGATAGATCAATCGCATAACCACTGGGATTATAAGTTTCAGCACCGTTACTCACTTGTTCGCGCGCATCGTCCAATATGCCGCGAGCAATATTGATTACCTGATTACGATCACCGGACTTCATCGTGCTATCCAACATATTAAGAGAAAACGTTAAGATTGGCGCAATAATTAACGCCAATATCAAGATAGCCGCCAATAGCTCAACCAGAGTTATACCACGTTGATTATGCAGTCTCATTCCCATTGAACTATCCTCCTTAACACAATTTTCACTCTACACACGTTATTCAGTCGGGTTAATTCTTTCTGCCGGTTTATATGTCTCAAACGCTGGTGCACTTAAAAATTCTTCATCATCATTTGGATAATAATAAGCCTGATAACTTAAACTCATATCCAACTTGCCCTCATCTGCTCCGTTCCAACTCCAATTAACAAGTTTTAAGAAACGTTGATTATTGTACAACTCCTGCAGAAAATCTCGCACGTTTAGATATTTACCAGATATGTTGAAATTTAAATCCACTTCACTTAACTTACTCGCACTCTCATTGCGCGAATGAAACAGACCCACAGGCGAAAGTTCCAGACGATGTTTATCAGCTGCATCATAAATATATTGGTGTAACCCGGCTAAGTCGCTTTCCTTAGGTATAATTAAATAATAATCCTCAGTCATCGTCTCGCGTTCTTCTTTCTCACGCTCAATTTGAGCATTAATCTGTCTAATCGCCTGCGAGTCACTAAAAGAATTCGTTGCAAGTTTCTCCATTTCCGTATCATACAGCCAGTTATAATATAAGGACCAACCCCCAATTAGGAGTGCAAATATTAAGACTAGTAGTAGTGCCTTTCTACCTTCACTCATCTGACTCGCTCCCTTCTAACAAAGTATCAAGATTAATCTTCATTAGTAGCAGCATTTCTGTTCTACCACTTTCAAAACTCGAATCAACAGTTCGGATTTCCTCGACCCATGGTGCATCGTCAAAAATTTGAATTGCTTGTGAAGACGTTAACACTTTCGGAAACTCTATGTTGAGACTCAAATAATCATCGCCAGACAGAGAGAGCATACTAATATAGCCCTTTTCCGGCAAAAGTCCCGCTATCGCATCAAAAATTAACGTTACATCATAATTATTTTTCTGCACATCGTTGAATTCGCGGTAATAATCAATAAATACCCTGCTTTCTGCGCGACTAGCGGCTAAACTTTGCTCAGCTTGCTCTAAATCAGCTGCAATTCGCTCATGAGCAGCCTTTTCAGTATTATATTCACCCAATTTCTGATATACATCTATAGCTACAAGACCACTTGCACCAAGCACAAGTACAGCGACCAGCAGGAAAATCGGGAATTTAAAGCGCTTTGTTTTCGGGATAATCGGTAATAGATTGATTTTCATCTTATTTACCCACCCCTCTCAATAGCGCACCAATCGCTAATTCAAAGCCGGTCTGCTGACGAATATGTCGCGGAATATTTGGTGCCATCCGAGTAATCAAGCATATCTCAGTATCCGAGCTTGACATGACGCGTTCAAGAAAAGTATCCGTTAAGAGAATACTCGAAATTAACCCCATCCGAGAAATCTGCCGATCACGGTAATTCATCGTAAAGTTGAAATAACTCTTAGCACGCTCTGACTCATAGACGAACGCCTCCGCCAGTTTGATTTCATCAAGCCAACCGCTTTCAGTTTTCATTAAATTAATGTCTTTTGGAATATGCCGGGTAAAGAAAAGATTACCATTATCAAAAATATGAATATCAAAGCCATGATCACCAATCTGAGAAAGCATCTTAACTTGGTGCTCACCAGGGTCCGCATAAGCCATACAAAAATTGTTCATTGCGTTAGCTGCAATATCAACAGAGATTGGCTTAAAGCGGTGCTTAATCAAACTATTAATAATTTGATTAATAATCGAGCTCGGAGCTGCGACTAAAATGTGATTGTATAGCTTTTCACCATCAGTTGAAATCATTGGTGCCCTACTCTCCACACGGACAAGGTCAAATTGCGGATCAGAAAATGGAAAGAGCGAGGTGCTCGCCAACTCACCTGATACAATTGCTTTTAGCTGTTCCTTTGAAAAATTCGGAAGTTCCTTTTCACGCAAAATAACGATTGAAGTCGGCAAAATTACATGAACACGCTTAGCCTTAAAAATTCGCTTGTTTTTAACATCCTTAAGAACCTGTTCCCAAGTCTCAACATCAAATACCCCCTCTTTAAAGAGATTAACATCATCTCTCAGATAGGTATTATAAACCCTCTTAACTGCTGTGTCAGTAACCTTGCCCTCGATTATCCGCACTGAATAATCATCAAACACGATTGCTAATTCTTTCTTAGCCACCTGAATATCACCCACCTCTATATATTAGGAATTAAACCATCAAAATCCTTTAAATAACGATAAATAAATTTCTAAAATTTCGCTACCCCAGAAATAAACAATTACGGCAGCAAAAACTATGTATGGACCAAAGGCAATCGGTTCACCCCGCCGCACTCGACCACTTAACATTAAGAGTCCACCTACAACCGTTCCCAAGAGAACAGAGATGAAAAGTGTAAGCAGAGTTCCCTGCCAACCAAGCACGATGCCTAAAAGGAAAAACAACTTGATGTCGCCACCACCCATGCCACCGCGGCTAACGATTGCGATTAAGAGCAGCAAGCCACCACCGACTGCAGCACCGATTAGATAATTGGTAATGCCGAGCGGGTGGATAAATACTCGCAAAAGAAAAAAAAGGATAATCCCCGGATAAATAATACGATCGGGAATTATTTTATATTGTAAGTCGCTTATCAATACTACGACTAATAACATCATTAATGGATAAGCAACCAGCATTTCCAGATCCAAACCGACCTTAATCGGTATTAATAAAAACAAGAAGAGCGTTGTCATCTCGCCCAATAAGTAGAGAGGCGATACTTTCTCCTTACAATATCTGCAATGTCCTCGAGAAGCGATATAACTGACAATGGGTATTAAATCAAGCCAGTTAAGCGGATGTTGACAATGCGGACAATGTGAGCCCGGCGTGACAATTGATTGTTTGAGCGGCACACGCAGCGCCACTACATTTAGAAAAGAACCTATAAATAATGCCAGTATGATATATAAAATTATGTAAAAAATCGTCATCTATTTAACCTCAATTAATATTGTAACATTGATACTACATCATTTGCGTGACAACCCTGATGGATCCGATGGCGGTGGTAATTTGCCAACTGTCGTAAGTCCTTCTCCGAGTGCTACCCCAGTCACTCGACCTTCAACAGTTTCAAACTTCCACTCTTTACCCTTAACACGTGGATTTGTAGGGAAATCATCACGAATATAAGGACCTCCGTTAGTGTCAGTGTTAAGCTCTGTAAGTAAAAGTTCCATATTGTGAGCACCCTTACCCATTATATCTTCAATTCTGACTCTTGGGTAAAGTCCATTGATTAGCGCATAGCGCTCAATCGCACCATTGATAACCGAAACATTCACAGCATCAGTATTTTCACTAGCCTTATCTATCTGATTAAAAACTATAGGCACGCCTACAGCAGTAATAATTCCGATAATCATAACAACTGCGATTAATTCGATTAAAGTAATACCTTTCTCATTGAACAACCTCTTTTTAAAAAGCACATACATTTTACTCACCCCCTATGTTAAATAAACATACTTTATGTTCAATCAGCATAGTTGTAACAATAATTGATATTGTAGCAGAATGCTATTTGATATAAATAGCATTCTGCTACCAATTATATCTTAATTCTAATGAATAGACTTAACTACATGTCCTACAGTATCTGCTTTATCAGAAGAGCTCGCCTCACCCTGATGCATCGTCCACTCCCCGCCTACTGCTTTTGTTGTAGGAAAATCTCCTCGTAAGTAAGGGCCACCATCTGCAGCATTAAGTGTGTTTTGAATAAATTTTTCTAAAATTAAATTACCAGTGGTCAATTTAGGATACTCACCTTTAACAGTAGCATAACGTTCAATTGCACTAGCAAAAACCGCTTGATTAGCTTTATCAGTTTCAGCTTTTGCTCCATTAATCTGATTAAATACTACTGGGATACCAACTGCCGCAATAACACCGATAATCAGGATTACCGCAATTAATTCAATTAACGTAATACCACGTTGGTTAAATAATCTTTTTGTAAAAACTTTTGGCATTTATATTACCTCCTTTATAGCAAAACAATTATTAAGGATTTGTAACACCCGTCACTTTACCTGATGTTACGGTTACAGACCATGTTCCGTGTTTTGGTGCATCAGAAAAGTCACTTCTGATATATGGTCCATGATTATTTGAAGAAGCTAAAAAAGCCTTTAAATCAGCAAAAATAGGATTCCCCCCTGCTTTAACTGCTGTTTCTGCTGGATATCCGTTATTCATTGTTGCATATCGTTCTAATGCATCATTAATAATCGTTAAGTTAGCTGCATCTGTTTTTGTTTCTGCATCCTTAATCTGATTGAATACTACTGGGATACCAACCGCTGCAATAATACCGATAATCAAAATTACAGCGATCAACTCTATTAATGTAATACCTCGTTGATTAAATAGTCTTTTCTTTAAAATTGTTGGCATCAATTTCACCCCCTTTCACAAATTACATCTTCTTTATGTAAAACTATTTACAATAACAATATACAACATATTATAACCAGTTTACCCAAGTGGATATTATTTTAGTTGGATGCCAATTGCATGATCATTAACCACGATAAGCTCAGTCTTTCCCTCCGGCAATTTAAAATCACCTTTCAAAAATGGTCCGCCAACCTCATCTGGAGACTGAAGAATAATTATCAATCCCTCAACATCATCACTATCTTTCAGTTCGGCAATTTTGCCAGCTCCAACGAGTGGATATTTGAAATAATCTATTCCCTCCTTTTGCACAAACATAACATACCTCTCTAATGCATCGTTAACAATTGCAATGTTAGCAAGCAAGACCTTTTCCTCTGCTTTTTCAATCTGAGTAAATACCACCGGCATGCCAACCGCAGCAATAATGCCAATAATCAATATTACTGCAATGAGTTCAATTAAAGTAATGCCACGCTCATTAAACAATTTATTGCTAAAAAACTCTGACATTAACTCAACCCCTTAATCAAAATCCACCACCACCAATTAAATCATATACACCGAACATTGGCATGATTACCGCCAAAACAATCGTTCCGACTACTACTGTTAAGAAAACGATCAGAAGTGGTTCAATCAATTGTTTCAACTGATCGGTCATATTATCAACATCGGATTCATAAAAGTCTGCAACCTTGTTGAGCATCTCATCAAGCGATCCTGTTTCATCACCAATCGCCATCATGTGAATCAAAAGCGGCGGGAAGAGTTTATTCTTCTCGAGTGGCTTGTGAAGCGGCGTCCCCTGACGTAGTGAATTGCCTGACTCTCGGATTGGTTTAGCAATCGCCTCATTACCCACCACCTTACTCACCATCTCCAGCGACTCAAGGATGGGAATAGCACTTGTTAGCTGTAATCCCAGTGTTCGCGCAAACTTGGCAATCGCAGATTTTTGTAACAAAACACCGAAGATTGGTAACTTAAGTTTGAAGTAATCTGTATAATATTTAGTTTTCGGATTTCTGGTTACTAAATTATATATTAGGATAAGCACAAACACAATAGCCACAAGGGCTAGCCAATATTTCTGAGTAAAATCACTTAAGGACATAATAATTTTTGTTGGTAACGGTAACTCAGCATCAAATGATGCATACATTTCCGTAAAGCTTGGCACGACATTAATTAACAAGAAAATTGTAACAAATACTGCCATAATCATAACAACAATCGGATAGGTAAGTGCAGAGCTAATCTTTCTCTTAGTCTGATGTTGTTTTTCAAGATAAGCAGCAACCGTTTCCAGTGTTGGCTCAAGCGTTCCCGACATCTCACCGGCAGCAATCATACTAAGGACAATTTTCGGGAAAATCTTCGGATAAGCAGCAAGTGCATCAGAGAGTGACTCTCCTCCACGAATCGCATCTGCTACCTTAGCCAAAACTTTGGCGAAACCTCGATTCTCAGTCTGTTTACTTAAGATATCAATGGCATCAATAATCGTAACTCCGGCTCTTATCAGAGTAGCAAGTTGTCTGGTGAAGACAACCATATCCTCAGTTTTGACCTTAGTGAGGAGCTGAATCTCTCTTTTGATTGGAGCGATTTTTGTTTCCCTAACCTCGGTTACGTAGATTCCCTGCGAGCGAAGCTTAACTATCGCCTCTTCGGGCGAATTAGCTTCAGCAGTACCGCTAATATTCTTGCCTTTATTGTTGATTCCGGTGTATTTAAACTGCAAAGAATCTCACCTACTATCTATCCCAATTTTCTACGAACTGTCTTGCTACCTCATTATCAACTTTGCCAATAGCAACAAGTCGTCTAATCGCTGATTCCATCGTTTCCATTCCCGCAGTCTTACTGGTCTGCATTACCGTCTTTAGTTGATGTGTCTTTTCTGAACGAATCAGGTTAGCAACAGCAGGTGTATTGATTAATATTTCCATGGCGGCAACTCGTCTGCCATGGTCAACTGTCGGTAACAACCTCTGTGCGACTACACCAACCAAGACACTTGCCAATTGTAACCTAATCTGGGTCTGTTGCGCAACCGGAAAAGCGTCAATTATCCGGTCAATTGTGTTCGATGCATCCGCTGTATGTAGCGTTGCAAAGACGATGTGTCCTGTTTCAGCAGCCGTTATCGCTGTCCCAATCGTTTCTAAGTCACGCATCTCTCCGACAAGTATAACATCAGGGTCCTGTCTTAGAGCTGCTCTTAGCGCCGCAGCAAATGATAGCGAGTCTTTACCAATCTCTCTCTGGTTAATAATCGAACGATTGTGTCGATGTAAGAACTCGATAGGATCCTCAAGTGTAATAATATGCTTCGATTGTGTTCGATTAATCAGATCAACCATTGAAGCCAAAGTTGTCGATTTACCGCTACCGGTTGGACCAGTAACTAAAATCAATCCTTGTGGCTTTTCAACAAAATTTTTCAAGACTGGGCTTACACCCAATTGTTCCAATGTCGGTATATCCCGAGCAATAACTCGAATAGCTATGCTCACTGCATCACGTTGCTTGAAGATATTAATTCGAAAACGTGATACACCTTCAATTCCATAGGAGATATCTAACTCACCTTTGCTAAGGAACTCCGCCTGTTGAATCTCAGTAAGTATATCCCGCATGTATATATCTGTATCATGGTTAAATAGCTTCTGTTCACCATAAGGTTCAAGTCTTCCATCAATTCGATAGATCGGTTTCGAACCTGTAGTTAGGTGTAAGTCACTCGCACCACGGTTAACTGCCTCAATCATTAGTTCTTTGACGTTGTAGCTACTCGGAGTCATTTCAGTTACACCTCGCTTCCAATCGTTACGCTTAACACCTCAGAGATTGTCGTAATGCCCGCCTCGACCTTCCTAAGTCCATCCTCAAACATTGAAACGAAGCCGATACTCTTCAAATATTCGCGATATGCTGCATCCGGACGTTCCTCAATTATCATCCGTTTAAGCTGTTCATCAAGGACCACTATCTCGTAAAGAGCAGTTCGACCCTTATAGCCTGTATCGTTGCAACGAGTACACCCGGTTCCTTTTTTCAGTGAAATATGAATATTATAATGATCAAGAATTGCCTGTTCGTCAACCGTTGGCTCGTATTCAGCCGCACAATCCGGGCAGACACGCCGAACAAGACGTTGCGCCACAACACCGCTAAGCGCTGAAACGATAACATAAGGTTCTACTCCCATATCGAGCAGTCGCGTAAAAGTTGACGGAGCATCATTCGTATGAATCGTGCTAAGAACAATATGACCGGTAAGCGCCGATCTAATCGCCATCTCAACCGTTTCCGCATCACGAACCTCACCAACCATGATAATGTTCGGGTCCTGTCTCAGAACTGTCCGTAGTCCTGTAATAAAGGTCATGCCAATCTTCTCATTGACTTGAATCTGGTTGACACCGCGCAGTTGATACTCAACCGGATCTTCAATCGTTATTATATTAACATTATCGCGATTCAACTCACTTAGAGCCGCATACAATGTTGATGTCTTACCGCTACCGGTCGGACCGCTTACCAGCAGTAATCCGTATGGACGACGAATCACATCACGAATAGTTTTAATGTTTTTCGGTGATAATCCAAGATCATCCATCTTCCTGACCGAGCTCGATAAATCAAGAATCCTAAGTACCATCTTCTCACCATGAATCGTCGGCAATGTCGATACACGAACGTCGATAACCTTACCGTCAACGTCGAATTTAAAGCGTCCATCTTGCGGCAAACGTCGTTCGGAAATGTTGAGTCCACTCATAATTTTTATTCTCGTCGTTAGAATCGACTGCATATTTTTATTAAGCACCTGCTCCGTCTGAAGCGAACCATCAATCCGATAACGAACGAGTACGCTATTCTCTTGCGGGTCAAAGTGAACATCACTCGCACGCATCATTGAAGCATTACGCATGATCTGGTTAACCATCCGGCTAACCGGTGCGTCGTCAGACTCTGCCTCTTTTCTAATATCTTCATCTTTAGGGAGCAGTTCCATAATTTCACTAACTGAACCCTGAAGGCTATAGATACGGTTAATCATCGTTTTCAGTTCACTCTTCGAAGCGATAACCGGCGCAATCGTTAGTCCGGTATAGATGCGCAGATTATCAATCGCGAAATAATCTGTGGGATTAGTCATCGCCACTGTAAGCGTATTTCCATCTCGGCGAATCGGCAACACTTGATACTCAATTGCCATCCGCTCGGTTATCAGATTGGTTACACCGGGCTCAAGTTCATATTGGTTAAGATTAACTTGCGGAATCTGGAGTTGCGCCTCTAACGCATCCATCAAATCGCGTTCACGAATCCAGCCCTTATCAACCAAGATGTCACCGAGCTGATTGTTGGTCAGCTTTTGCTCTTGTAAGGCCTCATTAAGCTGTTCACGCGTAATCTTACCAACGTCTACTAAAATATCACCGATACGTTTATTTCTCATCTGATCGCTCCTTGCCCAGAAAAAAATAGAATACATACCTAATAATATATATTCTATCACAAATATGCCATATTATGCTATCATATTAATCTATATAGTTTCAATATGATAAGCTTTAAAGTTTGTTCCGGATAATTTATCTAAATTTCAACTTAATTAGTTGTCGAGGCGAGCAAGCAATTGTTCACCAACTGCCCAGATATCACCGGCACCTTGGGTAATAACTAAATCGCCGGGAGTTACTGTCGCAACAAGATAATCGACCAACTCCTCAGAAGTTGCGCAATAGCGAACCTCTTTGTTGCTGACACGTTTAATCGCCTCTACTAATTTTTTCGTATCGACCTTATCATGCATTGAATCGCCGGACGGTGAATAGATTTCCGTAACTATAATCTCATCAACGTCTTCAAAAGCTTTCCCGAACTCCTCCAAGAAATAAAAGGTTCGCGCATAACGAAGCGGTTTAAACGCAACAATAATCCGACCGCCAAGCTGTTTAGCTGCATCAACCGTAGCCATAATCTCCGTTGGATGATGACCATAGTCGTCAATTACTGTAACACCGTTAACTTCGCCTTTAAATTGGAAGCGACGTTTAACGCCCTCAAACTTTGTAAGTGCTGAAGATATCTCATCAAAACTTAGACCAAGTTCACGTGCAGCAATCAGAACCGCAAGCGAATTTACAATGTTGTGGTCGCCGGGAAGGCTAAGTTTAATTCCGCCGAGCATCCCATCTTGCTTAGAAAAAACACCGAAAGTCGTATATTGTCCCTGCCGAACAATTTGAATTGGCCGATAGTCTGCATCCGGTGAGAAACCGTAAGTAATGTAGTTGCCCGGAACCTTCTTCATCAGTTCTCTGACATAGCGATCATCATAACAGAGAATCGTAGTACCGTTCTCAACGACGCGATCTTGAAAATCCTTGTAGGCAGCAAATAATCGGAAGAAATCCCCACCGTAATTCTCAAGGTGGTCCGGCTCAATATTAGTAATGATGCTAATATTTGGTGAGTAGTTCAAAAACGAGCCGTCGCTCTCATCCGCTTCTGCGATAAAAAACTTGCTTACGCCGGACTTAGCATTCACACCTAAGCCGGTAATTTCACTACCAACGACAAAGCTTGGATCCTGATGATTTTTTTCCAACACCCACGCCAGCATTGATGCTGTGGTTGTTTTGCCGTGTGTACCTGCGACGGTAACCGCTAATTTCCCCTCCATCAATTGGGCAAGCATTTCTGAGCGGTGCAGAACTCTTAGCCCTTGCTCGCGCGCTGCTTTAAGTTCCACATTGTCGTTTGGCACATCAGTCGAATAGACGACTATATCTGCCTTTTTCAAATTATCCGCATCTTGTCCGAAGTAAACTATTGCGCCCAATTGTTTAAGACGTTCCGTGGTCTCTGATTGGACAATATCCGAACCTGATACATTGTAACCGAGCTCGAGCAGTATGCGCGCTATTCCGCTCATTCCGCTTCCGCCAATACCTATGAAATGTATTCTTTCATCATTCAATTTCAGCACTCGCTTTCTAATTTTTTTATAAGATATTTTCTTGCATCAGCGATTAGGTAAAGCGATCCAGTTACTAACAAGAGGTCGCCCGGATCTAACCGCGTTAAGCCGTTCATTAGTGCCTGCTCATAGTCCGCTATTGCGGTTACAGGCTTGGTAGGGTCGATTGCGCTAATCAGTTGCTGAATGCTTTCTGCGGTTGCGCGTCTCGGCACCTGCGGTTCCGTCGTAATTATTTCATCTGCTAATGGTATCATAATATCCAGGAATTCCGCCAGAGGTTTATCATGTAAAATTCCGAGAACCAGAATTAACCGGTTATAGTCGATTAGTTTTATTGTATTGGCAAGGCTGCGTGCGCCGTCCGGATTGTGTGCGCCATCAATAATGATTAGCGGTTTGTCCGCAAGTTGCTCGAAGCGACCGAGCCAATATGAATTGAGCAGGCCTATTCGGATGCTCTCTTCGCTGATGTGAAAAGCATGTTGCATCACGAGCAGCCGGGTCGCCATTATTGCGAGCGCAGCATTAGATAGTTGGTGTTCACCAAGCATACGGACTGCCAGATTGGTTAGTGTTACGTAAGGCTCATGTGTGTCCTTGTGGCCTGCTGTGTCGCATGCCTTAACCAACCTATAGAAGTTAAACGTCGATCCAAATGCACCGATACTTGTCGGTTCCACCGCAAAATCTTGATTAAGTTGATATAATTCTGCTTGTTGTTCGCTTGCGCGCGTTGCAATAACCGCCTGTGCCGCGGGGTTGAGCGCACCTGAGATTACGGGAACACCTTGCTTGATGATCCCTGCTTTTTCGGCGGCGATTTCCTCAATTGTGTTGCCTAATATGTTCAGATGGTCGTAAGCGATATTTGTGATAACTGAAAGTAACGGCGTGACCACATTAGTCGAGTCCAAACGTCCACCGAGACCGGTCTCCCAAAGCACTAAGTCAAGCGATTCTTGTTTGCTGTAATACAGAATAGCAAGCGCCGTAACGACCTCGAACTCCGTAGGCGAACCGAGCTCCTCAGTTGCCATTTCGTTAATGTGCGGAATCAGTTCGTTGACACATTCAACGAGTGCATCGCCCGGTATGTTGGTGCGGTTAAGCTTAATTCGGTCGCTAAACTCGATCAGATAGGGTGAGGTAAAGATGCCAATATTGTAACCGGCAGCCAGCAGTATCTCGGCAATAAAGTTGATTGTCGAACCTTTGCCATTCGTGCCCGCCACATGCAGGAACTTCAGTTTACGTTCCGGATTGCCGAGACGTGTAAGGAGACGTTCCACGCGTTTTAAGCCCGGCTTAATGCCGAACGTTTCAAGTGCATGAATCCAATTGACTGCTTCGTCTTGCGTCGCAACGCTCACAATGTTCACAGCGTTCTCGTTCACATCGCTCTTGTTCATTGCGTCCTGCCCCCTTCCTGATTGATGTTAACTGATGTTAATTGATGTTGCTTAAGATAGCTCGCCTATACGCTCAAGCACCTTGTTACGCTTGGCTTGATAGTCGGCAGCTTTTGCGCGTTCAGCGGCGATAACCGCATCCGGTGCCTTAGCAACAAAGCTTTCGTTCTGCAACTTTTGCTCAACACGCTCTACCTCAAAATTTAGCTCATTAAGCTCTTTTTCGAGACGCGCCAGCTCTTGTGTGATATCGACCAATCCGGCAAGCGGAAGGTAGATCTCAGCGCCCGTTACAACAGCCGACATTGCTTTCTCAGGCGCTTTGATGGCAGAATCGATAGTAAGTGTTGACGGATTGCAAAAACGCGAAATATAAGCTTGGTTGTTCGCGATAATTCTAACGTCTTCTGTTGCCGTTGGCTTGATTATAATCTCAATCGGTCTGCTCAGCGGCACACTAACTTCGGCGCGAATATTACGAACTGAACGGATGATTTCCATCAGAAGGGTCATCGCTTTCGCTGAATTTTCGTCCATCAGCTGTTCACTGTAAATTGGCCAATCGGCAACAGTAATGCTTTCGCCCACATGCGGCAAGTGCTGCCACAGCTCTTCCGTTACAAACGGCATGAACGGATGAAGCAACCGTAAAATATTATCTAAAACGTAAGTTAGAACTGACTTTGTTGTCTTTTTCGCGGCTTCGTCCTCACCATATAACGCTAACTTTGCCAGCTCAATATACCAGTCACAGAACTCATCCCACACGAAGTGTTGCAATGTCCTACCGGCCTCACCGAAATCATATTGTTCGAACAGCCGCGTAACCTCACGCGCGGTCTCATTGAACCGGTGTAGAATCCATTTGTCAGCAACCATTAGATTGCTGTTGATATCGACATCTTGGGTAGTAAACCCATCAAGGTTCATGATTACAAAGCGCGCTGCGTTCCACAGCTTGTTCGCAAAGTTTCCCGCAGCCTCCACGCGTTCATAATGAAAGCGCATATCTTGTCCCGGTGCTGTTCCTGTTGACAACATGAATCGTAGTGCATCAGCACCGTATTTCTCGATTACCTCAAGCGGGTCAATCCCGTTGCCGAGCGATTTCGACATTTTTCGACCTTCGCTATCGCGGACAAGACCATGAATATAAACATCTTGAAACGGAATCGCATCGGTAAATTCCAGCGCAGTAAAAATCATCCGTGCGACCCAGAAAAATATTATATCGTAGCCGGTTATCATTAGATTGGTCGGATAATAACGCTTAAAATCCGCCGCATCAATATTCGGCCAACCCATTGTTGAAAACGGCCACAAGGCCGAACTAAACCAAGTGTCAAGCACGTCTTCATCCTGAATTAGGTTGCCGGAACCGCATTTATGGCAACTTGTTGGTGCGTCCAACTGAACAATAATCTCTCCGCAGTCAGCACAATACCAAGCCGGAATCCGGTGTCCCCACCACAATTGTCGCGATATACACCAGTCACGAATATTCTCAATCCAGTGGAGATATGTCCGCTCGAAGCGTTCGGGAACAAAGTTAACACCCGCTCCACTCTTCTGATTAGCAATCGCGCGCTCAGCCAGCGGTCCCATCCTAACAAACCACTGCGTGGAAAGGTATGGCTCGATTATTGCTCCGGTCCTCTGACTATGTCCAACTGAATGAAGGTGGTCCTCAATTTCGAATAAGACGCCCTGATCTTGCAGATCTTTGATGATATTTTTACGGCATTCAAACCGGTCTTGCCCTTGGTATTTGCCGGCATTTTCGTTCATCACACCTGCTTCGTCCATTACCAGCACGCGTTGCAACTGATGGCGATTGCCAATCTCAAAGTCATTCGGATCATGCGCCGGCGTTATCTTAACCGCTCCGCTACCGAATTCGCGATCAACATAGTCATCGGCAATAATCGGCACCTCACGCCCTGTTATCGGCAACACAACGGCCCTGCCGACCAGATGTTGATAACGCTCGTCCTGCGGATGCACCGCAACAGCAGTGTCTCCGAGCATCGTTTCCGGACGCGTAGTCGCAACGGTGATTGAGCCTGAGCCGTCTTTGAGCGGGTAACGCATATGATAAAGTGCCCCCTGAATGTCTTTATATTCAACCTCAATATCGGAAAGCGCAGTCTGTGCTTCCGGGTCCCAGTTGATAATATATTTTCCGCGATAAATTAAGTCCTTTTCATACAAAGTTACAAAAACCTGTCGAACCGCAGCCGACAACCCCTCATCAAGCGTAAAACGTTCACGCGAATAGTCGAGCGAAAGACCAAGTTTTCCCCATTGCTCGTGGATTATATCGGCGTATTTTTCCTTCCATTCCCATGTAATCTTGAGGAACTCATCACGCCCTAAATCATAACGGCTAACGCCTTTTTCACGAAGTTTCCGTTCAACAACCGCTTGCGTAGCAATTCCCGCATGGTCAGTGCCCGGCAACCATAACATATCGTAGCCCTGCATTCGTTTGAAACGCGTCGCAATATCTTGCAGAGTAAATCCAAAGGCATGTCCAATGTGCAGATTGCCCGTGACATTAGGCGGCGGAATTACTGTTGAAAACGGTTGCTTAGTTGTATCTTTTCCAGCTTCAAAAAACCCTCCCTCGACCCAGAACTGATTCCACTTTTCCTCAATCTCCGCCGGGTTATAATTTCCTAAAGTTTCTTTTTCGGCACTCGCCATCTTCATCTTCTCCTTCTATGTCCTATTCTCCTTCTATGTCCTATTCTCCGTCTATGTT
Source organism: uncultured Caryophanales bacterium (assembly GCA_964637775.1). Classification (GTDB taxonomy): domain Bacteria; phylum Bacillota; class Bacilli; order Tepidibacillales; family Tepidibacillaceae; genus CAYZPB01. The sequence goes on from CAZWWX010000003.1 coordinate 88,903, forward strand.
CTATTGTCTTTCTATGTTCTATTGTCTTTTTACACCCTATTGTCTTTCTATGCCCTATTTACTTAGTTAATCTGACGATATTTCTGACGATATTATTCCTATAAAAACAAAAAAACACCTTCATCCCAAAGGACGAAAATGCTCGCGGTACCACCTTAATTTATGACCGAAGTCATACACTCAACAATAACGGTTGTGGCCGGTCTTTCGACAGCTCCCGGGCGACTTCAATCAGGAGTTTCCTAGGAAATCTTTCAGCAACTGATCTCCCTCTCTTGAGGATTCGGTGATTTACTACTCCCATTCATAGCGATAATAATATTTGATTATTACTTAAATATAATAAGGATTTGACCTGTATTTGTCAACTATACTTGGTCGCTAATTATAACAGCCCGTCTTCTTTTAAGATTTCGAACAGCTTTTCAACAATCAACTCGCCAAAAAGGATTCCCTTTGCCATCGCAATCTCCTCAACCGCCAAAGCAATCGGCAACGCCGGCCGGTAGGAGCGGTCGGTTGTCATTGCATCGAAAACATCGGCAACCGCAATAATCTGCGCCTCAATCATTATTTCATCGCCACGCAAGCCCCGCGGATAACCGGTCCCATTGATTCGTTCGTGGTGTTGCAGGATAATTTCGCCAATTTCAGCGAAGTGCGTACCCGTCAACATCTCCGCACCGATTACCGGATGTTCGCGCATCAGATCCATTTCAGCTGCGGTTAGGCAGCCGTTTTTGTTGAGCAACTCTGTCGGTAAGTCAACTTTGCCAACATCATGAAGAAGTGAAGCATAAAGGATATTTCGCTTCTGCTCATTGCTCAAACCCAGTTTGTCAGCGATTTTTAACGCGTACTCCTTAACGCGCTCATTGTGGAGAAGCGTATATTTGTCCTTAGCCTTCACTTGTTCAGCAAGATCAAATAATTCCTTTGTCGTTGTACTTAAAAAACTGAATTGTGGGAAAGTTGAAATATAAAGCATAGTCACGTCAGTCACAGTTCGGAAATTAATAGTTTCTGTTAACTGATACACATATAGATAATCACCCGGTCCTAATGTCTGCGAGCTACAAGGCCCATCAATTTCAATCTTCCCAGTTAAGATATAAAAGAATTCCATCGTTGTGTCATTTTCGCACGGCTCAATGAAACAGACCTCACCTGACTTTATATTCTGATGCATGATTTCTGCGCCTTCTTCACTTGCGAGTAACCTTAATTCGCCGCCCTGTTGGGTGAATCGCTCAATATATATATTCTTTTTACCAAGAAACAGCCCTGTTGCCATCAATCATAACCCCTATCTGCTCCAATATACTAATAAAAAGGGATACACGGAGTATCCCTTAATTTATTTTTGCAAACTAAATTATTAGTAGCCACCGATACGCAGCGGGTCAATTAAAACGGTCTGTCCGCCAATCACAACAGCTTCATACTCGCAATAAACTACAATTCCTTTTTTAGCAGCTTTTGCAATTAAAGCTTCAGCCTTGCTGTCAACCCACTGAACCAAGTCAGCAATCACCTTGTCAACTTTGTCCGGTTTCCCAAGTAAAATGTACAAATCAGCTTGTTTAATTGCCATTGCAACCTTTTGCTCAATTTGTGCATTCAAAGCGTTAACTTCAGCAGTGATCAAAATTAAGTCTAAATCACTAATCTTTTTAGCGATGACTTTATCAAGCTGACTGGATAACTCTTGTGTAATATCCTTGTTTACTTGATTAACTTGACCAAATATACCTGACACTATGCCGTTAATCTGTCCATTAAGTCCATTAAGTATGTTAACTTCCACGTTAGCAGCCATTGCAGCCGGTGCAAATAAGAAAGAAGCAACTACAATCACTAGAAGTATGCTAAGAATTTTTTTCATTCTATCAACTCCTTTCATCGTATAATATTCTGCAGTGTAAGATTTTGAATATTATGCATTCTTATTTCGTGTATAAATATACATCACTTATTTTGATAATACGATTAATACGCGTCAATGTCAATTAAAGAAAATAAAAAAATTCATTTTTCTGATTTATGTTTCTTATATTATTTAAAATTCGCCCAATAAAGCGTGCTACTGACAGCCCGTTTCCATCCGCGATATAGTTCATCTCGTTCATTCGCAGCCATCTCCGGCTCGAACAGTCTGTCTGTTTCAATCGTCTGCGTAATCAGGTTTCTGTCCTGCCAAAAACCAACGGCAAGCCCTGCTAAAAAAGCCGCACCAAGCGCTGTGCTCTCATGAATTGTCGTCCGCTCAACCGGAACGCCGAGCATGTCTGCTTGGAACTGCATCAAAAAATTATTGCGAACTGCACCGCCATCTACCCGCAATCGGCTAAGACTAACCCCTGAGTCAGCTTCCATTGAGTTAAGAATATCTTTAATCTGATAAGCGATTGATTCCAGTGTTGCGCGAGTAATCTGCGCAGCGTTGGTTCCGCGAGTGATTCCAAAAATCGCGCCCAGCGCATCCATCTCCCAATACGGCGCGCCCAATCCGGTAAAAGCGGGTACCACATAAAGGCCATCACTACTCTCGACACCGGTAGCTACTCGTTCAGAATCATTTGATGATTTTATAAAACCCAGCTCTTCCTTCAGCCACTTAACAGCAGCCCCGGTCACAAAAACACTACCCTCCAGCGCGTAGGTAACTTTGCCGCCTATTCCCCAGGCAATCGTGGTCAGGAGGTTGTGTTCTGAAAGAATCGGTTTGTCGCCAATATTCATCAGCATAAAGCTGCCCGTTCCATATGTATTTTTCGCCATTCCTTCGGAAAAGCAAGCCTGACCGAAAAGAGCAGCCTGCTGGTCGCCGGCAATCCCGGAAATTGGGATTGTACAGCCATTCATGAAGGTCGGTTCTGTGTATCCATAAACCTCAGAACAAGAGCGAACCTCAGGCAAGAGCGACCGCGGCACTTGAAAAATCGAGAGCAACTCGTCATCCCATTCACAGGTGTTTATATTAAAAAGCAGTGTCCTGCTTGCATTCGTATAATCGGTAAGGTGTGCCTTACCACCGGTTAGTTTCCAGAGCAACCAAGTATCGATCGTCCCAAACAATAATTCACCACGCTCCGCTCGTGCGCGCGCACCAGGGGCACGTTCAAGCAGCCACTTGATCTTAGTCGCCGAAAAATAAGAATCGATGAGCAGTCCGGTCTTTTCACGCACTACTCGGCTGTATCCACCGGCAATAGTATCTTCGCAGATTTTACTCGTCTGCCGCGATTGCCAGACAATTGCATTATAGATGGGCTCACCTGTAATGCGATCCCAAATAACTGTTGTCTCACGCTGATTAGTGACGCCTATTGCCGCAATCTCAGTCTCAACACCCGGGTGCTCAGCCAATAATTGATTCACGACAGCAACTACTGATTTCCAAATCTCCTCTGCATCATGTTCAACCCAACCGGGTTCAGGGAAATATTGCGGAAATTCCTGTTGGGCAAGGGCGTAGATCTGCGCCTTGCGGTCGAACAAAATCGCCCGCGAACTCGTAGTGCCTTGATCGATTACTAAAATATATTTTTTGTCCGCCACACCGAGTACCTCCTCTATTATTGATGAATATATAACCGCATTTATTTTCTATATTGCAACGCGGCGCCTCTACTCGCCCGAGGGCTCATAAGGTCGCGCTTATGCAAATATAGCAAAATAAATGACTCGTTTGATAAACCTAAATACTACAAATTACACCAAGGGTATGTACACGTGTATTGATTAAATTATAATAGACCGCAGTATTTACCGCAACAGTCTCCCTAAGTCAGCTCCTTTTCTTACGAGCATGCCTCTCAGTGTGCTATAATTGAATTTGTAGGCAGACTAACTATATTAGATGACAAATAAGGAGAGTTAGCCATGAAAAAAATTGCTTGCAACTTGTTGATACTATTATTATTGATTGCACTTGTATTTACCTTAGGAGCCTGTCAGGGGCAGGAAAAGCCTAAAGAAGATGAAACTCAGGAAGAACCCATGCCCCAAGCTTTTGATGACTCGGTAAGACAAGGTTACTATTTAACAATCGATGACAGACTTGAATTTCTAAGACCGGAATTCACTGGTTTAGTTGCTGAAGAAGATTTTGAAGAATGGATTAACACATATAGCAGTTCAACAAGCGACTATACCGGAATTCAGGAATCAGCCAGTCTCTATTCATTTATCTGGCACTACCTCATCCCAGTCGATGTAGCCCGTGAGCTCTTAGTCGCAGAGCGGAACTTTGCCGTCGACAATAAATACAACTTGCCTTATTTCCACGATGAAGAGATTGACTTAATTCTGTCCAAAGACCTAATAGAAGTAGCTAGATATTTTGCCAGTCCGGAAGCCATTCGCAAGGGTCATAATCTCTACTCCGTAAAGTGGGTCTATGAGCACCCGATCGCCGACTATCAAGCCGCAGGCATTAGTCCAAGCGATATAGAGGCTATGCTTGAATACTATAGTAATTTTCAATATCGAGATGAAGCCAAACTGGCCTTTGAAGCAAAGCTCAGTAAATACTTAGGGCGAGAAGTAAAACTCGAACGAGGTGCAAGTTATTGGATTACGGCCCGAGGAGTAACTTACTCTGCAGAATGGCTCGCCACACACAACATACAGGATTACGAGGAAGCCGGTATTACTACACTCATGCTCGCAGACTTACTTAAAAAAATGGAAAATTATGAATATGCCTACGACTATTATTGGGTAAAGAGTTCTTACATCAGAATGGTTGAAAATGGTAAGTAGTTAGCGCTAACAATTTACAAGAAAATTAGAATTCAGGAAAAATGATCTACTTTGATTTTGAAAATCGAAGTAGATTATTTGTATTGTTGGACGTTTAACTATCTCACCGCTATTGAAAAATTCTCCTAGATCATGGTCGAGCCAGTCAAGCATGAGGTGGGTGCGCATCGCTTCTCTACTCAGCCGCAATTCAGCAAATTCGCTACCCGCCAGTGTCGGTTGCTCAGCCAGCTTATTGAGAACCGCTGATTGTCGTTTTTTGTCGAAGATATAATTCCACCACAGCCGACGTGGTTTGTGTTTGAAATTGGCAAAAAACTCGTATTTCATTAGGTCATGAGCGAAATCGATGTTTATATTAAATAGAATGCCGTTAGCATGTTCTTGTTCAAGAAATCCGTAGAGACGATTAAATAGTTCATCAAGTTGATAACCAATCCGTGCATAACCTTGATCTTCCCAATATTCTCCAAGTCTTAGAAAAAAACCAAAAGCGTTTGAACCGGTTGCTACATCCGTTGTAGTTACCGGCCAACTGCTTACCAAATATTTGATAGTAAGAGGCATCCGTCCTGAATTACTGTAACGCTCTAACATCGCTTCCACTAATTTAATTTTAGCTAACTCATTCACAGTTAACGAGTCATTCTCGATTACTTCGTAGGGTGGTTTTTCATGAAATCTATAGCCATAGAGGTCTTTCTCACGCCAGATCTTGGTCCCACGCAAAACTTTGAGAAAGCCGAGTTGCAATTCCTGCGCACCTAACTCGTATGTCATATTGAAACTGTTACCGAAAGAATCATAGCTTTCTGCAGGTAAGCCGGCAATCAAATCAAGATGAATCATAATGTTATTACCCACACGTAGTTGCTTGATAACGGTGCTCAGCCTCTCCCAGTCTTGTTTGCGGTCGATTAATTTATTAGTATGTTCATTGGTTGTCTGCACTCCGATTTCCATCCGAAACAGGCCCGGCGGTGCATTGACTGCAAGATATTCAACGAGGTCATCCGATAAGAGGTCAGCTGTTATTTCAAAGTGAAAGGTTGTGCGTCGATTGTGCTTCAGATGATCATCAATCAGAAAGGCAAATATCGCTTGGGCAAAGTCTTGCTTAATGTTAAAGGTTCGGTCAACAAATTTGACTAATTGGACATCTGCATCAAGCAAGCGAGTTAATTCAGCTTGCACGCGGTCAAGACTAAAAAACCGCACCCGCCGGTCAAGCGAGGATAGACAGTAACTACATGAGAATGGACAGCCCCTGCTCGCCTCGAAATAAATCGTGCGGTTCTTAAGAGCCGGCAATTCCTCATCAGTATAGGGTGAGGGAATATCATCCGGCACCAGCAGGTCTTGGGGCGGGGTTAGAACATTAGCGCCCGCAAGCCTATAGGCAATCCCCTTTAGTGATTCAAGCGGTTTTTCCCCATCTAAGTATTCCAATAGTTCCTTGAACGATTGTTCTCCTTCGCCATAAATTATGTAGTCGATTGCCGGCACTCGGTTTAGCCAGTATTCCAACTCAAAGGATACCTCCGGACCACCGACAATAATGCATAAATTAGGAAGACTGATCCGCAACTTATTAATCAGCTCAATGGTCTGCTCAATATTCCAGATATAGCAGGAAAAGGCGATAACATCCGGCTCTTCATCAACCAGCACATCCGCTATGTCTTCGATTGGCTCGTTAATTGTAAACTCTAATAAGCCGGCCTTGTGGTCCGGTTTGATGTACTCGCGTAGATAGCGCAGGGCTAAGGATGTATGGATATATTTAGCATTTAAGGTAACCAGTAAGATTTTCATTGTGACTCCATTTCGTGATAATAAATTCAAAATAACATCAATTTCCCTAATGAAAAAGCACCCTAAAGGGTGCCTATAATCAATTTATCATATTGTTATCTTTTCTTCCAAATAATTTATGCGTCAGCTTTATCTGTGGCCTTAGTAGCCTTAGCGGTAGTTTTAGCCGCAGCTGGTTTTGCTGCTGTAGTCTTAGCTGCAGCGGTTTTAGTAGCTGTAGTCTTAGCTTTAGCCGCAGCTGGTTTTGCTGCTGTTGTTTTAGCTGCCGCTGGTTTTGCTACTGTTGTTTTTGCTGCTGCCGGTTTAGTTGCTGCGGTTTTAGTAGCTGTAGTTTTAGCCGCTGCCGGTTTAGTTGCTGCGGTTTTAGTAGCTGTAGTTTTAGCCGCTGCCGGTTTAGCTGCTGTTGTTTTTGCTGCCGCTGGTTTTGCTGCTGCCGGTTTCGTTGCTGCCGGTTTCGTTGCTGCCGGTTTCGTTGCTGCCGGTTTCGTTGCTGCCGGTTTCGCCACCGGTTTCGCTGCAGCTACTTTTTCTGCTGCCGGTTTCGCAACTGTTTGTTTTTCCCCTTTAGCAATCGCAGCGATTTCCGCAAATGCTTGTGGCTCGTTCACTGCAAGATCAGCGAGAATCTTGCGGTTAATATCAACGCCTGCTACTTTTAGGCCATGCATGAATTTGCTGTAAGAAAGGCCATTCATGCGTGCAGCAGCATTAATTCTTGTAATCCAGAGCTTACGGAAATCACGTTTACGAACGCGACGATCACGATAAGCGTACATGTATGATTTCATTACCTGTGCTTTAGCTGTTCTATATAAGCGATGCTTCGAACCAAAATAGCCCTTAGCAAGCTTTAAAGTTTTTTTATGACGACGGCGGCTTGTGTATCCACCCTTAACTCTTGGCATTTTATACCCCTCCTATTTGACGCTCTATCCTCTATAGATGCGTAATCATCTGTTCTATTCGTTTTTGGTCGCCAGAGCTTACATAGCCGCCCTTGCGTGCTTTGCGTTTTTGTTTTTGACTTTTATTGCTCATTAAATGGCTGATATAAGCGCTACTGCGTCTAATCTTGCCGGTGCCTGTCTTTTTGAATCTTTTTGCTGAACCTCTATGTGTTTTCATCTTAGGCATTGATACGTCCTCCTCTTAAATCAATTTATTTAGGCGCTACAACCATAATCATGTTTCTGCCTTCAAGCTTCGGCCTTGATTCAACCGTTCCTAACTCAGCTATTTCTTGTTCAACACGCTCCAAAACCTTCATACCGATTCCTTGATGAGTAATCTGCCGTCCTTTAAATCTAACAGCGAATTTCACCTTGTCCCCAGCTTTAAGGAATTTTTGTGCATTTTTTAGCTTCGTTTGGAAGTCATTTTCATCAATTGTTGGGCTAAGCCTGATTTCTTTAGTATTGATGATTTTCTGATTCTTACGCGCTTCTTTTTCTTTTTTGGTCTGCTCATATTTGAACTTACCGTAGTTCATGATGCGGCAGACTGGTGGTTTGGCTTGTGGTGCAACATTAACTAGGTCCAAATCTTGTTCTAATGCAAGCTTTAATGCCTCTTTGGTTGGCATAATCCCAATCTGTTCACCGTCCGGTCCTACTACGCGAACCTCACGAGCACGAATCTCCTCGTTAATTAAATGCTCTTTACTAATTGTCGTTCACCCCCGAATAAAATCATTGCAAAATAAAAAGTGTGGACATACTAGGCCCACACTCGAATAACACTCTAATCAAAGGTATTAACCCAACGCCATCCGGCAGATAAGGTGAGAAGCGGGCGCTCCTGCTTGGTTTATATTTATTTCACTCGTGTATATTAACACGGATAAGTCTTGCTGTCAAATATTATTCTGAATTTATCTGCTAATCTAACGCAGCAATTATTCCGATTTCGTCGCTATCTCCTGCAGGATATTAGTGATAACCTCATCCGCAGCTTGAGCACCAAGATCACCGACACCGCGCTTACGCACAGAAAGCTCGCGCTTCTCTAATTCCTTGTCGCCGATTACCAGCATATAAGGGATTTTCTGTAGTTGCGCTTCACGGATTCGGTAGCCAATTTTTTCGTTGCGGTCATCGAGTTCCACGCGGATTCCCGCTTGTTCCATTTTGTAGCGCAGTTCTTCGGCATACTCATTGTGCGGCTCTGCGATTGGCAGGATTACTGCTTGAACCGGCGCTAACCAAGTCGGAAAAGCACCTGCATAATGCTCGATCAAGAGCGCTATAAAGCGTTCCAACGAACCATAGATAACCCGGTGAATAACCACCGGCGTATGACGCGCGTTGTCCTCGCCAATATAGGAAAGCTCAAACTTCTCAGGCATCTGAAAGTCGAGTTGGATCGTTCCGGCTTGCCAAGTACGGCGCAAAGTATCAGATACGTGGAAGTCAATCTTAGGTCCGTAGAATGCACCATCGCCTTCGTTAATTTTGTAATCGATTCCCTTAGCATCAAGTACATTTTTCAAGGATTCAATCGCCTGTTCCCAAAGTTCATCCGAACCCATTGATTTTTCAGGGCGCGTTGACAATTCAACATGATAGGTAAACCCGAATAATGTGTAGAACTTATCGATTAATTCGATTACGCCTGTTATCTCGCTCTCGATTTGATCAGGGCGACAAAACAGATGGGCGTCGTCTTGAGTAAATGTGCGAACACGCAAGAGACCACTAAGCGCCCCGCTCATCTCGTGGCGGTGGACTAGGCCCAGCTCGCCATAGCGAATTGGTAGGTCGCGGTAGCTGTGCAACTTGGTTTTGTAAGTCAGCATCGAACCCGGGCAGTTCATCGGTTTAATCGCAAAGTCAATATTATCAACCTTAGTAAAATACATATTCTCGTGGTAATGTTCCCAGTGACCTGACTGCTCCCAAAGTCTGCGGTTAAGCATGATCGGTGTTTTAATTTCCTTGTAGCCGGCCTTCTGGTGCTCCTCACGCCATAGGTTCTCCAGTTCGTTGCGGATTACCATCCCGTTCGGATGATAAAAAGGCATGCCCGGAGCTTCTTCAGAGAAACTAAACAGGTCAAGCTCTCTACCCAATTTGCGGTGGTCGCGTTTCTTAGCTTCTTCCAGAAAATCAAGATAGTCTTCGAGGTCAGCTTCCTTAAAGAAAGAAGTCCCATAAATCCGCTGCAACATTGGCTTTTCTGAGTCGCCCCGCCAATAGGCGCCGGCAACATTTAGCAATTTAAAAGCTTTAATGCCACTGGTTGACGGCAAGTGAGGCCCCCGACAGAGGTCCGCAAAATCACCCTGCTCGTACACAGAAATCTCTGAATCTTCCGGCAACTCATTAATTAATTCAACCTTATAGTTCTCACCAATATCACCAAAACGTTTAAGCGCTTCCGCTCGTGATAGAACACTCCTACGGACAGGCACGTTTTCATTAACAATCCGACGCATCTCTTTTTCGATTTTCTCGAGATCCTTCGGTGTAAAAGATTCCTTATAATCAATGTCGTAATAGAAACCGTCTTGAATCGTTGGCCCGATACCGAATTTCGCTTCCGGATAGAGGCGGGACACGGCGTGCGCTAACAAGTGGGCAGAACTATGTCGATAAACGTCTAAACCCTCCTCACTATCACTCGTAATAATTTCAATCGCTCCGTCCTCATTGATCGGTGCATAGAGGTCAATCAAACGGTCGTTTAGTTTGCCGGCTATCGCCTTTTTGCGAAGGCCGGGGCTGATTGAACCAGCTATTTCCTCAGTTGTTGTACCCTTTGGAAATTCCTTAACATCTCCATTAGGAAAAGTAATTTTAATCATCTCTGTTCCTCCTTTTTAAATACAAAAACATGCAACAATCCCGCATGGGACGATTGCATGTCGTGGTTCCACCCAATTTTAGCCTGGTTAGGCTCTCATTCTGATGATAACGGTTGCTCACCGGTGGCCGCTGGCAGGGTTAACTATTTGCATGCCCTTTTCGCGACAACTGCTCGTAGGTGGTAAACGATTAAGCCCGGCTAAGAGTCTTTCAGCAGCTAACTCTCTCTCTAAGAACTGGCGTCTAGTCGTTCGTGTCCTCTTCATAGCATTTAAAAATTATAATGTAATTATTATAGTGTGCATGCCACAATTAGTCAAGCACTCGAGTATAAATGACATAAAGGACAGCGACTGCCACGACTACATTGTAAAGTCTTCAGCGACCCGCCCGGCTACATCGTAAAATCTTCAGCGACCCGCTCACCCTCAGCAAAAACCCGCAGGACCTCATACTTGGTATTGCGTTGGGCTGGGATAAAGCCAGCCTCGCGGATCAAGTCCAGCACCTGGTTAGTATTCACTTTAAAAGTGGTTCCAGCAGCAGCAACAACATTTTCCTCCATCATCGTGCTCCCGAAATCGTTACAGCCAAAGCTCAGTGACCGGATACCGACCTCGCCACCCATTGTCACCCAAGAAGCCTGGATATTCGGAATATTATCAAGCATTAACCGGCTGATAGCCACGATTTTCAGGTACTCATCAGGAGAAACGCGTTCTGCAACTAACTCAGTATTATCAGGCTGGAAGGTCCAAGGTATAAAGGCTGTGAAGCCACCCGTCTCATCCTGGGCATCTCGCAGGCGGACAAGATGAGCAATCCGTTCGGCCAAGGTTTCACCAAAGCCAATCACCATCGTTCCCGTTGAACTCAGTCCCAACCTGTTAGCTGTCTTCATAACGTGCATCCATTCTTGCCAGGACCCTTTGTTAGCGCTAATCTCTAACCGAATCCGGTCATCGAGAATCTCTGCACCGGCACCGGGCAGCGAATCAAGACCGGCTGACTTCAATTGCATAATTACTGACTCCAGAGGTTTGCCTGATTTCTCGACCATCTTGAGGATTTCCGAAGTCGAAAATGAATGTATATGTATTTGTGGGTAGTGCTCTTTAATCGTTCTCAGTAACTTAAGATAATAGCTGAGCGGCAAGCCTGGATGGGTTCCGCCTTGCATAAGGATTTCCGTTCCCCCAACCCTAACTAATTCCTCAATCTTTTCCAGTATTACAGGTGTTGCCAGCACGTAGCCGCCCTTCTCACCGGGTTTCTTGTGGAAGGCACAGAATTTACAGCCCGTATCGCAGACATTGGAATAGTTAATATTCCGCCCAATTACAAAGGTTGTGTAGGGACCGGGATGCAGGTCTTCCTTGATCTGATTAGCTGCTGCCCTTAACTCAGCAAGTTCAGCGTTTTCATAGAGAAAGAGACCCTCCTCAGCTGAGAGCCGCTCGCCCGCTATTCGTTTATCCAGTAACACTCTAACGCGTGTCATGTGTATCTCCCTCTTAGTTTCAGACGCTTTGAGTAGTCAAAATTAATTTCATTTTTATTTTCTAATTTGCAGCTCGAGGTTTCTACTATTTAAAATTATAGCCAACATTTATTTTGCTATATTTGCATAAGCGCGGCCTTATGAGCCCTTGGGGCGAGTAGAGACGCAGCGTTGCAAATTAGAAAATAAATGTGGATAGAATTAAATGCTACTCCAATCGATTTCGCTCTGACCCAACTCGCGGAGAATCGTATTCACCTGCGAAAAGTGTCGAGACCCAAAGAATCCCCGATAAGCCGATAATGGACTCGGATGAGCTGCCCGCAATATGTAATGGTGGTCGGCGGTGATCAGCCTGCCTTTGCTTTCGGCATTCCGCCCCCATAAAAGAAAAATAACCGGTTCTTCTCGCTCATTGAGCAGAGTGATTATCCGATCAGTAAAGCCTTCCCAACCCAGTCCCTGATGAGAATTAGGCTGATTAGCACGCACGCTGAGTACAGTATTCAATAGTAAAACTCCTTGTTTCGCCCAAGGTGTTAAATCTCCGCTTGTTGGCTCAGCAACTCCTAAATCACTAGCCAATTCACGATATATATTCCGCAAAGACGGCGGCAACCCCACGCCGGATTTTACCGAAAAAGCTAACCCATGCGCCTGCCCTTCGCCGTGATAGGGATCTTGCCCGATAAGCACCACTCGCGTTCCGGCATAGCTAGTCAAATTAAGTGCATTGAACAGCCGGTTACTTGCAGGGTAAACCGTTTCCGATGCATACTCGGCATACAAAAGTTCCAGCAACCGGCGAAAATAACCAGCCTCAAGCTCGGCACTGAGCAGTTCTTGCCAATCATTGCTCGGCCAGTCAACTTCGGGCCGGTAGCTAATCAGCCAATTGTCCCGGATTCCTTTTGTCACAAGCATCCCACTCTTTATTTACGACGTTTAGCTAGTTCAGCCTTGATTTCATCAATGGTTACGCCTTGCTGGACGAGCAGCACCAGCAGATGATAAATAAGATCGCTAACCTCGTAAATTAGTTCTGACTTATCTCCACCCTTAGCTGCGATGATGACTTCGCTTGATTCTTCACCGACTTTTTTAAGTATTTTATCTAGGCCTTCAGTAAATAAATAATTGGTATAAGAACCCTCCAGAGGGCTAAGCTTGCGTTCGCTAATAAGTGAATAAAGCTCATGCAAGATATGTGCATGCTCACGCTTATCCGGTAGAAGTCCGCCCTCACCGGCCACTATCCCGCTCTCCTCCAAGACATTGAAAAAACAAGAACGCGCGCCCGTATGACAAGCAACACCGGTTTGCTTTACCTTCAATAGCAGCGTGTCGCCATCACAATCGTAATAGAGTCCCTTTAATTCCTGTATATTTCCCGAAGTTGCGCCCTTCTGCCACAGTTCATCTCGGCTGCGGCTGTAGTAATGGACCACCTTTTTCGTTAAGGTTAACTCAAGCGCCTCCTTATTCATATAAGCCAGCATCAGAACTTCGCCGGTTAGGTAGTCTTGCGCAATCGCCGGCACCAGCCCGGCGTCGTTATATTTTATCTGTTTAATCTGTTCAGCAAACACTCGTATTCACCTCAAATTTTAACGTTGATTCTTTAAATTTTAACATTGATTCCTTGTTTTCTTAGATAAACCTTCAGGTCTTTAATGGCAATTTCACCAAAATGAAAAACCGAAGCCGCCAACAATCCCTCGACATTAGCAGTATGCACCGCCTCATAAAAGTGCTCAAGTTCTCCTGCTCCACCGGAGGCAACGACCGGTACCGGAACTGCAGCTGTTATCCGACTAAGCAGTTCGATATCATAACCACTCTTCATACCATCTCCATCGATACTGTTGACAACAATCTCACCGGCGCCAAGTTCTACTGCTCGTTTGACCCATTCAATTGCGTCAAGACCGGTATCTTCCACGCCACCTTTGGCATAAACGTTCCATGACCCGTCAGCATTGCGTTTCGCATCAATTGCCACAACCACACAAGCCGAGCCGAACCTTTCAGCGGCTTCGCTAATCAAGTCCGGATTAGCAAGTGCTGCGGAGTTGATTGAGATTTTATCAGCGCCAAGAGTTAGTAGGTCGAAAAAGTCACTGATTGTACTTATACCACCGCCGACAGTGAACGGGATATTGACCTTTTCCTTAACACGAGCAATAAACTCGCGCGCCGGTCCGCGACCTTCACCACTTGCCGTAATATCATAAAAAACAAGTTCGTCCGCGCCGCTATAGCTGTAAAATTCGGCCAATAGCTCGGGACTATCTACATCCTTGATTTCCGCAAACTGTTTACCTTTAACCACGCGTCCATCACGCACGTCAAGGCAAGGGATAATCCGGATTTTTCTGACAGATTTCAGCGCTTCTGCCAAGGTAAACCTTCCGTCATAAAGTGCCTTACCAATAATACAACCATATAAACCCAACTCATTAAGCCGCATTAGATCAGACAGTTGGCTGATGCCACCGGATGCAATAATCCGTAAATCAGTCTTAGCCTGCAGTTCCTGATAAATTTCAAAATTCGGTCCGAGAAGCATCCCGTCCTTCGCTATATCTGTATAAACAATCGTTTCAACGCCAATCTCTGAAAGCTCTTGACAAAGAGTGATTGCCGGAACATCGCTCACGACCTCCCAGCCATGGAGAGCAACGTAGCCATCTTTGGCATCGACGGAAACAACAATTTTTTCACTTCCGAACTCAGCGAGTAGCTGATGCAAAAGTTCACGATTTTCGATTGCCGCGGTACCAAGAATCAAGCGGTTAACACCGAGTGCAAACAACTCGCGTGCACGTTCAACTGAACGAATACCGCCACCGAGTTGAACAGGGATGTTTAGCGTTTGCGTAATTTTTCTAATTGTTTCATTGTTAACCGCATAGTCGCCACGAGCACCATCAAGGTCAACCAGATGGAGAAATTTCGCACCTTGTCGCTCCCACTCTTGAGCCATCGCAACCGGGTCATCAGAATATATTGTTTGCTGCGAATAGTCACCTTGAGTCAACCTTACGCAGCGGTTATCTTTAAGATCAATTGCCGGAAATAGTAACATTTATAGGACCCCTTTGGATGAAGAAACACGATCAGATACAACGCGAACTCCTTTACGTAATGCACGCGCAAAGGCCTTAAATGCTGCCTCAATTGAATGATGATCGTTTTCACCATAGATTAGATTTATGTGTAAAGTGATGCGTGCCTCGTTAACAAAGGCACGGAAAAACTCTTTGAAATTCTGTGTATCGATGTCACCAATCTTGTCAGCTTGGAACAGCATGTTATATACAAGATATGGTCGGTTGCTGATATCGACTGCCACATGACACAGAGCTTCGTCCATTGGTATTACAAGGTCAGCATAACGTTTAATACCAACTCGATCGCCAATCGCCTCTCTAAAGGCTTGACCAAGAACGATGCCGATATCCTCAACCGAGTGATGGTCATCAACAAAGGTATCCCCACTACATTCCACCGTTAAATCAAAGGAGCCGTGGAACGCCAATAATGTTAACATATGATCGAGGAAGCCAACCCCCGTGTCAACTGTCGCTTGCCCTGTGCCATCAAGATTTAATTTGAGCACTATTGCAGTTTCCGCAGTTTTTCGTTCAATTTTAGCTTTTCTCATTTTCCACAATCCCTTCTACAATTTTTAAAAATGCAGAGTTGTCTGACCGGTCACCAATAGTAATCCGGTAGTAACCACTCATCTGTGCTGAGTAGTCACGAATTTGAATGCCGCGAGCTGCAACCTTCTCACCAAAGCTTGGTATCCGCGTCTTCACAAAGATGAAGTTACCCGCTGATTTATATGTTGTGAAACCCAACTCTTTTAATCGTTGTTCAAGGCTTTCGCGCTCGACTTTGACGAGCTCAGCGTAGCTTAGTAACTGCTCACGATGGTTTAGTGCTTGAACCGCAAGATACTGCGATAGATAGCCGGTATTGTACGGTGTCCTGATGCCATCGATGATCTGTGCCAACTTTTCATTGGCAACAAGGTAGCCGATACGAAGTCCCGCAAGGCCAAATGCTTTCGAAAGCGTACGCAAAACTATTAGATTATCGTAATAGTTAATCTGGTCAATAATTGTTTCATCACAGAACTCGAAGTATGCTTCGTCAATCACGATAGCGCAATCGACGCTCTCAATCAATTTAATTAGCTCATCCCGCGGCGATAGGTAGCCTGAAGGGTTATTCGGATTCGATATAAATACGACCTGGGGCTTTAACTCCTGAGCTTGTGCAATCAACTTGTCGTAATTAAGTGAATAATCATCCTCGCTTGGTACACCTACGAACTTACCGCCATAGATCTGAGTAAATACTTTGTACATATGAAAGGTTGGCTCGAAGCTCATTACGACACCGCCCGGTTCAAGAAAGGTCTTCAAAATTGTTTCTAATAATTCGTTAGAACCATTCCCAATCACAATATTCTCCCATGGATAACCGATATACTCACCGATTTTCGCACGAAGTTCTCGCGCCATGCTGTCCGGGTATAAATTTAATTCAAATGCCCGATCTAACAATATCCCCTCGGGAAAAACAGTCTCCAGCAACAGGTTCTTCCCCTCATTCGCGTCAAGTTTAATTTCACACGGTGCCTGTTTAGGCACATAACCCTTAAAATCACGTAAATCTTTCCTTACCAGCTCCATCACTCTTCCTCCTCAAATCGAATGCGAACCGAATTAGCGTGAGCGGTCAAACCCTCGTCAGTCGCTATTCTGATAATTGCATCCTTCGCCTTTTGTAGTGCCTCTTCGTTATAGTAAAGTAGTGAACTCTTTTTGATAAAATCATCGACACTGAGTGGCGATGAGAAACGTGCGGTTGCGCTTGTCGGCAACGTATGATTCGGGCCGGCAAAGTAATCGCCAACAGGCTCAGGCGTATATGGACCAAGAAAAATTGCGCCGGCATTAACTAACCCCTTGCTAGTCTGTAGCGGGTCTTTAGTCATCACTTCGAGATGCTCGGGTGCAATGCGGTTAGCCAAGTCAACCGCCTCTTCCGCTGTCTTGGTTATGATAATCTGACCATAATTAGTCAATGATTTTTCTATGATTGATCTGCGTTCGAGTAGCGCAGTTTGACGCTTCAGTTCCACATTAACCGCGTCAGCTAACTCGGGCGAAGTGGTAATCAGAATCGAAGCCGCTAACTCGTCGTGCTCTGCTTGCGAGATTAGGTCAGCCGCCACAAAGCGAGGATCAGCAGTCTCGTCAGCAATAATCAGGATTTCGCTCGGTCCCGCAATCATATCAATCCCAACGTAGCCGAGGACTTGTTTTTTCGCCATCGCAACGTAGATATTGCCCGGACCAACAATCTTGTCAACTGCGGGTACGCTCTTTGTGCCGTAGGTTAGTGCGGCTATTGCTTGCGCACCGCCGACTTTGAAAATACGTGAAACACCGGCCAGCCGGGCTGCAACTAAGATTGCTTCCTTAATACCACCATCTCGTAGCGGTGGCGTAACCATGATTATTTCCTTTACACCGGCAAGTTTTGCCGGAATTGCATTCATAAGCACGGTTGACGGATAAGCTGCTGTTCCGCCGGGAACATAGATGCCTACTCGATTGATCGGCTTGATTAATTGACCAACATAGGAGCCGTCGTCATTATGTAATATGTATGATTCGCGCAGTTGAGCTCTGTGAAAGCGCTCAATATTACCCTGCGCTTGCTTTAGTGCCGCGAAAAGAGCCGGATCGATCTTTTGATTAGCAATTGCCAATTCATCAGGAGTAACCTCATATGTAGCCAGCTTAACTCCGTCAAAACGCTCCGTATATTCACTTACTGCTGCGTCACCGCGTTCTTTTACATCAGCAAGAATCTGGCTGACGCGCTCATTGACTGCACTATCTTCAAATTGATTGCGTTCTAACAAGCGTTTAAGGTAACCTTGATCATTTGCGGCGTTAATAATTTTAATCATTTTCTTCACCCAGTCTCTCATTCAAGATGTTTGTTAATTGGTTGATGCGTTCGTGTTTGAAGCGATAGCTTACCTTGTTAGCAATCAACCTAACACTGACATCGTACATCTCTTCAATAATTGCAAGACCATTAGCTCGAAGTGTATTGCCGGTTTCAACTATATCAACAATTACATCAGAAAGACCAACGAGCGGAGCTAATTCGACGGAACCGTTAAGGGGGATAATCTCTGTCGTTTGCTTACGTTCTTCGAAATATTTCTTGGTTAGATTCGGGTATTTTGTTGCCACCCTGAGCACCTCGTCTTTGTTGTAAAGACGCTGACCGCTACGTCCGGCAATCGCTAACCGACAACGACCAAAACCAAAATCGAACAATTCGTAAACATCTTTATCATATTCAAGGATTGAATCGCGACCGACAATTCCCAGATCGGTGATTCCATTAGCCACGTATGTTACAACATCCGTTGGTTTCACGAAAATATAGCTAATCTTCTGCTGATCGTCATTAAAGATTAGCTTGCGACTAGCCAGGTCAATCGGTTGACCCAGATTCGCATCGGCAAACAACTTGCTTGCTTGTTCGGCAATTCTTCCCTTGGAGAGAGCAATTGTTAAATACTCCATGTGCTGTCGCCTCCCTCACTTAGCGATGCGAGTAGTTTGTCGAGATCAACCGAGAAACCGATCGCCGGCACCCTACTACCGTAAAGTTCAGTCAACAAATCATAACGACCACCGCTTAAAATTTCGTCATTCGAATTCGGGTAATAACCTTTAAAGATTACTCCATCATAATAATCAAGTTCTGTAATCATCGATAAATCTAAATGAATATTAGCTGTTAAATTCTCTTTCGCAATTGCGCTTGCTAATGCTTTAAGCTCAGTAAGTGCGGAGCGCATCTCGTCGTTAAGACAATAGCTTTCAGCCTTTGCTAATACAGCTGTAATTTCACCTTGCAAGGTTAACAGTTTACCAATCGCCTGTTTAGTCCGCTCGGCAATCTGGGCACTAGCCAGGAATCTGCTCAGTTCCGGTTGGTTTTTACGAGCAAGCAGTTGCTTAAGTGCAGCAATCTGATCCTCATCTCTGAGCTCTGCCAATAAACCTGAAGTGAACTTGCTACTGCCAAGTTCCAGCAAAAACTTGCTATTATAGCGCTGCAAAAGCATCATCGCAAGCAATATTACATCGCGATCGGCAGCAAGCGACTCTTCACCAAGATATTCGATACCCATCTGTTTTTTCTCTCTGATTGTTGAGTCGCTACGATTGCGGTAGGTTGTCGAGTAGTAGAATAACTTTAGCTTGCTACCGGTCTCCCAACGAGGAATCAGATTCTTAATCACATTAATTGTTGTATCCGGACGCAGGATTAAAATTTTACCGCTACCGCCAATAATTTTAACCATCTGCCGCTTGCTGATGCCACTATTAACCGCAGTATAGCTATCATACTCCTCAAAAATCGGCGGCTCAATCTGAGCATAGCCGCTCTCAACAAATAGATCCTCAAGTTCTTGCTTCAGGCGGTACCTCGCTTGGCTATATGCTAATTCATCTTTGATTGTTAAAAACTCCATTACTACACCTCTTATTTATTAATCTCAAACGAACTCTTCAGAGCGACAATTCGATTAAACACCGGTTTCTCATTGCTTGTATATTTCGGATCGACAGCGAAATAGCCATGGCGGAAAAATTGAAAACGATCGCCGGGCTTTACATTGATCATATTCGCTTCGATATATCCTTGCATTATCTGAATCGAGTCATGATTAAAATCATCAAGAAACGATTTGTCCTCATCCTCGTCATTGTCTTCAGTACTTGCTATAACAATATCATCATAAAGGCGGAACTCCGCCGGCACAGCACCGTTAGCATCAACCCAGTGAATCGTTCCCTTTACCTTGCGTCCGGTAAATCCGCTACCGCTCTTCGTCTCTGAATCATAGGTGCAGCGTAGCTCGATAACTTCGCCGTTATCATCTTTGATAACATCGTTACATGTGATGAAATAAGCATTTTTCAAGCGCACTTCGTTGCCCGGATAAAGCCGGTGATATTTGCTTGGCGGATCTTCCATAAAGTCCTCACGCTCGATATAAAGCTCGCGGGAAAAAGGAATCTGCCTTACACCCATTTCCGGATTATCAGAGTTATTTTCCGAATCAAGCATCTCAATCTGACCTTCCGGATAGTTGGTGATCACTACCTTTAGTGGATCTAACACACTCATTGTACGTGGCACAGTTGTCCGTAAATCATCGCGGATGAAATGCTCCAACATTCGCACATCAACTTCGGCGTTGTTCTTCGATATACCTGTCTCGCGAACGAAATTCTTTAATGCGTTAGGCGTTACGCCCCTGCGGCGCAAAGCGGAAATAGTGTAAATCCGCGGATCATCCCAGCCATCAACGTAACCACCTTCGACAAGTTGCTTGAGTTTTCTTTTGCCCATAATCGTATTGGTAATCGCCAATTTCCCAAACTCAATCTGTTGTGGAACATGTTCCATCTCGCACTCAGCAACAACCCAATCATATAGCGGACGGTGGTCTTCGAACTCAATCGTACAGATTGAATGGGTAATTCCCTCAATCGCATCCTCAAGCGGATGAGCATAATCATACATCGGATAGATGCACCATTTATTGCCTGTATTATGATGTTCAGCGTGCGCTATGCGATAGAGGACCGGATCACGCATGTTTAGATTAGGTGATGACATATCGATTCGAGCACGTAGCACCTTTTCGCCGTCAGCGAATTTTCCTTTACGCATCTTCTCGAACAAGTCAAGGTTCTCCTCAACCGGGCGATTGCGATAGGGACTTTCAATGCCAACTTTAGTAAAAGAACCACGATACTCGCGGATTGCTTCAGCACTTAGGTCGCAGACATATGCTTTGCCTTTTTTTATAAGTAAGAGCGCGCGTTCATACATCTCCTCAAAATAATCGGAAGCAAATAAAAGATTGCTCCATTCGTAGCCGAGCCAAACAACATCTTTCTTAATCGCTTCGACATATTCGTCATCCTCTTTCAAGGGATTGGTATCGTCAAAGCGCAGATTAGTCTTACCATTAAACTCAGCTGCCAACTCAAAGTTGATATTAATTGATTTTACATGCCCAATATGCAGATAGCCATTAGGCTCCGGCGGAAAACGGGTAATAATCTCCGTGTGTTTGCCTGACTTTAAATCATCAATCATTATATTTCGAATAAAGTTAGAACTCTGATTAATCTCTTTCAAGTAATATCACCTTTCTTGCATATCTTACGTAGTTAATAATTAAATATATCACAAAAAGCAGCCAATAACCATATAGACAGTGAGAAACCGCTATTTTAGTTGGCTGCTTTTTTTCGCCGATTGGGACCATCAACTAAGTATGCATCTGTGTAGTGTCTGATTCGCTCCATAATTCGTTTCGCTTTCAGAAGTTCTTCGCCGCCTTTACTCGAATATGCCAGATGACGCTCTAAACCATCATAATCTAAGTTAGAGCTATAAATCGTCGGCAAGCCTTTAACCATGCGTGCTTGCAGGATAGCACCTAATATTTCGTCACGTTCCCACTGCGAGATCGACTCAGCTCCGATGTCGTCAAGTATCAAAACTTCGATATTTTTTAGTGCATCAACTTTTAAATTTAAACTGTCATCACCGATTGATTGCTTGATATCGCGGAAAAAGTCCGGCAGATAGACCATCAGAGTTGCAATGCCACGCTCCGCCAGCTTGCGTGCAAAAGCGACCAGCATATAACTTTTCCCAACGCCAAGCGGTCCATGAAGGTAAATACCTCGCTCTTTTTTACCCGGACTATAATTTTCTAAAAACTTATATAATGCAAAATAAGCTCCGTCACGTTCCGGTGTTCTGATAAATTCTGATAAATCAGCATCAAGCAGCTCAGCTTGAATATGTTGACCTTGGAATAATCGATTGTGATAATCACTCCGTTCCTTGGCAATTTGCTTGTTGCATTTCTCAAGAAAAGAATAAAATTGTCGATTACGGTAATTGATTGTCAAGAAATGTCCGGCAAACAAGTTCGGACACTCACTAATTCCCGGGCAATTATTGCATTTGTCACGCTCTTCAATGTATTGGAATAACGTAGCAATCACCGGACGCAGCACTTCATCAGCAATCTGTTCGCGAGCAATCAACCGGGCAAGTTCCTTGTCAGCCTTAAGCTGCTGCAACAGTTTCTCCTGCTCGAGCTTAACTCCCGGCATCATTTCATCAATTATTTCCTTAATACTTTTCATCTATATCCCTCCTCTGTCCGCTAAAAATTCACCTGTTCGTCACTCATCGTATGTCCGCTAAAAATTCGCGCACTCGCTTGATAAAATGCGGTTGAATCAGCGGATATGTCAGTTCCTTTGGAATCGCTGTAAATAACTGATACTCAGCTATTTCCGATTGAGGCAGTTCGCCCAGTTCATGAATCTCCGCAAAGAAGAGATGGCCGTAACCACTTTGTCCATTTTCAATTACCGAATAGCGAGCAATCGAGATTAGCTCACAACCAATCATGCCCGTCTCCTCGTACAATTCACGAAACGCTCCTTCGTAGATTGTCTCATCCGTCTCAAGATGACCGGCAGGTAACTCCCAAGTCAATTTGCCTTCTTCGCGGACAAAAAGCCACTTGCCACGGAAACGCGAGACGATAATAACATACTGAAGCTGCTCACGTGCTATCTCAAAATCCTGATAAAATTCCACTGTAACCAAGCTATCACCCGCTGTCTGTATTTATTTCTTGCGAGTATTTGCAATACCGAAAGGTACATGAACCGATGGGAATTGACTCGCCACTCCTTCAATATGCCCAACCTGATCGTCGAAAAAAATGTGTGGCTTAAAAACCCTCAACACACTATATTTATCTATCCCACCGAGAAAGAATGCCTCATCTACCATGATATCGAGCCGGCGGAGCGTTGTAATCACGCGTTCGTGAGCCGGTGCATTACGCGCCGTAGCAATAGCAATGCGTATTCGCGGTTTATAATTGTTATCCTTGCGATGTTTGGCAAGTTCGCGTTTTTGTAGGTTAGAAATTTCTTTGAAAAAACGCGATAGCGGACCCGGAGGTAGCGGAGAACCGGCTAACTCCTTTTCATGTGTGTTAAAAGCCTCAAGTGCACCTTGTTTAAAAATCGTTTCAGCTGAATCATCAGCAATGATCCCATCAAAATCAAAGGCAATCCTTAGCTCTTGATCATCTTCATCATCTATATAATTTGTCGGATAGATACAACCGGCAGGAAACCCGTGCTTCACAGCTTCCTTAACATCCTCGGGATTCCCCGACAAGAAAAGTGCGGCGTTGAATGAATCCATATAAGGAAAAGGGTTGCTGCCAGCGACGAATACAGCACGAATAATTGGCAACCTATAATGCTCGATTGACTTAAAAACGCGAAGTCCTGTATCAGGGTCGTTTCGCGATAGCAAAATTACCTCAACCGGTCTTTCTTCGGGATCAATGCTCAAGAGGCGCTTGATTAACGGAAAAGCAACTCCCTTTTCAAGCATTTCGTCCTCATGCTCGCGTTGGTAAATGCGGTACTCTTTTTCTCCTTGCTCGCGAAATACCTTGTCTGCATGTGTCAAATCAAACAGAGCACTTGATGCTACAGCGATAACTAATTTATTTTCAATATTATATTTCATCTTTATTCCATACCCCTTAATCTATTTATATTTACGAATAAGTCGCTCCAACTCAACATTTTGCTCAGGACTAAGTGTCTGTTCTTGTTCAGTTGTTGTCTGTTGATGATAGCGTTCCTCTTGTTGCAATATATAGTCTGGCAGCTCTTCGCGCCTGGTATTGGATTTCGGCTTAGCTGCCCCGCTAACTTTACGTTCTTTCTTAGCCGCCTGCATCGCTTCATCCACAGTCTTAATGTTAAGCCTGCTCCAATGTGCGGCAATCTTTTCAATCAAACTGCGCGGCAACTTATAATCATTAGTTAACATCACATACTCGAGCAATACATTGGCTACTGCCGGTGACAGCTGATATTCATGTAGCAGCCTATCAATGATTTTTAGATCTGAACTCGCGACGATTCCCTTCCCTTGGTATTGCTGAATCAATTGAATCGGCGAGTAACTTTCTAATATTAACCGATGTTGCTCCGCTTTGGTGAGTTTAGTCTTTGCTTGAGCAGAAGTCTGCTCCACACTTTGCACAGACTTTTCGCCCTTTTTGGTAGCAGTTGCTACGGGTGTAATCCGCACTTTTTTGTCGGTAGCTCTGAATTTCTCAAGCGCACGTTCACGAAGTAAATTATAATCAACCATTCCTTTTGCATCATATACATACTGATCATTCAGCAATGACGCTATTTCAACATCAGAAAACTGATAGAGAAAAGCTAACTTGTTTAACTTCGTAATCAGCTCAGAATCAAGACTTTTTTCCAGATGGTGGAGGTTGCTGACAAGTCCTTTGATTAGCTCAATATCCAGATAATTTTGTTTAAGCTTGATGTTAGGGCCTTTATCATGAAGGTGTGCTAATTTGTGGCCGCTCTTTTCGGAAGGTGGCACTAATTTAGTAAGATTAATATGGTTAAAAACCTCATCAAAAGCTTTCGTAACATCACCATACAGCTCATAGCCGTCGATTTTCGCTCTTTCATAATCTGTATGTTTCGTCTTAAGAGCGGCATAACTCTCATCGTCAATGCGACTTGCAAGTAACAACGGCAGCAAATCACAGGTGAAAAATGCAACACCTGTCAACGGTTCTAATAACCTATATTCGTAAAGAAACTTGTCCTCGTCATTTTTTTTGTAACAAAGCGTCGAAAGCAGGCCAATCGCCTCCAACATCTCGCGCGCCTTGATTAGGCTCGGAAAAGAAAGGTTACTGGCTGCTACCAATTGTCGATGCAAACAAGCGTTGTCCTTCGAGGCAATTGCCGATTCTCGACTTAGCGTAGTCGCACGATTATGCAAAGTAAGATAGAGATTCACGGCGGACGTGCCAACGATTGGCTGATAGAGATCTAAAAGAATCGGCAAATCAACATGGTTGCTAACAGCACTCACAACGCAAATATCTTGTGGTGTCGTAATATTGTTTGTATTCGCCATGAGCTCCTCTCCTTTGTCGTTAGTTGAATTAAGTGCATAATCTATATGCACTATCTGCTTACATTTTATCACAGCGATAAAAAAAATGCCCCGCAATTTTACAGGGCATCGTTATTTTTCTCTTATTTTTTCTTACTATTACCGGTCTTAGCCTTATACCACCAATTTTCAATCTGATAATACGGTGTGAGACTGCTATTAATCTTAATTTGATACTCAGTCTTACTTATCAGAAGTGTGTCTAATGTGACAAGCGGGGCAATATAGAAATTTTGACCGAAATACTCTTGCCACTCTTGATATTTAGCCTTACGTTGCTCGGAGTTAATAATTAGATATGCCTCGTTAAGCAATTGGTCAGATTTCGCATCCTTTAGATGAATCGCATTGTAACCATTATTTAATACGTCATTTTTAGCAAGCCACTTATAATTTTCTTTGGCGGGATTTAGTTCATAACTCTGAACCGCTATAAATAACTCATACTCACCCTTAGAATATAGCTCTTGAATGTACGTTTCATAAGGCACGGCTGTAGGGACAATCGTTACACCGTTAGCGGTTAGGTCCGTGGCAATTTTGTCAGCAATTAACTTATAAATTGGCAGATCAGGATAAGCCAGTTCAAGTGACAGCTCAACACCACTAAGTTTCGATTTAGCCTCTTTGGCAGTCAGTAGTTTATAACTTGTCTGATACAACCAAGACTCCTTATAAATCGGCGAAGTTGGACGTTCAGCATAACCGGATAATTGATTCTTCAGCAGCTCGTCCAAGTTGACAGCCGATGCAATCGCCTCGCGAATGCCCTTATCTTGTAGCTTAACAGAGTTCAGATTAAATCCTAAATAAAAATAGGATGAGCCGTCAACTGCGAATGCGGTTCTGCCCTTCAATTCTTCACTCACAATATCTGCCGGTGTTCCATAGAACACGTCAGCATCAACCTTGCCGGCTGTAGTTGTAATACTAATGCTATCAAGAAATACATCTTTCCCAAAATTTTCATTGCGGACAAGCTCTATGCCGTTCTCTGTCAGTTCCGCAATCCGATATGGACCGTTCGCCAGCTGAGTGCTCGCAGTACCACTTTTGTGGGAAATTAACGGAGCAGTCAAAAACTCAAGGTCATTAATCGTTAGTTGGTCAAAATTAAAGGTAATTACGCCTGTCTCCTCATCAAATGTTATGCCGGAAATATGTTCAGCCGCTTTCGTGCGAAATTTGTCTGTGCCGGTCAAATTAAAAGTATAATTCTTCCACACACCGTTATAAGAAGTTTTGCTGTACTGCTCAAAGCTATACTGAACATCAGCATAGGTAATCGGGCTGTCATCTTCCCATTTAACGCCTTCTTTTAATTTCAATTTCAGTTGATTCTTTTCCAGATTCGCCGTCAACTCGCCAGCAAGATCATTCACAATTTTTAGGTTCTCATCGTATTTTAGTAAACCGCGATAAAGAATTGGATTCAAATCATAGATTGGAAGCTCATATCCTTTAAGTGAAAGCGGGTCATAATAGAATTCATCGAGTTGCAATATCAATTTGCCGCCGGAAACCGGGTCAGTATTTTCGGGAATTTTCCCATTATTACAACCTGCCAATGACATACTAAAAATCAATGTAAAAACCAGTGTTATCAATAAAATATTTCTTCTCATGCTTTTTTTCAAAAGATGTCCCTCCAAATTTTTATTTATCAAAAAGATTTGAAATCTCATTAATAAAAACATTTATATCCTTAAATTGACGATAAACCGATGCAAAACGAACATAGGAAATTTCGTCAATCTTGTAAAGCCGCTCCATCACCATCTCACCGATTCGCTTGCTCTCAACTTCCGAGCTTAATTCGTTGCGCAGCTCACGTTCTACCTCTTCGACGATATTTTCCAGTGCCTCCATCGAAACCGGTCTTTTCTCGCATGCACGAATCAATCCGCGTAAGATCTTATCACCGGAGAATTCCTCGCGAGTACCATCTTTTTTAATAACAAGAATCGGCCTTTTTTCTACCTCTTCATAGGTGTTAAACCTCTTAAAGCAGGACTCACACTCTCTTCTCCGTCTAATCGATCTGCCATCATTCACCGGACGAGAGTCGATAACTCTGGTCCCCAGATAGCTACAATATGGACATTTCATAAAACATCTCACCTTTTATATAAGTTAAACTATTAACCTTAATTTTCTCCTACAAGCAGCAAAAGGTCAAGCGATTATTAACCTTATAAAAAACGAGTGCCTTTTCCTAATATTTACCTTGAATATTCAATTTTTTTATATTAACTTTAGAGTATAGCTTAAAATTAATGGCTGATATATGGAGGAAAATTAGTGGACATTAAAGATATGATGTTTCTTTTTATCGGCGGACTTGGTATGTTCCTATTCGGAATTAAGTACATGTCTGACGGTCTGCAAAACGCTGCCGGTGATAATCTAAGAACAATCCTCGAACGCATGACCTCTCATCCGATTAAAGGCGTCTTTGCAGGTATGCTGGTTACTGCAATGATTCAGAGCAGTACCGGCACCACAGTATTGACGGTCGGTTTAGTAAATGCCGGCTTATTGCCACTGCGACAAGCAATCGGCATAATTATGGGTGCCAACGTTGGTACTACCCTTACCAGTTTCATTATCGGTTTTAATATAACTCAGTATTCACTGCCGATTGTTGCAATCGGTGCTATTATGCTTTTCTTTATTAAGAAAAAAAGCATTAATAATATTGGTCAAATCATTTTCGGCTTTGGTATGTTATTCTTAGGATTAAAAAATATGAGTACCGGCATGTCGCCACTTAGAGATTCTGAGTTCTTCCTGGATTTCATGCAATCGTTCGTTGATAAACCGGTCATCGGCGTTATCGTTGGTATTATCTTTACAGTAATCGTTCAGAGCAGTGCCGCAACAATCGGTATCATGCAGATGCTTGCGGAATCAGGAGCAATTACATTGCACCAGTCTTTACCGATTTTGTTCGGGGATAATATTGGGACGACAATAACCGCTGCATTAGCGGCGATTGGCGCGTCTGTTGCAGCAAAACGAGCCGCAATGAGCCATATTCTCTTTAACGTAATCGGTACAGTAATTTTTATGATACTATTGCAGATTGGAATCTATCCTGCCCTAATCGAATTGATAGCAGGAGATATGAACATCAAGATGCAAATTGCTTGGTCACACGGTATTTTTAATGCCGGCAACGTACTGATCCAATTACCATTTATCGGAGTTTTTGTCTATGTGGTTACCAAGCTTGTGCCGGGCGAAATTCGTGAATTCGACCATGGTATCAAATATATTGACAAACGCCTACTTAACAACCCATCTCTTGCACTTAGACAGGTTGTCCATGAATTAGCACGAATGGGTGGGTTCGCTAAAGATTCACTTGCGGACGCGATTGATTACTTTTTCACGGGTGATGAGGAGAAAGTACTTCACGCCTCAATGGAAGAAGAAATCGTCAATGAGCTGGAGAAAAAAATTACTCAATATCTGATTAAAATTAGCCAGCGTTCGCTTTCGAAAAAACAATCTAACCAGGCTTCAATCTACCTGCAAATCGCCAATGATGTTGAGCGAATCGGTGATCATAGCGACAATATTATCGAGCTTACACAATATGCACATATGCACCAACTGCCTTTCTCCGAGGAGGCGAAACAAGAAATCAGAACAATGTTCGACCTTACCTTAGAAAGCTGCGTACTTGCCTTTACCGCTCTGGAAAACCTTGATCCGGAGATGGCGAAACAGGTAATCGAAAATGAGGATATCATTGATAAAATGGAAGCTGATTTCCGCAAATCACATCTCAAACGCCTTAATACGGGCGAGTGCGGTGGTAGCTCGGGGGTAATATTCCTTGATATAATCGGCAACTTAGAACGGATTAGCGACCACTGTTTCAACATCGCGCAGGCAATCAAAGAGGATGTATATTATTAATCTTAATGGTTTCGAATAAAGCAAAAGGAAGGATGTTTATCATCCTTCCTTGTTTTTGGTTTTTAAATTCTAATCTACCTTCCGCAAGCAACTACCTTCGGCGGTTCAATCGTTACCGGCGCCATACCGCGTGCAACCTCTATCGCCTCATACTTTGTAGCTTCAAGCGCTTTCGTAATAAACTGAGCTGCAACGTTTGGATCAATAACATCTCCGCAAGTATAAACATCAATGCTCGCATACCCATGTTCAGGGAAGCTATGAATTGTAAGATGTGATTCCGAAATAATTACAACGCCGCTAACTCCCATTGGTGCAAACTTATGAAATGCTACTTCTCTAATCTCTGCACCGGCCTCTAAAGCTGCCTCTACCATGACTTTCTCGATTAGCTTTAGATTGTTTAATTTTTCAACATTACAATTCCAAAGTTCTGCAATAACGTGTCGACCCATAGTATCCATAATGAATACCCCCCCCTTTGTTGATTCATGCCCTCTCAAGCATGCGGGACATAGTTATTCTACAACGGGGGAAAGTTAGTCCAAAGAGATCCTAACCCTTTAAGTAGAGACCGGTTCCTAGTATAAAAATAAATTGCCGAAACTCATTATACTCGTTTTATTATGCGAATGCAATACCCTATTTTCGCTTGTCTGAATAGGCTTTGGAGATATATTTAGCCACGTCTACAATGCGGCAAGAATAACCCCATTCATTATCATACCAAGCAAGGATTTTTAACTGTTTATCACCTATAACCATAGTTGAGAGCGCGTCAATGGTTGATGAGTGTTCATTGCCAACATAATCAATCGAGACAAGGGGTTCTTCCGTATAACCAAGTATACCTTTTAACTGCCCCTCACTTGCTTCTCGGAGTGTAGCATTAATCTGCTCAACCGTCACATTCTCGCGAAGTGTCACAACAAGATCAACAAGCGAAGCATCCGGTGTTGGAACTCTGATTGCAAGACCATTAAGTTTACCGGCCATCTCCGGAATAACTACCGATAACGCTCTTGCCGCACCGGTCGAAGTGGGAATCATTGACAGCGCTGCCGCCCTTGCTCGACGAGGATCTTTATGCATGTTGTCCAACAATTTTTGGTCGTTAGTATAAGAATGAATCGTCGTCATCAGTCCGTTTTCAATACCGTATTTATCGTTGATAACCTTAACAAATGGTGCCAAACAGTTGGTAGTACAAGACGCATTAGAGATTACATGGTGTTTTTCATAATCATATTTTTCCTCATTAACACCCATTACGACCGTAACATCCTCATTGACAGCCGGAGCAGTGATCAAAACCTTCTGCGCACCGGCAGTTAAGTGGGCGGCTGCTGCCTCTTTGCTTCTAAATTTACCGGTCGCCTCAATTACAACTTCAATGTTCATCTCTGCCCAAGGAAGCTTGGACGCATCGCGTTCAGCTACTAACCGGGTTTCCTTTCCGTCAACAAGTAAACTATTCTCAGTGTAATCAACAGTATATGGGAACTTACCATGAACAGAATCATACTTAAGCATGTGTGCTAACTGCTGCGGTGTATAACTGGCATTTACAGCAACGATATCGATATCTTTTTCGGAAACCATGCGCCGAAAAACCATTCTACCTATTCTTCCAAAACCATTAATTGCAACTCTTATTGACATCAGACCAACTCCCCCTTGATTATTTATATTACAATGCCCAATTTTCAATTTAAGTATAGCATAGGCGGTTACTTCGTGCCGCCGCTTTTTAGATATTTAATCACATTATCCACTTCATTTTCCAGACTTGCGAGATCATTGTTATTATAGATTACATAGTCGCCTTTCCTAATATTGCGACGAATGCGCGACTGCGAGTGAATCCGATAGCGTGCCTCTTGAATTGTCAGTTGATCTCGTTCCATTAGACGCGAGACCTGCTTTTTGCGATCAGTAAAAACAACGACAATCAGGTCAAATAGATGCTCCGATTTCGTTTCAAAAAGTAGCGGAATTTCCACCAGTACGATTTCGTTATCCGCAAGCAATTCCCTTGCCCGTCTCATAGTAAATTCAACAATGGGCGGATGCGTAATCTCATTTAGTTTATGTCTGACACGCACACTGCGGAAAACAAGTTCACCAAGTTTTCTTCGGTTAATCTCTTGATTATCAAGCAAAATTTCTTCGCCAAAATTATCGACAAGTTCTTGCCAAGTCACACTGCCGGGCTTAATTACCTCTTCGTGGTAGACTTTGTCAGCGCTAACAACGGGAATTCCTCTCGCAGCAAAAAGATCAGCTACAGTGCTTTTGCCACTCGCAATTCCGCCGGTTAAACCAATTAGCATACTCGCCAACCCCTTATATTATAATTTCTGGCAGTTCGGACAAAAATGTGTTCCCCGGCCCGCCACTCTAATCTTTTCAATCGGTGTCCCACAGCGGAAACAAGGTTTCCCTGTCTGCCCATACACCACAAGGTGTTCTTGCATTGACCCTTTGCCGTAAATTGTTTCAAAAGATTTAATCGTCGAACCGCCGTATCTAATCGCCTCTTCCAGTATCTCGCGCATCGCAACGGTGAGGTGTTTAATCTCCGCATTAGTTAATTCTTTCGCCGGCTTTAGTGGACTAATTCCACTCTTAGCCAGTGAGTCATCGACATAGATATTTCCGAGCCCACTCACAATTTCTTGATTGAGCAGCGCCTGTTTAATCGTGCACGAACGCCCTTTTAGCTGCTCAGTAAACTTTTTAATATCAAAATCGGCAGCGATTGGTTCTTGCCCAAGTTTCGCTAATGCCGGAAAGTTAGCCAGTTCTCGATTCCACACTAAATCCATCGTTCCAAACTTACGTACATCCTGATAATGTAACTCAGTTCCATCAGTAAAAGTGAAAATTAGGTGCGTGTGCTTAGTTGCCGGTTCGGCAATTGTTGGTAAATCCTTATATAAATACTTACCTTCCATTCGCAGATGCGATACCAGTGTTATATCATCAAAAGTAAAGAGCAAATATTTTCCTTTACGATTTAGTTCTGTCAGTTTCTTACCGTTTAAGAGCAGCTTAAACTGTTCGCTATCGGTCGGTGTGCGGATAATCTGCGGGTATAATACTACAATCTCTTTGATTATCTTTCCAATTATATGATTTGACAAAGTCGTTCTCACTATCTCAACTTCGGGTAGTTCCGGCATTTATTCTCAACCTCCTAATCAGCTTCGTACCAGTTCTTGCCCTCTTTTACATCAACCTTTAGTGGTACGCTAAGCTGCATTGCGCTCTCCATTTCCTTCACAATCAGTTTGCGCATTACTTCAAGCTCACTTGGTGCCACTTCAAATATCAATTCGTCATGCACTTGTAATTTTAGACTACTCTTAAGCCCGGCATCTTGGATTGCCTGCTCAATGCTAACCATCGCAATCTTGATAATATCAGCAGCAGTCCCCTGAATCGGCGTATTAATCGCAGTTCGCTCGGCAAAACTTCGCAAATTAAAATTAGAACTGTTAATATCCGGGAGATAGCGGCGACGGTGTGCTAATGTGCTCACATACCCGTTCTTTTTAGCTGTTACAACAATTGATTGCATATACCCTTTAACCGCCGGGTAAATAGAAAAGTAGCGGTCAATAAAGTCTTGTGCTTCTTTGCGAGAAATGTTAAGATTCTGGGAAAGCCCATAATCACTGATTCCATAGACGATACCAAAGTTAACAGCCTTTGCCTGACGACGATAATTCGGCGCTACCTCATGCTCGGCAAGCCCAAAAACCTCCATCGCTGTCGAAGTGTGAATATCTTTACCTTCGAGAAACGCTTTAATCAGCGTTTCGTCATTAGCGATATGTGCAAGTACTCGCAGTTCAATCTGTGAGTAGTCTGCCGCGACAATCTTCCAACCCGCATTCGATGGAACGAAAACCTCTCTTATCTTCCTGCCCTCTTCAAGCCTAATCGGAATGTTCTGCAAGTTCGGATCCGTACTGCTCAGCCTGCCGGTAGTTGTAATCGCCTGGTTAAAGGTTGTATAGACGTGTTCAGTTATTGGGTCAACCACTCTAAGTAAGCCGTCAATATAAGTAGAATGTAGCTTTCCTAACTGCCGATACAAGAGAATTTGCGAAATGATTGGATGGTACGGCTCAAGCTTGTCTAACACCTCGACATCGGTTGAATAGCCGGTCTTAGTCTTCTTGATTACCGGAAGCTCTAAGCGTTCAAATAAAATATCGCTAAGTTGCTTCGGTGAATTAATATTAAATTCAGTTCCGGCAAGTTCATAAATATCAGCTGTTAACTGTTCAAGCTTCCGGTTAAGTTCAATGCTCATCTTCTCAAGTTGTTTAACATCAACTTTAAATCCACGTTTTTCCATAGCTGCAAGTACTTTTGCCAGTGGCAATTCGATTTCATAAAGTAAAGGCAGCATTTCATTAGCCTCAAGTTGTTTTTCAAGAACCGGAAGTAATTGTAGAATGGCTGCAGCCTGATTGCTCAAATATTTAGCAATAATCTGATGTTTCGGTTGGCTGCGTTTTGCTCCCTTCCCGAAAATCTGCTCTTCGCTATCGATATTCAGTCCAAGATAATGTCTGCCAATCGTTGCCAGCTCATCAGTGCCGGCAGCAGGATCAAGCAAATAATTACACAGCATAATATCTCCGGTCGCACCGGTAAACTCAATGCCGGCACGATATAATGCCATCTCGTCACTTTTACTGTCGAAACAATATTTAGCCGCTGTAGCATCTTTCAGATAATCCAACAGTTGCTTCCAACTTCGCGCCTCTTCGACTGTTAGATAAAGCGACTCTGTACCGTCGAAAAGACAAAGTGATAGCGCCTCTTTTTTGTGTGAATCAAGATTATCCTGATTAACCGCTAAAGCAATCAGTGTTTTATCAGTAAATAATTTTTCCCATTTCGCAAGGTCTGCATTCGGATACATATTAACCTGAACCGCAGATTTAACATCGCTTGCGTCGCTTGCATCACTTGTAGCGTTGTTAAGACCGATTCGAGCGAGCAATGACATAAAACCCATCTCCGTAAAGAAGTTAGCAACCTTCTCATCATCCAATTCACTAACTTGGTAGTAGTCAAGATCCAAATCCATCGGAACCTCGCGATTGATTGTCGCCAGCCATTTGCTCAATTGAGCAATCTCCTTGTTATTTAACAGATTTTCCTTCAATTTAGCTCCACTAATCTCATCGGCATGCTCTAAAACATTCTCTAACGTTTTATACTCCGCCAGAAGCTTTAAAGCAGTCTTTTCACCAACTCCGGGAACACCGGGGATATTATCTGAGCTGTCGCCCATTAAACCCTTTAAATCGACGATTTGAGCCGGCTCAAGGCTGTATTCTTCCGCAAGTTTTGCTTGATTGTAAATATCAACCTCAGTAATTCCTTTTCTCGTAATGTAAACAGTTGTATGACCGGAGATTAGTTGGAACAGATCTTTATCACCGCTATAAATTATCGTTTCCAGTTCATGCTGATCAGCGAACTTTGCAACTGTCCCAATGATGTCGTCAGCCTCATAACCATCTAATTCGAAATAATGCAGATCCATGCTGTCGAGCAGACTCTTAATCAACGGAAATTGCTCAGATAATTCATGCGGCGTTTTCAACCGTTTACCTTTATAATCTTCATATTTTTCATTTCTAAAGGAATATTTCCCAGCATCAAAAGCTACCATCAGATAATCCGGTTTTAGTTCACTCAGAATTTTAAGCATAATCTGCGTGAATCCATAAACAGAGTTTGTATAAATACCGCTTTTATTAGTCAAAAGCGGTAACGCATAAAAGGCCCGATTGGCCAAACTATTGCCATCAATTAGAACTAATCTTTTCATCAGTGCACCCCGATTTCTACCAAATCTATTTATTTAATCATATCATAATCGACGCTCTAAATTGTGAAAATAAATGAAAAACAGCCCTTATAAAAGGACTGTTTCTATGCATAATATTTATTCGTTGAATCGGTTTTACTCGAATGAGTTAATATCAATAAATGGTACTGCCCCTCCGGTTACATTCGGTAAGATTCCATTCCATTTTTTGATTGCAGCAATTTGTGCTTCAATCTTTCTAAGGTCAATCAGATCCTTAGAAATAACTTCTCTTTGCAATCTCAGTGCCTCTGCTTCAGCTTTGGCGCTTTCAATTGTTTGTTGAGCTTCAATCTCAATTCTTTGTAGGTCGAGTTGGGCTTTTAGAGCCTGTTGCTCAGCAATTTGCTTTTGCTCAATCGCATTGTTGAACTCAGTACTAAATCTAAATTCCGTAATATTAATTTCATCTAACACCATATAGTAGTTAGAGAATCTTGAAGAAAGTGCCTCTTTAATTTTCGCACTAACTTCAGAACGTTTAGAAATTAGTTGCTCAGCTGTAAATTGTGCAGTAACAGCCTTAACCGCCTCGCCAATCGCCGGGTCAACAATCCGATCATTGTATGAAAGACCAACATGTTTAAATAAGGTAGGAACCTCATCATTAACAAGGTGATAGTTAACTACGACATTGGTCGAAACCGTTTGCAGGTCACGAGATGCAGCGGTCTGTTCAGATTCACGCTTTTGGACACGCACCTCAACTTGGACAACATCTTGAATGATTGGAATCTTAAAGAATATTCCCTCAGGTACTGCACCGGGCTGTACCTCACCCAATTGTACAACTACGCCAACATGTCCCGGTTGTACAATTACAATCGAACTGTATGCAAGAAGTGCAATTAATAAAAGAACAACGATAAGGATAATATATTTTTTAGCGTTTTTATCAAAGCTGGGTTTCATTTTTATCACTTTTTCATCCATAATTTTTCCCCCTCAGTTTATATTTGTTAATAAAAAGAGACTCAACTCTCAATTTATTAATAGACCTTTTGTTAGCCAAAATTTATTATATCATATTAACATTGCTTGGCTATCTTTCAAAATTATTTTTTATGAGATGAACTTTATTTTTTGACAGTATTTGCTATAGTATAAATATAAACATGAAGTGGAGATAAATGATGACGAAGAGAGTATGGTTAATCCGATTATTATTGGTCGTAGCTTTCACTGCCCTTACTGCATTGATTACGCTTTTTTTTAAAGGACAATATATACTTAACTACATGAACACAAGTTTCATTATTGGCCTAATATTGCTGATGATAGCAGCGGTTGCCTACACGGTTATCTATGGTTTCTGGGATGTTTTCGCCGCCGGTTCTAAGTTACTTTTCCGTAGGCGCCATGAAGATGAGGATGAAACACATTGGAGCTTCGACAAAAAAGAGGATAAGGAGCCGATTGACCAACTGCGTGATAGCGCAAAACGCGAGTTGTTTATTTTCTTACCGTTAATCACGGGAATTACTTTGTTAATGCAGACAATCGCGATCCTATTCTTAATCTAATGTATAATATTAAAATAATACTAAATAAAAAAAGCTGTACCTTGTTAGAAGGTACAGCTTCATTTTAATCATTAATCATATAAGTGACAAGCCACGAAATGCTCAGGTTTAACCTCTTTAAATACCGGCCTTGTCTCATGGCAGATAGGCATTACTTTCGCACAACGCGGGCTAAACGGACATCCCTTAGGCGGATTAAGCGGGCTCGCTACATCCCCTTCAAGGAGAATCCGTTGCCGCTCACTTTCAACCTTTGGATCAGGAATCGGAATTGCCGATAGCAGTGCTTCTGTATATGGATGAAGAGGGTTCGTGCTCAACTCCACACTCTCAGCCAATTCAACTATTTGTCCTAAATACATAACCGCAATTCGATCACTAATATGTTTAACCATCGACAGGTCGTGCGCAATAAAAAGATAGGTGAGCCCTTTCTCTTTTTGCAAATCCTGAAGCAGGTTAACAACTTGGGCTTGAATTGAAACGTCAAGCGCAGAAATTGGCTCATCACAAACTATAAACTCCGGATCAACGGCCAGTGCTCTTGCAATACCGATTCTCTGACGTTGACCACCGCTAAACTCATGTGCAAAGCGGTTAGCATGCTCTTTGTTAAGTCCCACTGTATCAAGTAGTTCATAAATACGTTGTCTGCGCTCTTCACCTTTAGAAAGCTTGTGAATATCAATTCCTTCACCAATAATATCAGCAATTGACATACGAGGATTAAGCGACGCATATGGATCTTGAAAAATCATCTGCATTTCACGCGTAAACTTGCGTGCATCCTTTTTAGAAAGCTTGGAAATATTTACACCTTTAAATATTACTTCTCCGGCGGTCGCATCATATAATCTAATAATTGTCCTACCGGTAGTTGATTTGCCACAACCTGACTCACCAACCAGCCCGAATGTCTCACCCTTTCTAATAGCGAAGGAGACATCATCAACAGCCTTAACGACTCCTGATGAAACTTTAAAATACTTTTTTAGGTGCTTAACTTCTAAAATAATATCATTGTTATTCTGAATATTATTTGCCATCTTTAGCACCCCCAATCCTAATCGGTAAGCCATCTTTTGGAGCGAACTCATGTTGTAACCAGCATTTTACCTTATGACCATCTGTAATTTCGGTTTCTGACGGATTAATCTGTGTACAGATCTCCATCGCAAAATCACAACGCGGATAAAAAGCGCAACCTGATGGAGGTTCAATCATATCGGGCGGTGTTCCCTCAATTGATAACAAATGCGTTCCTTTCGAATCAAGACGCGGTACTGATTTGAGTAGCGCCCAAGTATATGGATGCTGTGGATTATAAAAAATGTCATCTTTTGTTCCAATCTCCACAATTTCACCTGCATACATTACGACCACTCGTTGAGCC
Source organism: uncultured Caryophanales bacterium (assembly GCA_964637775.1). GTDB lineage: Bacteria > Bacillota > Bacilli > Tepidibacillales > Tepidibacillaceae > CAYZPB01. Next base: position 126,713 of record CAZWWX010000003.1, read on the forward strand.
ATGTTAGCCACAACACCAAGGTCATGTGTAATCAATATAATTGAAGTATCAAGCTTCCTTTGTAATTCCTTCATCAGCTCAAGTATCTGCGCTTGAATCGTAACATCCAGCGCCGTTGTCGGCTCATCAGCAATTAAAAGTTGTGGATTACATGCAAGCGCAATTGCAATCATAGCTCGCTGGCGCATCCCACCACTAAACTCATGTGGATATTGTTTAATTCTAAGTTCAGGGTTAGGAATACCAACTAAGCGTAGCATCTCAATCGCCCGTTCCTTAGCAGCATGACTTGATAGCTTCTGGTGTTTAACTAGCCCCTCCGTGATCTGTTTGCCAATTGTCATCGTCGGATTAAGTGATGTCATTGGATCTTGGAAAATCATGCCAACTTTTGATCCGCGCACTCTTTCCATTTGCTTATTATTTAATTTTAGAAGATCAATATCTTCGAATATAATTTCACCACTTTTATATTTCGCAGGCGGAGCTGGGTTCAATTGGATAATAGCTTGCGATGTTACACTTTTGCCACTACCCGATTCGCCCACAATTGCAATCGCTTCACCTTTTAAAACATCGAACGTGATACCACGAACTGCCTGAACTTCGCCGGCATAAGTGAAGAATGAAACTTCTAAATCTCTTATACTTAATATGCTCTCTGTCATTTCATCCACCCCCTATTTCCTTAACTTCGGATCAAGGGCATCTCTTAATCCATCACCAAATACATTAAATGCGAACATCGTAACAGATATCAGTATGGCTGGAAAAACTAACCTCCACCAATATCCTGTTAACATAACAGCAACACCATCATTTATCATCGACCCCCAACTCGTATCAGGCGGTGAAACACCGATACCGATAAAACTTAGGAAAGCCTCCGCAAAGATAGCTGCCGGAATTGTCAAAGTAAGGTTAACAATAATCATGCCTGAAGTATTAGGAATCAAATGTTTGGCAAGTAAGCGAGTTGTGCTTGCACCAAGTGTTCTTGCAGCCAAAACAAATTCCATCTCTTTTAGTTGGAGGATCTGCCCTCGAACGAGTCGCGCCATTCCCACCCAGCCGGTGGCAGCGATCGCTAAGACAATTGTTAAAATACCCTGTCTATCGATTGCAACCATGATTAAGATAACAACTAATAAATAAGGTAGTGCGTATAATACGTCAACAATACGCATCATTATTTGGTCAACACGACGACTACTGTAACCGGATATACCGCCATAGATCACACCAACTACAAGGTCAATGCCGGCCGCAAAGAAACCAATAAGTAATGAAGTTCGTCCACCTTGCCAACAACGCGCCCAGATGTCACGACCAAGGTGGTCAGTCCCAAACCAATGATCAGCCGAAGGTACTAAATTCTGATCAATCAATTTAACCACTCTGTAACCATGCTCAGTCATAAATGGCCCGGCAATTGACATGAAAATCATAAAAATAATTACATATAGGCCTATCATCGATAACTTGTTTTCTCGTAATCTTCTTAAAGCATCCTTAAGTAGATTGGTGCTTGGACGACTAATTGTTTCAGCCTCTGACCGATCAACAGTATGCTTCCTAAACATTTCGCGAGTTATTTCTGCCATATCAGTCACCCCTTACCCCTATCTTAATTCGCGGATCTATTATGCTATATAAGATATCAACAATAAAGTTGGCCATAATGAGTATCGCACCAAAAAAGATTGTCGTACCCATAATAACCGGATAATCACGCTTAGTAACACTGTTAACAAAATATTTCCCAAGCCCGGGAATCGCAAAAATTTGCTCGATAACAAACGTTCCTGTTAATAACCCGGCAACGAGCGGTCCCAGTATGGTAATAACCGGCATGATTGCATTCCTAACAGTGTGATTCCAGACAACTGAAAGGTTATTTAAACCCTTAGCTTTTGCAGTTCGGATGTAATCTTGCCCGAGCACCTCAAGCATGTTAGAACGCATTAAACGCGCAATTATCGCTGTTGAGTGCAATCCTAACGCAATTGTTGGCAACACAATATGCGCTAAGGAGTCCCAGCGCGCTATCGGCAACCATTTAAGATTAACAGCGAATATTAAAATAAAAATTGGCCCCAGAACAAGGTTCGGTATTGAAACACCCAAAACCGCTATCCCCGTGGCCGTGTAATCAATTATTGTGTTTCGCTTCAAGGCGGCTATAATGCCAAGTAACAGCCCAAATAAAAGGGCAAACCCAAGTGCAGCAGACCCTAATGCTGCTGATACCGGAAAATGTTCGGCTATAATATCATTTACCGTTCTCGATTTCGAAAAATAGGAAGGACCAAGATCAAATTTAAGAAGTTTCTTAAAATAATTTAAATATTGCTCTGGTAGCGGTTTATCTAAACCATAATATTTTTCTAGGTTAGCTCGTGTAGCTTCCGGCATTTTTCCTTCTTTATTAAACGGGCTTCCCGGAGCAAAGTTCATTAGTAAAAACGTAATGGTTATGATAACCCATAATGTTACGATAAGCATAAAAACACGTTGTACAATAAACCTTAGCAAATATTAACACCCCCATAGTACATCTGCTGTTTTGTATTAGAATATGCTGCTTTCAGTCGATAACAACATAATAATAAGGATATGTATAAATATAGTCTTTACTATACCACTAAAAACAAAGAAAATACATATTAAAATTAATTTTAATGAATTTTACGATAAAAAAAATGGCGTGCAAATGCACGCCATTTCTGATAATTTACTATTATTTATTTTCTAGAAGGTTACCGTTATATTCACGGAAATCAACATCCATATCCGGAGATGCGCCCGGAGGAACATAACCGGTTGCAGGTAATTGTCCACCTTTTAGAATTTGGTCAACGATAGCTACACGATCAATTGCAAGTGAGAAAGCTTTACGAATGTTAGCATTTTTAAAGATTTCGTCTTCACAGTTGAACAGATACATGTAAGTACCTAAGATAGGTACAGATGTAGCTTCGCCTTTTTGAAGAAGTTCATAAGTTAACTCTTGAGGAGCTGTATCATCATGAATTTCGTTGTTTTTGTATAATTGGTAAGCAGTATTGTCATCATTAACCATTACCCATTTGATTGAGTTAAGTTTAACATTGTCTTTGTCCCAATATTTGTCGTTTTTAACAACAACAACTTCATCATCATGTTTCCAGCTTTGAAGTTTGAAAGGACCGTTTCCTACAAATGTAGAAGCTTCAGCAGCCCAGTTAGCGTTAGCTTTAACAACTTTTTCATTTACTGGATAGAAGCTACCAAATGCAGTAAGTTGTAAGAAATAAGGTGTAGGTGCTTCAAGATCTACTTTAAGTGTTTTAGCGTTCATAGCTTTAACACCAACTTGATCTGCAGTAGCCTCTCCATTGTTATATTTCTCACCGTTTTTCAGTACATACATTTGATAAGCATAGTCAGCAGCGGTATCTGGATTTAGAACGCGCTTCCATGCATATTCAAAGTCTTGTGCAGTTACAGGGTCGCCATTTGACCAATAAATATCATCTTTCAATGTAAATACATAAGTAAGTGCATCTTCAGATACTGTCCAAGATTCGGCCATACCTGAACCAGGTGTTACTTCACTCTCTTTATCAAGTCTTGTCAAACCTTCTTGAAGAAGACGAAGAATTTCAAAAGAAGTAGTGTCAGTAGCTGTAGCTGAGTCTAAGCTTGGTGGCTCTTGACGAGCATTTAGAATTAAATTGTTATCATATGCAGGATCAGAAATTGAAGTCCAAGTGTAATCTCTGCTTCCATCACCATGAAGGATTGCACCTTTAACATAGTCTTGTCTTACGCGTACTTCTGTATAGAAGTAAATAGGTGCAGTACCGGCTTCGTCTAGAAGAATTTTTTCTGCTTTAGATAGGTACTCTAAACGTTTTTCTTGGTCACCGGTTGCCTTAGCTTGGTTAATTAACGAATCATATTCGGCATTACTGTAGCTACCATCATTATTACCACCGCCGGTAATAAAGAAATCAAGGAATGTCATCGGATCCATAAAGTCTCCTAACCAACCAAGACGTCCAATTTGGAAACTACCTTCAGATAATGTGTCTAGGTATGCGCCCCACTCCATATTATTAAGTTGAACGTCAACACCTAACTCTTCTTGCCACATAGCTTGAACTGCTTCAGCAATTTTTTGGTGAGCATCGTTCGTGTTGTAGCTAAGCTTTACTGTAGGCAACTTTTCAAGTCCTAATTCTTTAAGACCTGCTTTTAGTGCTTGAACAGCTGCTGAGTCTTTATCGGTTGGAGCTGGGTCTTTCTTAGTACAACCAATAAGACCTAAGCTAACTACCAGCACTATTGCAAGCATAAGAATTAGCAATTTACGAGTTGTTTTCATAAATAAATACCCCCTTAGTATTTTTATTTTTATAATTAAGTTGCAAAGCAACTATTATAAACCTATCGCTCATATCTATACTAAATTATGATAACATATTTATCCGGCTTTGGCTATATAAATTCCATATTTATACATTATAATTATTTGATTATTCTTGAAATTTACTGACCTCAAGCGAAAATAAATCCTCACCGAAGCTATCATTAGCTACAATTAGGAATAAATCTTTAACTTCCAGTCGTAGAACCGCCTCCGCACCAAGTTCCGGATAAGCAATAGTCTCCGCTTTGATAATACTCTTTGAGATAAGTGCTGCCGCTCCGCCTATAGCAACGAAGTAAACTGCGCCATGCCTCGCTATCGCCTGACGTACTTCCTTACTACGTTCACCCTTGCCAATCATTCCGCGAAGTCCGTGTTCGAGCAAAGTTGGTGTATACGGATCCATCCGAGAACTAGTCGTAGGCCCCGCTGATCCGATAACCGCACCGGGTTTCGCAGGACTTGGCCCCATGTAATAGATAATCTGATTATGTAAATCAAACGGCAACTCTTGCCCGGCAATTATCTGTTCAATCAGCCGTTTATGTGCAGTGTCGCGTGCAACATAAACAGTGCCTGACAGATATACCTCATCACCGACATGCAGTTTTTTAACAGTTGACACATCTAATGGCGTATTAATCCGATGAACTGTCATTTCTTTCTCCTTCAGTCGAAATCGTACTATTTCAACAAATCTCTAATATTATATGCACACCTGTTCTAAAGTATTATTTCCTGATGCCTGGTTGCGTGACATCCAATATTGATTACAACCGGCAAGGTCGCAATATGTGTTGGAAATATCTCAATATTTACTGCAAGCGCAGTAATCCTACCACCCAAACCTTGTGGTCCGATACCGCTTTTATTGATTAGCTTTAGCAGGTCTTCTTCAAGTGCGGCAATATCCGGCAGCGGATTACGCTCTCCTATAGTCCGTAAAAGCGACTCCTTGGCAAGAAGGGCAGCCTTTTCCATAGTGCCGCCAATACCAACACCGACAATAATCGGCGGACAAGGTCTGCCACCCGCAGCTACAACCGATTCATACACAAAATTTTTTACGCCCTCTACACCATCAGCCGGCGTTAACATGCGACTAAAGGACATATTCTCGCTACCACCGCCCTTCGCCATAAAGCGCAAGCGAAGACGCTCACCGGGAACGATTCTGTAATGAATAATCGCCGGAGTGTTGTCACCGGTGTTCGTGCGATTAAACGGATGTTCTACGATCGATTTGCGCAGGTAGCCTTCACGATAACCACGGCTAACACCCACATTAATAGCTGACTCAATGTCTCCGCCCACAATGCGAAGATCCTGACCCAGCTCAACAAAAAAAACAGCAAATCCTGTATCTTGGCAGATTGGCACATCTTCGTTTCGGGCAATCTCCTGATTCTCTATTAACTGTTTAATAATTTCCTGACCAATTGTCGACTCTTCCATCTTCTCGGCAGCAAGAAGAGCATTAAGCAAATCGCTGTTCAAATCGTAATTCGCTCGCTTCACAAGATCTGAGACAGCAATCAAGATTTCATTCGCATTTAGCTCACGCATCTAATCAGCCTCCATACTCTGCTTTCTCAGCACATCCACTACATATTATTAATTAATTCATCCGCGAATTCTGAACACTTAAGTTCAATCGCGTCATCCATCATGCGAGCAAAGTCGTAGGTAACCTTGCGGCTCTGAATCGTTTTTTCCATTGCCTCAATAATCTTGTCAGCTGCCTTATCCCAGCCGATGTAACGCAACATCATCTCACCCGATAGGATAACTGAAGATGGGTTAACCTTATCAAGACCGGCATACTTCGGAGCCGTTCCATGTGTCGCCTCAAAAATTGCTACCCCACTCTCATAGTTAATATTAGCTCCCGGCGCAATACCGATACCGCCAACTTGGGCTGCCAGAGCGTCAGAAATGTAGTCGCCATTTAAGTTAGGCGTTGCTATAACATCGTATTCTTTGGGGCGCGTTAAAATCTGTTGCAAAAATGCATCTGCGATCATATCCTTAACAAGGATTTTCCCCGCCGCAAGTTGAGCTGCTTGTTCAGCATTAGCTGCGTCAACTCCGCTTGTTTCAGCGATTCGATCATATTGATTCCAAGTAAAAACATAGTCGCCATACTCTCGTTCCAGCAGATCGTAACCCCAACTTTTAAACGCACCCTCAGTATATTTCATGATATTTCCTTTATGGACAAGCGTTAAAGTTGCACTCTTATGCTTGATTGCATGCTCAATTGCCGCACGAACTAGTCGCTCAGTTCCCTCAATCGAAATCGGTTTAATACCAATCGATGAAGTTTCGGGAAAACGGATTTTTGTGACTCCAAGTTCCTCTTGAAGAAACTTGATAATTTTTTTTGCGCCATCTGAATTGGCTTCCCACTCAATACCCGCATAAATATCTTCGGTATTTTCGCGGTAGATAACCATATCAACATTCTCCGGATTATTTACCGGTGACGGAACTCCGGTGAACCAGCGAACCGGTCTTACGCAGGCATAAAGGTCAAGTTCCTGTCTCAATGTAACATTAAGTGAACGAAAGCCACCGCCTATCGGCGTTGTCAGCGGTCCTTTAATACTTACCAAATATTCTTTAAGCGCAGTTAATGTGTCCGCAGGCAGCCACTCGCCCCATTTGGCAAACGCCTTTTCACCTGTATAAACCTCGTACCAGGCGATTTTCTTCGCCCCTTTATAAGCACCGGTAACAGCTGCATCGATTACTCGACTCGCGGCAGCCCAGATATCAGGGCCGGTACCGTCTCCTTCAATAAACGGGATAATCGGGTTGTCGGGAACTTGAAGTTTCCCGTTTTCAATTGTAATTTTGGCGCCACTCGTGGGCAGTTCGTATTTTTCAAAAATGCTCATCAAAATCCTCCTATGCTCTTTATCGATTAGAAATCGGTATATATTTACGATCTTCCGGTCCACTATACTTGGCGCGCGGTCTGATCAACCGATTATTTTCATATTGTTCCATAATATGTGCCGTCCAACCGGACATCCTACTGATAATAAAAATCGGAGTAAATAAATCCTTGGAAATACCCAGATAGTTATAGAGTGTTGCCGAATAAAAATCAACATTGGGTAATAATTTTTTCTGTTCATATACATAGTCTGCAATTTCACAGGAAAGATTAAAATAGCTCATATCCCCTTTTAAATCCGCAATTTGCCGGGTGATTTCCTTCAAATGTATAGTACGCGGGTCACCATGCTTGTAAACCTTATGACCTATTCCCATGATTTTTTCGCCTTGAGCTAATTTATTGTCAATATATTCCTTAATCCTCGAACGATCACCAATTTCTTCAAGCATCATCATTACCTGCTCATTGGCACCGCCATGTAAACTTCCTTTTAACGCACCCATCGCTGAAATTACACCGGAGTGCATATCAGACAATGTTGACACAGTTACACGCGCCGAAAATGTGGAAGCATTAAACTCATGATCAGCGTGGAGTATTAGCGCCTGATCAAATGCTCGCTCAGCAAGCTCATCCGGCTTTTCGCCGGTCAACATATATAGAAAGTTTGCCGCATAACTTAATTTCGGATTAGCCTTAACCGGCTCTAAATTATTACGCACTCTGAATAACGTCGCAACAATCGGAGCAATCTGCGCCATTAGAAAAGTTGCCTTTTTCAAGTTAGCAGCATGCGAGAAATCCTTAACTTCAGTATTATATAAAGCCGAAATCGAAATAATTACACGCATCACATCGATAAAATCTGCATTCTTCGGCAACAATTTCATCACGGTAATTATATTATCTGAAAGATTGCTGTCTTTTTTAAGTTCTTTTTTGAATTCCATGTATTCATCAATATTTGGCAATTCTCCATACCATAACAGATAGATAATTTCTTCAAATTCAGCATTATGAACAAGGTCATCAACGCGATAACCGCGATATCTTATCATCTCATCATCAATATAGGTAATCGCTGATTTGGCAGCAATAATCCCGTCTAAACCTTTAGTTTCCTCCATAATCAGTCTCCCCTCATCTTCTTATTTGTTAAGATGCATTTCATCATCCAGCAGTCACTTAATTTTAATATATTTAATCATTCTTGTGAATAACTATTCATTCTGTTCTTCCCAGTTTTCGTCGTCCGTATAGCTACTATCAGCCAATTTCTTTAATTCAATCTTATTTACCAGTACAAAACGGTCACGTTCAACCTGAATCAAATTTTCATCGGACATCCGTCGCAGATAACGGCAAACTACCTCTTTAGTTGACCCAATCGACGAGGCTATTTCGTCTAACGTCAAGTTTCGCGGAATGCAACTTTCGCCGGCTTTAACAAACTCCCCTGCTAAGAGTCGCGCCAAGCGATTGCTAACCGGGCTCGAAGAAAACTCCTCTACGATCTGCATCGCCTCGAGTGAACGATTACTAAGCTGGCAGCAGATCTTCCAGAGTACATCTTCATTGTTCTTGATAATTGGTAGAATATCCCGCTGGTGCCAGCGATAAATTACTGAAGGTCGGAAAACCGCCAGAGTAGATGGGGTCGGATTATCCGCGAATAATGCATGTCCCAAGAATACGTCACCAACATTAAAACGCTTCATTGTAACACTTCTACCTGTTACCAGATCTTTAATCGCATAAATTAGGCCTTCAGTCAGAATGAATACATAAGGAAAATTATCACCGCTTAGATGAATATATTCCCCTCGTTCAAACTCAACCCTTTCCGCGCGCGAAATTAACTGCTCACGTTCAGCAGAAGTAAAAGTAGACAATAGACTCTGTTTTTCCATAAACGTTTTTAGTTCGGACATACGCAATGTACCACCCTTCATCCGTTATGCGAGTCGATAATAAGTGTCGCATACTATTATATGCGATTATTACGCTTTATTAAAGAATGATTATTTTTTTTGCGATTTATTAACCTGAGTTAATTGTTCACTTTTGTTTATCTGCTACAGTTAGTATATGAAATCATATATTTATTAGGAGGGTTTTAAAAATGGATCTAAAGCTTTCAAAACAAACCAGAATTACGGTATTAGCAGTAGTTCTAATTGCTGCAATCCTAATGATTGCAGTGCTTCCTTTTACTGTTCCGGCTGCACTTGATTTAATTCAAGTAGAACAAGCTAAAAGGATCGACAAGTTCTATGCAACAGGTGACCCTAACGCTTCTCTAATCAGCACGACTCGAGAACTTGTAGGATTTTTCTTCCCACTATGGACTTCACTCACTATGTTTGCAGGTATGGTATTGCTTGTAATCGCTAAAGCTTTCTACAGTGGTGCAAAATGGGCGAGAGCGTTAACGCTGCTCTGTTTATCCGTCCCATCTGCGGGTGGAGCTTACATGACGGTGCCTTATCTAAACTTCGCAAAAGTAGGTATTCCTAACGGTGTATGGTTCGTTGCTGTTGGCTTGATCGCCTACTTTACAGTAGTTTTTGCGACAAGCGCAACAATGAAACAAAAACTAATCGATGCTTGGGTATTCTTAATTCTCGGAGTTACAGCTGCAGAAGCATTCTCCAATGGTCACGCTGCTTGCCGTATCGTTGACGGCCACTTTGCTAGACCTCACTACGCTGAAGGTATCTTCATTCTATTCCCAACAATGGCAATCGGTTGGATAGCAACAGTATTATTATTCTTGGCAATTTACTTTGTTGCTCGTCGCCATCTTGTTGGTTGGTACCTTGCAATGATGAGCGGTTTAGGAGTTATGATAATGGGCTTCGTTACACAAACTGTTAGAACAGCAACTTATGACTATCTATATCAAGGTCTAATGGGATTAGCTATTATCGTCACCTTTATGATTCCTGTTATTAAGGCAAGAATGCTGGAAAAAGAATAGTATCTTAAGCAACAAAAACCCGGTAAGAGAAACACTTACCGGGTTTTTTTATTATGAATATATAATTGCTTAACTCCAACTACGTTTTGTTACCGTTTCACCATCGGCTAACTTCTCAAGTTCAATCTTATTAATAAGTATAAATTTAGTGCGGTCAACTTGTATAAGATTTTCATCAGAGAGACGATAAAGTAAACGGCAGACAACCTCACGCGTTGTGCCAATTTTGGCAGCCATCTCATCTAATGTCATGTTTCGTGGAATGTGATTTCTATCCACCTTATCAAACTGATCAACCAACAGACGAGCTAATCGATTAACTACCGGATTAAATACAATTTCCTCCATCGCCATATTAGCTTCAATTGTTCTCTGGCTAAGTTGAACGCACAAATCCCAAAGGGCGCCTTTGCTCTCCTTGATTATTGGCAAGATATCATCTTTGTGCCATTGGTATGCTATCGTTGGTTTAAAAGCCACAAGCGTTGAGGGTGTCGGGTTATCGCGAAACAGCGCATGCCCCCAAAAAGCGTCGCCCTCACCAAAAGATTTTAGAGTGAAATTCCTGCCCTCGATTGAATCCTTATTGGCATTAATTAAACCCTTGGCAATAATTATTACATACGGATATCGGTTACCCGTTAAACTTACAGTATCTCCTTTTTCCCAATTAACCTTAACAGCTTTTTCCAGTAACTTGTCTCTTTCTTCCTTAGAAAATTGGCGAAAAATCAACTTGTCAGCAATTAAATCTTCTAATTCCTGCAGATGATGCAATTGATTCACCTCTTCTTTTGTCTTTTTGCCCTACAATAAATCACCTCGTGCACCTATTATAACTTAAACCGTAACAATGTAAATAATAAGACGATTATAAACGGTTAGCTATTGAACAATTGAAGCATTTTCCCATGATACTCCGGTATTTCTTTATCAAGTCTTCTCGGTTTAAAGTTACGATCAATAAACACATGTTTGGTTTCGCCTGTAGCCAACAATTGATTGTCAGCTTCTCGAATGACCTCATACACAAAATTCATTCTAAGATTTGTATAACGCGAAATTTTAACCTTAATTAATAATACATCATCACACTTTGCGGGGACTCGGTATTGACAATTTACATCAATGACCGGCATTAATAAACCGGAATCCTCCATATCCTGAAAACTAATATTCACACTGCGAATCAGCTCGGTACGTGCAATATCAAACCACACAAAATAGTTCGAATGATAAACAACACCCATCTGATCAGTCTCTTTATAACGAACCCGTAGGCTCGTTGTAAACCAATTACTCATCGCCTCTTCCTCCTCTTGCCACGCCGGTTCTGATTGCCGCCTCAGCAACCGCTGACGATACTGCTTGCACAACCAGCTGATTAAACGGATTGGGAATAATATAGTTTTCATTCAATTCGGTGTCTGTAATTAAACCGGCTATTGCCTTAGCTGCCGCCAACTTCATCGCTTCGTTTATATCGCTTGCCCGTACATCCAACGCTCCCCGAAATATCCCCGGAAAAGCGAGAACATTATTTACTTGATTCGGGTAGTCAGATCTACCGGTCGCGATTACACGCGCACCTGCTTTTTTCGCTACATCAGGCAATATTTCAGGTTCCGGATTTGCCAGCGCAAAGATAATTGACTCACTTGCCATAGTTGCGATCATATCCGCGGTCAAAGCACCCGCAACCGATACACCGATAAAAACATCAGCTCCACTCAAGGCATCCGCCAAAGACCCTGTTAGACGCTCCCGATTAGTCATTTCAGCAAGTTCAGCTTTGGTAGGGGACATACCGTTTGGGCGCCCTTGATAAATAATACCATGAGAATCGCACATGATGACATCAGATACACCATAGTTAATTAGGAGCTTAATAATCGCTGTACCGGATGCACCGGCACCACTGGTTACCACGCGAATCTGACTAAAGTCTTTGCCGATAAGTTTTAGGGCATTGATCAATCCGGCCAGAACCACAATCGCTGTCCCATGCTGGTCATCATGAAAAACAGGAATATTTAGTTCTTGTTTTAGTCGCCTCTCAATCTCAAAGCAAGTTGGTGCAGCTATATCTTCAAGATTAATTCCACCAAAACTTGTCTCGATTAACTTCACTGTTCGGACTATCTCATCAATATCGTTGCTATCAATGCAGACGGGATAAGCATCAACATTGGCAAATTCTTTGAAAAGTACCGCCTTGCCCTCCATTACCGGCAGGGAAGCCGCCGCCCCTATATTGCCAAGTCCGAGAACAGCCGAGCCATTCGTCACAACCGCCACCATATTGCCTTTCGCAGTATAATCATAGATTTGTTCCGGATTATCGACAATTTCCAGACATGGCGCAGCCACTCCCGGCGAATATGCGAGGCTAAGGTCCTTTGCGTCGTTTAGTTTTACTTTGCTTTTTATCTCAAGTTTGCCACGCTTGACCTTGTGCATTTCAAGTGACTCTTCGTATATTTTATCCACTATTTCATCCCCGTTTATCATAAATTTTAGATTTGTCATGATTTTAGTTATTGCGGGCAACCAATTCATCCAGTGTCACCAGCTTATTAACAATAATTTTCGTTATCTCCTCGTTGTGGCTCACTCTACCCTGAATCAAGATGCCTTGATCAATCTCGAGCTGTTCTTTATAACGGCGAAACGACTCGGGAAAGAAAATCAACTCTATTTCATCGCCGATAATCTCCAAACGGACGAATGCCATCTGCTCTTTTCTTCTGGTAAGAATCTGTTTAATATCCGTTACCATTCCTCCAAGGGTTACCAGCGTTTCTTCGGAAAGTTGCGCCAGTTCGTCGAAATTATGTGTTGTGTAACGCTCAATCATCTCTTTGTATGAAGAAAGTGGATGTCCGGAAAGATAAAGCCCCAAGACCTCTTTTTCCTTCTTCAGCAAGTCAAGAAATGCATACTCTCTCACTTCGATCCAAGCAAATTCATTATTAACCTCATTAGTAAAATCCTCAAATAAATAGATCTGTAAGTCTTCTTCAAGTTTCCGTTTTTGGTTAATTCTATCAAGCAAATCATCAAGATTGCCCATTAACTTCGCACGATGGACACCAAACGAATCGAATGCACCGCTCAAAATCAACGATTCCATTACCTTTCGCGTACACAGTTTCGAATCAGACTTCATGCAGAAATCAAGAACGGTTGTGCAGTCACGCGTGTCTTCCTTTTGCGCAAGAATCGCTTCAATCACATTCTCACCAATGTTTTTTATAGCAGCAAAGCCGATGCGGATACTGCCTTCCTCAATTGAAAATGATGCCTTACTCTTCTTCACATCCGGCGATAATATTCTAATACCCTTGCGACGTGCTTCCTCAATATACTCAACAACCTTGCTCGGATTGCCCATTGATTCTGAAATTAGGGCAGTCAGAAACTCAACCGGATAATTTGCCTTCAGATATGCAGTCTGATAAGCAATAACGCTATAAGCAACCGCATGCGAACGGTTAAAGCCGTAATTGGCAAAACGCACAATCATGTCGTACACGTCGTTCGCGACAACCTGATCATAACCTTTTCTTTGTGCGCCCACCACAAAGTGTTCGCGCTCCTTCTCGAGTATTGTGCGGTCTTTTTTGCTGACCGCTCTCCGCAAGAGATCCGCTTCGCCCAGACTAAAACCTGCCATCGTTGATGCAATTTGCATGATCTGTTCTTGATATACAATGATACCGTAGGTATCAGCAAGAATCGTCTGTAAATTTGGATGCGGATACTCGATTACCTTTTTGCCGTGCTTAGCGGCGATAAAATCCGGTATGAAATCCATTGGTCCCGGCCGATAAAGTGCCACTACCGCAACAATATCCTCAAATGTTGACGGTTTAAGTTCTCGTAGCACTTTATTTATTCCCGCAGATTCGAGTTGGAACACGCCCTTGGTATCACCATTAGAGAGCAATTGGTAAGTGGCTGGGTCATTTTCCGGAAGCGCGTCTAATTGCAATTTAATACCTGTCGTTTCTTCAACAAGCGTCGCCGCCTTTTCGATAATCGTCAGATTCCGCAGACCAAGGAAGTCCATCTTGAGCAGACCAATCTCTTCTAAAACACCCATTGGGTATTGTGAAAGCGAAAGATTCTCTATACCTTTCTGTAGTGGAGCATACTCCGTTAATTCCTTGTCAGAAATTATTACACCGGCTGCATGAGTTGAGTGATGACGCGGCATCCCTTCAATTTTCATCGCAATGTCAATCAATTGTCGCAATTTCGTATCGCCATTATAAGCATCCTGTAGTTCCTTAACATCAGCAAGCGCTCGTTCCAGTGTAATTCCGACCTGGAGCGGCACTGCCTTGGCAATGCGGTCAACCTGGTTATACTGGATGCCCATTACTCGTCCAACATCACGGATAGCTGCCTTAGCAGCAAAAGTTCCAAAAGTAATAATCTGCGCAACATGGTCGACGCCATACTTACTTGAAACATATTGGATAACCTCATCACGCCGTTCATAGTTAAAATCAATATCAATATCAGGCATATTGATTCGTTCCGGGTTAAGGAATCGTTCGAACAGCAAACCGTACTTAATCGGATCAACGTCGGTAATACCTAAACAGTAGGCGATTATACTGCCTGCTGCTGAGCCCCGGCCCGGACCGGTCATAATGCCCTCTTTGTGGGCATATTTCATGAAATCCCAGACAATTAGAAAATAATCGGCAAATCCCATGTTTTCAATTACCGATAATTCATAATTCAGCCGGTCGAGCTGTTCGGCTGTGGGTTCTATGTATCTTTTCTCTGCGCCCTTCGTTGCCAAAGCACGCAAATAGTCGATGGCGGTTACCCCGCTTGGTAGCGGATAGCTTGGTAGGAGCGACTGGCCAAGATCGATGGTGAGGTTACACCGGTCGGCGATCACAGCTGTATTGGCGATGGCATCAGGTCGGTGCGCGAATCTCTTTTGCATGTGGTCTTTGGATGTGAGGAAAAATTGATCTGTCGCAAACTGCATTCGATCAGGGTCGTCAATCGTTGTCCCGGTGCCAATAGTAATTAATACATCTTGAATTAATGAATCTCCCTGTTCAATATAGTGAACATCATTAGTTGCGACAAGCGGGATTCCGGTTTCTTCACTCAGTCGGATAATTTGCGGCATAATGCGTGCCTCTTCTTCAAGACCATGGTCTTGCATCTCCAAAAAGTAGTTATCCCGTCCAAAAATCTCGCGGTATTCGAGTGCAGCTGTCCTCGCAGAATCATAATCATCGGCTAACAGGTAATCATTAACCTCACCCGATAAACAAGCACTTAACGCGATTAGCCCGTCGCTATACTTGACAAGGGTTTCTTTATCAACACGAGGACGATAATAGAAACCCTCCAGATGTCCAACCGAAACAATCTTCATCAAATTCCGATAACCCTGTTCGTTGGTTGCTAAAAGCACAAGATGATATGTCTTCATCTCCTGACGCGAAACGCGTTCGCGGCGGTCGCCCGGAGTCACATATATCTCACAGCCGATGATTGGTTTGATTCCCTGCTTTCGGCACTCCTGGTAAAAGGGAATAGTACCATACATGCTGCCATGATCAGTTATGGCAAGCGAATTCATGCCTAATTCTTTTGCTTTCGCAACAAGATTAGTGATTCTCGCAGCACCGTCAAGCAGACTGTATTCCGTATGAACATGTAGGTGGGTAAATCCAGACATTTACATTCTTCCTTCAAATTTAAATTAAACTGTAAAAATAGTATTGGTCGACAAAATCTCAGCATGCAGTCCTCTTTTAGTCAGTTCCTCAACAAACACTGTCGGATCCTGCATGATCAGCGGAAATGTATTATAATGAATCGGAATTGTACATTTCGCTTTGATGAGAACTGCTGCAATTAATGCATCTTCAATCCCCATTGTAAAATTATCACCAATTGGTAGAAGTGCAACATCAATCGACTCCTTTTCCAAAAGTCGCATATCACTGTAAAGTGCGGTATCACCTGCGTGATAGATTTTTTTGCCATCCATTTCAATTAAAACTCCGCTCGCAACACCTGTATAGATAATTTCTCTGGTAAAGCTGTTGATAATCGAGGAACCGTGTATTGCCGGCAGCACCTTCAACCTCCCAAAAGGGAACTGCCAACTACCGCCGATGTGCATAGCATGAGTGCTTAGGTTCTCCCAGCTCAGGTGCATGGCCAACTCATAGGGTGCGATCACCAACGCATTATTAGTGCGCGCTATCTCAAGCGTATCTCCCAGATGGTCGCCATGACCGTGGGTAACATAAATATACTCGCTCGTAATATCAGCGGGCTTAGCCTTGGTATGTGGATTTTCAGTAATATACGGGTCAATAATTATTGAGCCTTTTTCGCCAATTAACTCAACGCAGCTATGACCATAATATTTAATATCCATAATCTTTTACCTTCCTGATTTCTATTCTTCGTCTGCAGGTCCTCTCGGTGCCAGTTCTTTAATCGGATCGTTAATAATCTTGTATAGGTCCGTAATTAAAACCCCAAATGCATATTCTGCCTCAAATAATTGTTTAATCTCAGGGTCTTCGAGTAGGGATTCGTACTCAGCCTTAATTGCTTGTACCTCAGTTTCCGGTATCTCTTCACCAGAATCATTCCTCGCATATAACTCATATTGTTTAATTTGATAGTTACGAATCTTCTCGAATCTTTCTCCATCATTATTAATCTTAGTAGATAGCTCTTTTAATTTAATATAGCTTTCTTCTTTAACCAGCGCTGCAACAAAATCATGTGCCTTATCATAAATATTAGCCATTTAAATACCTCCTAAAGATGTGTTTCTATTTATTATACCTTAATTAGGACAAATAAAAAAATAGAGAAAAAAAGATAGAAGAGTTTAATCTTCTATCTCTATCTATCTTGCCACTCGTGAGCAGCCAGGGTCAATATATCTGGTGGTTCTTTATAGAATCTATAATCTGCCTTTCCGGCATTTAATGTTACAATAACCGTCGGCGCTGTAATCATAAGTACCAGATTGAACTCTGGTCTGCTAAGCTCGTAAGGATATTCCGTATTCAAGTCATCATAATAATCGATCATATATGAAATCTGTTCTTTCCAATGACTGTATAGTGTAGGTTGCAAGTTAGAATCAAGTCTCATATTTTCTCGAACAACACTATTGGCGGAAAGGTTGCCCGCAGTCTGATTAAACACAAGATATCCTTCCTTATAATAATTAGGAATAATATATTGAGCTGCCGCCGCTGCTGCCTCTTCAGCTACATATTTTAATAGTTGTAGCTGCTCTTGGTGCCGATTATAGTCAGACTGAAAAATAGTAAAAAACATAAATAGGATAAATAAAGCAATACCGATTATATATGATTTCATTTTGCCAACAACTCACTGGGTACCTCTCCCTGAATAATATACTCATAACGATTATCTTGGTCGCTAATTCCGTAGAATATATTAGCAGCTATTACCTTATCTATTGGAATGCCCACTTCGAAAAAAATCATTTCCCGTTCATCAAAAATGTCTAAACGATATTTAGGAGTAGTAGTAACATTAATCCTGATTCTTTCCGGCTCTATTTTTAATTTAGTAATCAATTGTGTCCGTAGTTCATCAATGTTTGTCTGCTTAAAATAACCATCAGTTCTAGCTTTCTGTGCCGCATTATAAACAATATTATTTGCTGTTTGAATCTTATAGTGATTAATTTGATTAATAGACCACTGCAAGGGGAAAAAGATTAATATTAAAAACACAGCAAAACCAACTATATATTCCTTCATAAAACGCCCTCTTTAGTCTATAGCATTTACATTCGAAATTTCTGTCAGCATAGTTTCAGCAAGTGTATTTGCGCCATCACGAAGACTACCGTTATCTCCCAAGATCAATGTATTGGCAATAAAAACTCCTAATAAAACCAGTGCTATTGTTACAATCAACTGTTTCATTAATTTCACCTCTCATCTAATTAATATAATGTTGTATATTATTTATCGCTTCGAGATAGTAGACAATGACAACAAAGTTCAACATAATAACTACACTTGTAGCTATTACTATAAAATATACTAAGTTGCTCCTATGCTCATTAGCGATTATTTTGTTAGTTTCACGCTCCTTTCTAATAATCTGTAAGAGCAAATCAATCTGTACTAACAATTCACTCGTTGTAAGCACATCAAGCTTAAGTACTATTAATGCAAGTTCTTGGGCAATATGCGTGTTAACTGACTCACTAAAAAATCTTGCGGCTTCATCTATCTTTCCTAAATTCCATAGTCTGATCACTTTGGCTATAACTTGCTTTGTTTTATCGGCTGATTCATATAAAGAATTTAAAATATAATCCGAGCTATATTCCTTATATTCGCTTGTAACCGCAAGATTTTTTAGATGTAAAATTAAACGATAGAGTTCAAAATCAAGCTCTCTTTTTAAAATCCCTTCATAAAATTGCAACAGATAAGAATAAATAGTTTTTTGACCTAGTACAGTAGTACGTGGAAAGAAGATGAAGTAAATTACTAAAAGAATGATAAAGGTTGTTTTTATCGAAGTAATGTGGATTAATACAAAGCTTGTAAGTCCTAAAACTATTATTGCTATTAATATAAATCTATGCAGTAGCTTATAGTAAATAGTAAATTTATGAACTCTGTCTAAATAAAAGCCCGACTCGACTTCATTATTATTCAAAAAATCATTATATCTTTGGCGGAGAATTGTAATGCTGCGCTCTACATAGCCTTTCTTCGTTTTAGCTCTTCTATACATAAGAAATACAGAAAATAATGAAAAAAGCGTAATAAAAAGCAAATATGGAATTGAACTATTAAATACAAACAATTAAAAATCTCTCTTTCTTTGCTTAAATATTAAATAAATAGTAGTGTTAATCACCATAAGCAACAGTATCAATGAAAAAAACTTAAATCCGACCGGATTATAGAACTGATAATTAATAAATTTCGAAAAATCAAATCCTATAATTGCAATCATTGCATAGATGCTTAACAAATAAACTGATGGAGTCACATATTTGATCATAAATAAAGCCTCACTATTCATCTGGCGATCCTTCTCATATATACTTTTCATAATTTTTGATTCTTCCAAAATATCTTCTAATGCTTGATAAATATTCTCCCCATAAAGAAAACTTTTCTTAAGGTTATCAGCTAAAAGGCCGGACCAGTTTGTTTTATATACGAAATTAAATTGATTTACTGCAATAATAATCTCCGCATCTGAGGTCGCCTGTTTAACTGCAATACTTAACTTAATTAAAGCTGCTTTTGTATAAGGTGCTGCATCTAATCTTATAATTGCTTGATCTATCGCTTCATACATATTAAAGTGATTAATTCTATATTGACTAATCAATTCAACCAAAAGTTCTTCAATCTCCCCGCTTCCTGCTCTCCTCATTCGGTGTAACCTAATAAATAAAAATAAATAAGGGAGCGTTCCCAGAGCAAGGGAAAAAATTATGATAAAAATTAGACCATGAAAAAACTTGCTCAATATTAGTGTAGTCAAGATTGTAATCATTAAAGACCCTACCAATAATAGATATAAATACTTTTTCTTTTTGTTTTCAAAGGCCGTTTCGAATAACATAAGCAAACTACTATAATACTTATTCTTTGTAATTCGGGAACTTACACTCTTTATTTTTCTGTACCGCTTAAAAATATTCATTCTTATCAAGAGTTGACGCCGGAATGGCTCTATGGCTAATTTAAAGCCTATTAGCAACATAATTGTTAAAATTATATATATAATTAAATCTACATATTCTTGCATAAACAATAACCTCTACAACTTGTTATAAAGTGGTTTTTTTATTCCTTCTCCACTCATTGGTTTTTTACCCGCTAATTTACTTAGCTCTTTTCGAAAAACTTCCAAAGCCTCGCTCTCTTCCTGCATGGCAATCTCAATTTTGTCCTGTCCTATATCGTATCTATAAGTCCAATCATCTGTTAAATAATCGTATTTAACTATCTGGTGAACAGTAATATTCATATCTTGCGGATTATATCTGAGTTCATAAACACCTTTTAGTCTCTTATTTGATTTGTTTTCTAGTTGAACAAATTCATATAAATAGTGATAACCTTTTGCAATTTTAACCATCATCGACTGCAAATCACCACCATATTTTGAAATAATCTCATTAGCGGCATCATATACAAAATCGATTGCATCGGTTGAATGAAAAGTGCTCTTCACTCGTCGAGTTCCTTTTATAGTTATTTTTACTGCTAAATCTAGGGCAACTGCATCACGCGCCTCGGCCAAAATAAAATAATCAGCGTCTGATCTCATTAGTGACTTTGTAATCTTACTTAAGTTTTCATCATCGGCAATGATTTGAATAATCGGTGCTTTAGGCATTATCAAATGCAACGGTATTTCCGGATCTGTCTCAATCATTACCCCCTCTAAAGTAGGATCCTCATAGCTTTGCCATGTTTCAAGAAAAGTTGTTTTGCCACTCCTTACCGGACCAATGAAATTTACATTGTATCCGATTTTAATTTTTGCTTTGAGTAATGGGATTATCTCCGCAGGAATAGTTCCTCTCCTGGCCTGCTCTTCAAAGGTCAGCTGCTCTATAATGTATTTTCTAAAGATTATGGTCGGCTCTTTAGCATCATCAAAAATAGTAATACGCGTTCCATCTAACATATAAACTTCCGCATACTTATGGCTTAGATGAATTTCCGGATTGCGTAATAACAAAGCTTTGCGTAATTGCTTTAAACGATCTGAACTAATATTTTGTTCTTGTAATTGCATCTTCCCGTTAATCAAAAAGAATATTTTTTCTCCAATAATTTTTGCTGAACTACTTTCTTTTATACTTTTCCAAGGAGCAATACCGGCTAGTCCCCAATTTTCATGAAAGATTGCTGAGGTAAGGCTGTCATACCAGGCAGGATACCAAGATTCCTTCAAATTATTTTCTTTTAGATATTCTTCAATTCTTGAAATAAAATAATTCATCTCTTCTTCATATCCCATGATAGCTCTTTTCTGATAATGCAATAGTTGCTCTGAAGTAGTAGTGTCACTGATTTGTTTAATTTTCCAACCGTCCAAAAAATTTCGACTTATTCTCTCACACAATTCCTTAAACACTCGAATTTGTTTTTCCTGGCTGATTGATTCTCCTGAATCTATACAAGTAGTACCTAATTCTTCTAAATAGGTATTTAGAAAAAATCTTTTCTCAGACATTACATACCCCCAAGGCTATTGATCGCTCGCCGAATAATATTATCTCTTGTCTCAGTCTGATATACTATTTGGTTTTGCAGAGAAATAATCTTACACAGATAATCAATCTGATTATTATAACTTCGTAAACCATAATGTAATAGCGTCTGTTCCTCTATCTCTGCCTTCCAACCGAAGAAATCCGCGTGCGGAATAACTGTTGCCAATATTGCTCCATACATATTGCTTAGTTGTTGACTGTTATACATAAAATCAGACCCTATATATTTGTTTACTATAAGCATAAATTTTTTAATATCTAAACCCAAACTTTGAAGTACTTGGTTCTCAATTCTTTTAAAGTTTTTACGCACAACTTCTTGCTGAGTAATTATCAGATATCTGGCTTTAGCAAGTTTTAGTGAGGCAATCGCTAAACCTGAATCGATGTTACTACCGGCATCAATTAAAACAATATCAAATTTTTTAGAGGCCATATTTATTAACCTTGTTATATGTTCGGGCATAAATAGCCTTGCATCCGGCGAATAGTCCACACCGGGTAAAATGTATAAGGCATCATTCTCCTTAACACATACCTGCACTAACTCATCAGCATTAAGTACATTGTTGAATAATTTAATTTTTATATTATCAATACCGGTATTAATATTACTTTTTAAATATTCTCGACTCGGATTATTATTAAGACAAAGTAGCCCAATGCTCAAATCTGTATGCATCGCCATCATTTCAGCCACAGAATGCGCTATCATAGTTGTGCCAACTTTATTATCAGCGCCAAAAAACGTTATTACATTTTCAATTTCTTGCAATGCACTTGGGTAACTTTCCAATATGATAGCAATTATATCTACCTCACTTTGTTGCGCAGATAACAATTCAATTCCATGTAACTTACCTATGGTCACCATATTTTTTAACGAATCAACATCGTACTCATCAACATACAAGAAAAATACCTTCTGTTTATTTCGACGTCTATTCTGATTTTTATTTGCCATGCACATTTCCTTAGTACTGACTAAAATCTCGAAACTAATCAAATTTTCAGACACAATAACGATTTCAGCATCTTCATTACCATTTATTCTGTCAGCTTGACTAACCTGAAATTGTTTTCTTTCCTCTAAAAGCTTAATCAAATTTTCATTTTCAGATATCACATGGACTTTCATCATGCTGCCTCCTCTGAATACATAATAATTACTTTATTATTTTCTTTAACCGCACTCTCAAGTTGTTGCAATTGATCAATGGATAAAACTAATGAGATCTCAGAAATTACCCCGGTGCCATCCAATCTTTCTTTATTACTTGCATCAACTATTTCGCGATTCATGCTGTCCTTGACATAAGCAATTTCCGTCTTAAAAAGAATATCGCTCGTGCCTCCTTGCTTACCTATTAAATATAATGAAATACAATCTTTTCGCCGTAATGTATTAGGTAAAGAATAAATCCAATCAGTTGGAATCCTTACGATATATTGATCCTCTAACAGTGTCACCGCAGAAGGCTCAAAATATTTTTGGTGTAAAAGTGTACCTTTAGGAATATAAGTAGCCGCCTCTAACCCTATAATTTCGTTAACATCATTGATTGCATCTTTAAAAATTATATTCTTCTCATAACTCTGATAAGCAAGCATCGACTCCTCAATTAAAGTTCCTTTTTCAATGTCTTGTGTGAGTACCAACCTTTTCTCATATAAGAAGTGTTCGCGTCCGGCAGTCTCCCAAAACCAAATCACCGATAATACAACTACGATTAAAATCAGACCAATCAAAGGCACTATAAAATTTAGTATTTTTTTTAACCAATTATTTCTTGACTGTATATATGACAATCTTTGTTCACCTTCTTAAAAAATTATATTTACTTCGTAATTTTTTTTGATTATCCGGATTAACAATAATAAAATCTGCTGCCAGATCGCTTAAAGTACTCTGCAATAACCGACTCACTTCTTTGTATTCATACAAAATATTTCCATTAAATGCAGCACGATGAATATACGATTGTTCTACATTAGGGCAAAAATAAATTGGAGCAAAATCAAAGAACTTTAGCAACTCACGCTTAGGAATGCTTTCTGTCCAATTATTGATTATTAATTTCACCTTAACACCAGCCTGCGCTAACTCCCTAAGTTTAAATAATCGTCGCAGATTTTGTGCAATGCTAATCAAAATCGGGTCAATAACTACCATCAAACAATCCACATTCATTGCAGCATTAGCAACCGCCGGGTGTTCTATATAATCACCGACATCAATCAATGAGACTCCCTTCTTGCGCGCAACATACAGCAGATTAAGCATCATTATATCGTCCCACTCAGACTCACTGATTAGAGGTCGTCGGGGATCAACTAATGTCCAGACAATACCTTTAGCCAAATACACACCTTCGTTAATCAATGGTTTTCGTTCACACAATTCGTGTGCAACACTGTAAAAGATATTTTCTTCCTTAACCAAGGTTGCCGATCTTTCCACCCCAAGATAGTCGAACAAATATGGGCGAAACGGAATCTCAACGACATTGGGTTTTATATTATTTTCACTTATAAATTTTGCAAGATTAATTGTTATAAATGTTGAACCGGCACATTTAGAGAGTGCACAGACCATTATCTGTGAAGTGTTTTGAGATACTTGCCGGGTATTTATCGTCAAAGTACTAACTTTCTTTATTTGGTCTTGATGGGCAACTAATAATGTCGTTTGATCATTGTAATAGTTGGCAACTAATTGTAAATCAAGTTGAACATCCAGGATATTCTGATAACGGTCATCAGGCGAAAATTGCAAAAGTTTATCAATAATTGTATAGACAATAGGTGGTAAATCATTGCGTAAATTAAATAGGGGTTTGCGAAGCGTATAATAATGCTTGCCTTTACTAAATAGGTAATAGAGCAACGCACCAAAAGAATACAGATCTGCACGATGATCCGACTGTTTATCGATAAATTGCTCAGGTGCGGCGTACTTAACCGAACCAAGCTGTACAGTGTCAATCTCTTTACCGAAAATATAATGTCTTGCTATTCCAAAATCAATCAGCTTAATATTGTCTTGCTCGTCAATCAGTACATGGGTCGGCTTTAGGTCTCGATATATAATGGCCTCCTGCTGCTCATTATGAAGATAATTAAAGAGATTACATAATTGTAATGCGTATTTTATGATTTGCGTCTCAAATAAAGGACCACCATTCTCGGTAATGCTCTCTAAACTATTCCCCTCAATATAATCCATTACCAGAAAGGAACGATTAAAATCATTCTCATAATAATAATCAACAATTTTAGGCAGGTATTGATGATCTAACTTAGCTAAGATTGTAGCCTCTTTGATAAAACTTCCTTTATCAAACTGCGAATTCTCAACCTCTTTAATTGCCCACTTTTTATTTTTAATCCGTTGGTCTTCAGCAAGATAAACCTTTCCCATCCCACCTTGTCCGAGAATTGAAATAATACGATAACGATTCTTAAAAAGTTGACCAACTTCAAGTGGTTTTGCTTTATTCATTACTATCACCTTCTTTATCCGGTATTTTTTTAACATAATACTCTATATTTGCTAACTGAATTCGGTCACCTGCTACTACCGGATATAATTTATTCGGGGTGAGCTTTATTCCGTTTAGGTAAGACCCATTTTTGGAATCTAAATCCCTAATTAAATAACCGGATAAATCTCGTATTATTTCCAGATGAACTCGCGAAATATCGTTAGACGCCTCATAGTAATGCACAACGCATTTATTTCTACCAATAACGAAATGCTTTTGTTCTAATCCAATAGTCTCAACCTGACCATTTACATGTCGCTCTAACTTAAACAAGGGATTATCTGCAATTAATTTACAAGTATCTATTAATTCTTTATTTCGACAATCATCGTTAACAACCACACTCTCTATTTTCGCTAATTGCGAACCCTTCTTATCGATTTTCATCGATTGAAATTTAGGAAACCACCTAAACACTTTTTCTTGTTTTATTGATGTAACCGGATATATTTCTTGAGCAGCTTGCTCCCTAATAACACAATTTGAACTTACACTTTCAACCCTTGCTGCTAACTTCATTAACTGAAAATCCGTATCTGAAAAATATTCGATTATGTCATTGTAGAAATTTAGTTCCACACCTTTTACCATCTTAAAAAGATTTATAAACAGTTGTTTCAGTTCATTGTTCAGTTGTGGCTTCTCAGGAATCTTTTTTAGCGGCAAATAGATTAAAAAAAGTTCATTGTCCCCCGAGTTGATAAAGACGTATGATAACGACAAAACATATCTGTTCGGATCAAGCATATACTTGCTACTATTTCGCAAAATAGAAAGTATCATTAAATAATATTCTTTAGCGGTTTGAACACTTAATCCCTTGCCTTCTATATAATTAGCTAACGATTTTACGTCACTTAAATCATAATGCAGACTTACATCTAGATTAAAAGTCTCCACAGCAAATGGTAAGTATCCGGGTATTTTGTGAGCACTCAACATATCTGCTTGCAAGCAAATCAGATCTTCAGCTTTTAGTCCGCCCATTTGATCAATTAAAAGGCTTGGGTGGTTTTCATCTGCATACTTTATCCGCAAATTATAAATTGATTCATCCACACAAAGAACCTCCCATCTCCGCAGGTAATCCCACGCCGGCAAGTTTCAGCTTTTCAGTATGGCGCAGTGCATTACCTGTAGAACAGAGCGAACCAACAATCTGATTTTGCTCCTCGCTCGCAGTCTCCGTAAACCGATACAGTGGATTTAATACAATCTCATCACCTGCTAAACCGATAATTTCATTAATCTCAATTACCCTACGTGAATTATCTCTTAATTTTGCAAGATGAATAATTACATCAATTGCTGAAACTATCTGTTTACGTATTGCCATCATTGGTATGTTAGAACCTCTAAGTACCATGACTTCAAGTCTGCTAAGCATATCAGCTGCACTATTACCGTGACCGGTTGATATTGAACCATCATGTCCTGTATTCATCGCTTGCAGCATGTCAATCGCTTCATGTCCCCGCACTTCACCAACTACAATTCTATCCGGACGCATTCGCAAAGATGCACGAATTAAATCACTAATCGTAATCTCACCTCTTCCCTCGATGTTAGCATTACGCATCTCAAGCCGCACAAGGTTCTCAATCTTTTTTATTTGTAGTTCAGCCGAGTCTTCTATTGTAATAATCCGCTCATTCGCCGGTATAAAATTAGATAAAACATTAAGAAAAGTTGTTTTACCTGAACCCGTACCGCCGCTTATAAAAATGTTATACTTACTCTTCACTAAAATTTTCAACAAAGAAGCAGCTTCAGCCGATATAGTTTTATTTAAAATTAAATCATCCATCGTTAGGGCTTCTTTCGGAAATTTCCGGATTGTCATTGTCGGACCGTTTAATGCAAGCGGAGGAAGGACGATATTAACTCGCGAACCATCCTTCATCCTTGCATCTACTATAGGGGATGATTGATTTACTATTCTATTAACTTTCGAGACAATCAATTGAATAATATCTTCAAGCCGTTCTTCACTAACAAATTCCGCATCGGTTTTTATAATTTCCCCGTTTCTCTCTATATAGATTCGGTCATAACCATTAATCATAATTTCTGTAATTTCTTCACTATCAAGTAGCGGTTGCAATACATCATACCCTCTTAGTGAATTGTAAATGCTATCTGCTAATTCAATTTTTTCTTGCGTCGATAGTCGAAACTCATTTGCATATTCGAATATCGTCTCTTCTATATAAAGACGAATTTCCTCATCAGTAATTAAGAATAGCTCGTTTAACTGTTCACGAATCTGGTCAATTAATACTTTTTGGCGTTCATTTCTCATAAATAACCTAACCTTGCTCTACATATACTTAATTACATCTTATTGTAAGATTACCAATCTTTACCATTGTTATATCATAATAAAGCATAAAAACTAGTTTGTCACTATTAAAAACCTGCTATTTGCAAATAAATAATATCTGCCAAAACAACAAAAAAAGCGACACAGCAATTGCTTGCCATACCGCTTCATTATCTATGTTATTTGTCGCTATTTGTTGTTATTTGTCGTTATTTATCAAGAATTGAGACCACAGATCATCATCGTTAAAACTGAACTAAATATCAAAAATATAACGCCATCTATAATTAATAATTTTGAATAGTCTAAAATTCTACTTACCCCAGAGTTTTTATTGTTGTTAATTAGAAACTTAATCATTACCATTGTCAATCCGATAATCAACAATACGATCGCAACATAGAAAATCATGTTAGCAAAAACAACAACAGGTTTATTTATATACCAACTGATCAGCCTTAACGGAACAAAAATTAAGGCGATAGATATTAAAACTTGTAGCAATAATTTAACTGCATCCCGCTTCATTAACCGAGCACCCCAAGTACAATAGTTTTCGTTCCCCGCTAACTCATAACAGCTATCTACACACAATTATACAACTTTTCACAACTCAATTATAACTTGTCACTTGAATAAATATCCATACATTTATGTATTTTTTAGCACAAATTAATGGTTTATAATCTTATCGTATAATTCAGTTATTAAACCCTGATCTTTGTAGTTGACTATGTAATAGCCCTTTTTATCTTGAATTATAAGATACGGACCCTTGTCGCTCATTAAATAAAGTTTCACATACCCTAATCCTTCAAGTTTAAAGTTCCCTTTCAAAACCGACCCCGCGGCATATCCGTTCGTTCTTGCTAAAATCCGCGGAATCTCCTCAACCAATTTAACATCTTCTAAATCTGCAAATGCAATCGTCGTCCCATACATACCACTTATTTTTATCTCTTGATCACCCACCGTTATCACGGTATCCTGCCCGCCAAAGAAAAACATCGGAGCAATCAGTGCAGCGCTTAACGCAAAAATTACAATCATAACGATAATACCCTTGCGCTGCTCAGCTTTATCCATGCTAAATCTTTGAGCATAAATCGCCATAAACATAAAATATACGACCGCCATAACGATAGTAGCTATCAATGAGTTCTTAAACCCCAATTGTAAAAACATGAACATCAACAGAAAAATTCCAGCTATAACAAACATGCTATTCCCCAGGAAATTACGCAAGCCCTCAACATCTACTCGCTGTTTCTTTTCCTTAGACATAGTGTTATAACCGGCTATCAGCCAGTCCCACCGCAGATATTTCAATGCAAAGCCAATCAAAATAAATAGTACTGCTGTTGCCACTATAATATAACCCATACATCACACCCCTATGCAAAAATCCCCGATTTATTATTTATATCATGCCTCAGATCCTCAAAGCTCCCATGCTGATCTATGCGATACTGACCATGTTCTCTATCAATTAAATAATCCTTAACTAAATATGTACGCACACCAAGTTCAGCTGCAACCATATCTTCCTGCATATCATTGCCAACCATAATCGTCTCCAGCGGATCTGCGTCAAGCTTCTCAAGAATTTCCCGATAGTATTCTATTTGCGGCTTGCAAAAGCGGGAATTCTCATACGATGTAACAAGAGCATACTCGATATCATCGAGATTTACCCAGCGTAGGCGCTCATTTACCGCCACCAGCGGAAATAGTGGGTTTGTCGCTATAACTACCCTCCGCCCCTGATTTAGTGCAGTTTCCACCACTGTACGCGATAGCTCAGTCGACTTTATGTGCCGCTCCAACTTGGGAAATTCAATTTCATAAAAATCCTCAAGAACCGGCATAATTTTCCCCTCATCAAAGCCCGTTAACATCAAAAAACTCTTCATGAAAACTTCTTGATTAGTTAAACGACCATCAACATTTTTAACCATCGCTTCAGTGCTCGTCAGCAATCCTTTCATAAACACCTCAACCGGAAAATAATCCTTTATATAATTGGCTAACGACAGCATGTAATCCTTGATAAACGACTCAGTGTCAGCCGGTATTAGCGTTCCATCTAAATCAAACAAAATAACCTTACCCATCAGTTGTTCCCTCCTACTATTCCTTTAGCAAGGTTTCTGTGCGATACTCACAGCATTTGCACTTCACACTCTGTTCATCATAGGTACGAACTGCATCAACCAATATCTTACCAATCAGTTCTGCTTCCTTATAAAAAATATCGCTTAATTCCTCATGTTCCCAGTCGCGGATAATTCCCTCAGCATAATTCACAACCATATAAACACCGGCATAGCAAGCGCCAATCTCACGTGCCAGATATACCTCAGGTGTAATGCTCTGACCAACCACGTCCCCCTGCCAGCCCTTAAACATCTGTACTTCAGCTCGGGATTCGAAGTGCCTGCCATCAGTATTAACATAGGTCCCCCGACCGAATACATGGCGACCGGTTCCGGCAACAGCAGATTTAGCCGCATCAACTAATAACTTACTGTTTACAGGACAGATTGGGTCACGCATTGTTAATAGGTAGGCACCACCTAGCGACACATCCTGCCTCATGGAAAAATCGATATAATCATCAACTACAATTAAATCCTTTAATTCCAATAAATTATTGATGCTGCCAACTCCGCCCTCAGCGAAAATCCGCGTCACACCGGCTTGCTCAAGCACCCAGAACAATTGCTTAGAAGCATCTGCTCGGCTCACACCGGTCGCGGGCCTCCACCCATGCATGCGGACAGTGAGAACTCTTTTGTCGGCAATAGTAAATAGTTTAAAGGGCGGGCTATCACCATATGGGGTTGCAAAAACAAGGCCACACTCCTTAACCTCAACATCCGAATAGCCCAGAGCCTCCGGAAAATCGATTGAAAAGGTACTTGAACCACCAATTATCGCATAATCTGCTGATGGAATTTCGTTCATCTCATTACCCCCTAGTTTTCTATCGGTCCAAAGTCCAACTGTTTTAACGCCTCATATAGGACCACCGCTACCGCATTGGAAAGATTGAGCGACCGACTGGTCTTGCGCATCGGCAATGTGATCGCCTGCGACCAATTCGCTTCAAGCATACTCATCGGCAGACCTGCCGTTTCCTTACCGAAAACAAGAAAATCCTCATCCTCATAAGTCACATCCGAATAACGCCGGTCGGTTTTGGTAGTCGCATAAAAGAACCGTCCCTCCGGATAAGCTTCATATAATGTCTCTATTGTATCATAGACATGAACCTCTACCTCACTCCAATAGTCGAGTCCGGCGCGTTTTAGCATCTTGTCCTCAATCGAAAACCCGAGCGGCTGGATCAAATGCAACCTCGCTCCCGTAGCCGCACAAGACCGCGCTATATTACCTGTATTGGCCGGTATCTCCGGTTCATGCAAAACTATGTTAATGGCCACTAACTCAACTGCTCCTCTCTAGGCAGATATCCCTCTAACTGTAACAGGAATTTCTTGATATCTAAACCTCCACCGTAGCCCACCAAAGTTCCACAAGCACCAATCACCCGGTGGCAGGGAACAATAATCGAAATCGGGTTATTGTGGTTAGCTCCACCGACAGCTCGCACCGCCTTAGGGCTGCCCGTTCCAAACGCTATCTCCTTGTAACTCCTAACCTCTCCATAGGGAATCTCGCGCAATAGGCTCCATACTCGCTTCTGAAAATCCGTCCCGTATAGGTCTAATTCAAGAGTAAACTCGCGCCGCTCTCCGACAAAGTATTCCGTCAACTGACGCTTAGCCTCCTCCAGCTTGTCAGCAGATTCGACCAGTTCGACTGAACCCATCATTTTCTTCGCCCAACTCGTTAACTGCATCAGATTAGAACTATCGCTCCCAAAATTCAACCAGCACAGACCCTTGTCGGTCGCCGCCAGCAAAAGCGGTCCAATCACCGTTTCCACTGTCGAATAAAATATTTTGTGTTCATTAGCACTCATGAAAAATCCTCCAAACTCATCTAATTACTTATTTAATTCTTTCACAGCCCAAGCCGCCGCTCTACCGATCTCCTCAGACTCAGCCTGGAGCAAAATTTCAAGTTCATTGACTAAACCCTGTCTGTTTATTCCTGCCCGCTTGCCGAGGTTACCGGTAGCGATAACCGCGTTCCGCCTCAGTATATTTCTTCCCCGCCAGCCGGCTGCAGTTGTTGACCAGTTCTCTTGGAACTCCTGCTTGGTTAACTTCATCAATCCCAGCAAAGCCGGTCTCGCTTGGTCCACCAATGGCAGAAAGTCCGCAACCACCTGCTCCGGTTCAGTGTCCTGCGCTAGATCACAGTTTACCGGACACACCTCTTGACAAGTGTCGCACCCGTAAATCCGACCGCCAAGCAAGGAATATACATCTGCCGGCAAGGTTTTCTTTTGTGTTAGTTGTGATAGACATCGCTGCGCCTGAATACCCCGGTCCTCAGTAATAGCTTGGTTAGGGCAGGCATCAATGCAGATCCGACACTCACCACATCCGTCACTGATTGGTTCATCAGCCGGCAAGTCCAGTGTCGTTAGTATTTCCCCCAGGAAAACATAAGAGCCGTAAACCGGGTTTAATAATAAGGAGTTCTTACCAATCCAACCAAGCCCTGCTCGCTCTGCGATTGAACGCTCCAACAAGCTACCTCGGTCGACGAAGTATCGGTTCTCCGATTCGGGAACAAGGGACTCAATATAATCAACCAAATCAGCAAGCTTTTCACCAAGGACTTCGTGATAGTCACGGCCCCAGGCTGACCGGGAAACCTGTCCTCTCATTTCTAAACATCCAACTTTCAGACAATCGGCACCCTCACCAACTATCTCAGCCATAAGCTCTTTAGTGAAGTTAGTCGGATAAGCTAAGCCTACCGCAATAATTGATTTAGCGCCCGGCAGATGCAAGCCCGGATTGATCCGTTCAGCAATATCAAAGTCCTCGAAATCCGACTGATAACCGCGGTCTTTGCGGTCTTGCAAAACAGCCTGCATCTGATTAAACGGCTCAGCGCTTGTAAAACCAACCAAGCTAATTCCTATTTCCTTAGCATGGTTGCTGATAGCTTGCTTTAAGAACTCGGGTTTCATATTACCAGACATAGAGTAGCTCCATTAACCTTACTGTTTCTTCAACTTTTCAGCTAACCGCCGGTAAACATTCGCTAATTCCTCTACCGGTGCTTGAGCAGCTTTTTCTGCCAATAGTTGATCTAACAAGGCGATCTCCTCAGGCAACAAATCAACTCTTATCCTATTATTCGAACCAGCAGTGCTTATTTCCTTTTTATTAGCCTCGCAAATTGCTGCCACAGCAAGACTATCTGCAAGATTGTTCATCTCATCAGTTGAGTGGCCTTGAACTTTTATCCATTCAACCTCACGATCTGCAGCAAGTATGAGCAATTCCTCCCACAAGTCCCGATTTTCCACCGGTTTATTTTGCGCTGTAAGCCAGCCGTTGAGTTGCCACTTTGTCAACCAACCCTGGGTAAAAGCGTTGATTAAATAAGCCGAATCGGAATGTAATTTTACGCGACTACCGGCTTCTGTATTTCTAAGCGCTTCAATAGCAGCCTGCATCTCCATGCGGTTATTAGTTGTAGCTGCTGCTGATCCTGAAAAAGTTCGGCCATCAACAAAGGCTACACCCCAACCCCCCGGTTGCCCACCTTCACCTTGGTTATTAGAGCAAGCTCCATCTGTATATACTTCATATAGTTTCTTCATATTTATCACCTATTATATATTTTATATGCTTTGACAGCGATTATCCACTGATAAAAATAAATATAAATAAAAACACTAGCTATCAGCTAGTGTTCATTTAATTAGCAAGCTTTATGACTCAACAAAACCATAATATTTATAACCTCTTACTCTTGGGGCTTGACCACCTAAAGTAAAGTTAAAAGTCCTACCTTCCTTTTCACAAGCAAGATAATAATAACAGAGAGCAATTCCCATATCTATTCTTGTTAACTTATAAGCCAGCGCAAGATGGGGTTTCAATATTTCACGATAGAATAAAACTTTGTTATCTTTTTTCTTAAGATACCAAGGCTGAAAATTCATTCCCGAAGGAGCTAAACGTACTGCCTGAACGCAATTATTAAGCGGATCGTTAGTAATACTTTCAATCGGTTTTCTTTTAAATTCTTCTATAGTACGACGGAATGGACCTGCCGGCCTGCCAAAAGCCATAACAATAATATCAGATGCGGAAAAAGTCTCTGTTGCGTCTCTAGAGCCACCTAACCAGACAGCCCCGTAATCGTGTGCATCTAGCCAGAGTAATAATTGCTGACCAATAAAGCCCGCATTCTCCTGCTCACCTTTTTTACCGCTACCGCTAATGACAAGATAATGTGGGGCCTTAACGTTGAACATACCCTTCGTTTCGCTCGCAAAGCGAAATTTAAGTGGAAGATCTGGATAAAGTAGGCGAAAATTTTCAAGCGCATCTTTTATAGCCTCGAGTTCTTTATTACTCAAGTTTGCTTCCTGATAACTTCGGCATGATCTACGTCGACTAATTGAATTATACAGGTTCATTTGGCTCTTCTCCTTAATTAACTAACATTAGCAGCTAATATAAAAAAAATGTATGAATAAATTAATCATACATGATTTAAGCAAATGGTGCCGATGGCCGGACTCGAACCGGCACGGAGAAACTCCGTCGCATTTTGAGTGCGGTGCGTCTGCCAGTTCCGCCACATCGGCATAGATTTATAAATGGCGCGCCCTGAGGGATTCGAACCCCCGACCTTCTGATTCGTAGTCAGACACTCTATCCAGCTGAGCTAAGGGCGCAAAATGGTGCCGAGAACCGGAATCGAACCGGTACGATAGTCACCTATCGCAGGATTTTAAGTCCTGTGCGTCTGCCAGTTCCGCCACCCCGGCACAATATTTTCACATTATTATATGGAGGCGGCAACCGGATTTGAACCGGTGAATAAAGGTTTTGCAGACCTTCGCCTTACCACTTGGCTATGCCGCCATCTAAGCGTTATTGGTACGGCAACAAGATAACAATGGAGCGGACGACGAGATTCGAACTCGCGACCCTCGCCTTGGCAAGGCGATGCTCTACCACTGAGCCACGTCCGCACGTAATATATCAAAATGGCAGGGGTGGTAGGAATCGAACCCACACTAACGGTTTTGGAGACCGCTGTTCTGCCATTGAACCACACCCCTAAAGTGGTGGTGGGGGCAGGATTTGAACCTGCGAAGCTTCCGCAGCGGATTTACAGTCCGC
Source organism: uncultured Caryophanales bacterium (assembly GCA_964637775.1). Classification (GTDB taxonomy): domain Bacteria; phylum Bacillota; class Bacilli; order Tepidibacillales; family Tepidibacillaceae; genus CAYZPB01. Next base: position 161,477 of record CAZWWX010000003.1, read on the forward strand.
CCCATTTGACCACTTTGGTACCCCACCGCAAAAATGGTGCCGGCGAGAAGACTTGAACTCCCAACCTACTGATTACAAGTCAGTTGCTCTACCAATTGAGCTACACCGGCACAAAGAATGGTGGTTCGGGACGGAATTGAACCGCCGACACGAGGATTTTCAGTCCTCTGCTCTACCGACTGAGCTACCGAACCATAATTAAAGCGATTTTTATGTTATCATTGTTCAATTAATTAGTCAATATTATAACCAAGTGGCGGAGAGAGAGGGCTTTGTAAGGCCTACACCCTTATAATCGAACTTATTCATTATAACAAATCGCCAGCGAAAAGCCAACCAATTATTAATATAATTTGCGCTATTTTTATTATATTTACCCGCTCTGAATAATGGACACATCTGCACACCGGTTTATTCCGATACACCTGTGAAACCGTCCGTTTCAATTAGATATATTACTGCTTCTATCTCTTTTACTACAGTTTCACTTAATTCTTTACTCTTCATCACCTTCTCAAGAGGCTCTGAGAGTTGTTTAATAGGCATTATTTTCATTGCTTTAATAACTGTATTTAAATTATCCTCTGTATAATTTTCATCGGTAATCATCGAGCGCAAAATAGTGAAATTACGTTCAATGCTAAAAAGTTTAAACTCTCTATATATGTTTTCATTATTCACTATATACGTGATTGTTTCTTCACTCAAGGTATCAGAAAGTGAATTTAAAACCGTGAAAACCCCATAGGCTTCACTGTCATAGTTGTTCGCAATCAATATTTTCTCACAGAAATCTATAAATTCTATTCTCTCATTAGGAGCCGAATTATATGACAAATATATTGCTTTAGCTTTTAATGCTGCCCGCACCTTGTCAGTCATCGTTCCGTTATAATCGTCAAGAATATCATCTGCTATTCTTATTGCTTTCTCAGGATGAGTTCGACTCAGTTGTTTAATAGCTTGAAACGCGAGCCTTTCATCGTTTCCTAAAGCGATTTTTTCAATAAAGGTAGTGTTATTTGATTTGCTTTTAAATATACTCAACAAGGCATTACGTTTAATTTCAAAATTAATATTGTCTTGTTCCACCAATGACTTTAGTAGCTTATCATTAGTGACATTGTTCAAAGCGCTATTAATCTGAATCAGAATTACGCGTGTAATATCAGTATTCTTCTCATTTACTATCTCAGATTCTAATTGTGCAACCGATATATCTGCGGCCTTGTCTTTCAGTACATTTGCATGTGTTATCAAGTTCGATGCATCAGTCTTTTCACTCAAAACATTAATCTCAGCAATTATTTCCTCAAAACTCATTAAACTTAACTTTTCTATAAGTTCCTCTTCGTCCTGAACATGCGAATACTTATTAATTAATTTCTCGTATAAGTCAGACGCCAAAACAACTCCTGTTAGCATAATTGAAATAATCAAAATACTAAATAAAGTGACCTTAACCCATCTTTTCATTAGTGATCATCCTCTTTACATTAATTTATTTTGACATCTCTGCGTCAGATCTAAATCCTATGTAACATTAGCCGAAATCACCTTTGATGTATCCCTATTATATCACAATAATTTCCATTAATGAAAAAAACTCTTAAAGCGTAACCTTACGCTTTAAAAGTTTTATCTAACCATAAATTTTGTTTAGATTATCATATAACCAAGTGGCGGAGAGAGCGGGATTTGAACCCGCGAGACGCTATTAACGCCTACACGATTTCCAATCGTGCTCCTTCGGCCAGCTCGGACACCTCTCCAAAAATGGCTCCTCGTGCTGGACTCGAACCAGCGACAACTCGGTTAACAGCCGAGTGCTCTACCTGCTGAGCTAACGAGGAATATTTGCCTGGCAACGTCCTATTCTCCCGGGACCCTGCGGTCCCAGTACATTCGGCGCTTAAGGGCTTAACGGTCGTGTTCGAGATGGGAACGCGTGTGTCCCCTTAGCCATCATCACCAGACAAATTGCTGAGCGTTACACACTCAAAACTAGTAGCGAGAAAAAATATTTAGGTTAAG